>CAYYHX010000185.1:1630-4263 GCA_964471835.1 uncultured Hungatella sp.
TTTCTCCGTTATCCGTCAGGATCATCAGCTTCTTTTCAACATGGTCGATCTTGCTGCCGCACTCCTTCACCAATCGCATCCCCCGCTCATAGCAGGAAAATGTTTCTTCCAGCGAGCTGGAGCGGTCCTCCATCTTTTCGATCAATGCTTCCAATTCATCCAGCATTTCTTCGATACTCATCTCCCGCTGTGGTCCCTCTTCCGTATTATGCGGCTGCACGTTTGTCTCATTCTCCTCTGAGCGGCACATCTGCACAGTTTCCTCCGTACCCTCTCCGATGTATTCCTCCGGCTGTGCCTTCCCCTCCGCTTTCTCTTTCAGGCATTCTCGCGGCTGCATATCCCTCCCCGCCTTCTCCCCGGCGTCACACAGCCATGCGGCTCCCTCATTGTCCTCCTCCGAACAGCCCCGCACTTCGCAGGCCGCTTCCGGATTCTGTCCCGCCCCGCCCGCTTTCTTTATCTCTGCCAAAAATCAACACCTCCAGACAGTTTCTTCAATCTCCTCGATCCGCGTCCGTGCAAGCCCGTCTGCCAGCCGCACATCCAGTCGCTGTCCGGCCGCGAGCGTCCTCACCGACTCTACCGCGCGGCCGCTCTCGTCAGTCACATATCCGAACCCGCCGGACAGCCGCCTAAGCGGCGAAAGCCCGTCCAGTTTCCCGGCGTCAAGCGCCAGCCGGTGTTTCGTCTCCAGGAGGTTCCGTTCCGCCGCCGCACGCATCCGCGTCCGGCCATCCAGAAGCTGCCTGCGTCTCTCCGCGATCAGCCGCCCGGGGGAATTCGTCCGCAGACGCCCGTCCGCCAGCTCCAGACGGTGCCGGCACTCCGTCAGCCGCCGTTCCACTGCCAGACGCATCCGGTCCTGCTCGTCCGCCAGCTGCTGGCGCATGTCATTGATCCGCCTCTCGGGGCTGTTCATCCGCAGCCGCATCCGCGCCTGCTCCAGCCGATAGCGCCTGCGCTCCAGATTCTGCTCCATCCCGCGGTTCAGCGCCGCGCGCACCGTGTCCAAGCGTTCTTCAAACTGCCGGTAATCAAAGACCGCCAGTTCCGCGGCTGCCGAAGGCGTCGGAGCACGCAGATCCGCCACATAGTCGGCGATCGTCACGTCCGTCTCATGCCCTACCGCCGAGATCACCGGCGTGGAGCAGTCGAAGATAGCCTGCGCCACCATTTCCTCATTAAATGCCCACAGATCTTCGATGGAGCCGCCGCCGCGGCCCACGATGATCACGTCAAGCCCCAGCCGGTCCAGCGCGCGGATGCCCCGCACGATGCTGTATTTGGCGTTCTCCCCCTGCACCAGCGCCGGATACAGAACCAGCTGCACATACGGGTTCCTGCGGGCTGCGATATTGATGATATCCCGGATCGCCGCGCCTGTATCCGCCGTGACGATTCCCACGGTGCGCGCGTACCGGGGGATCGGCTGCTTGTATTCCTTCGCGAACAGGCCCATCTCCTCCAGTTCGTCCCGCAGCTTCACGAACCGTTCATAGAGTCCGCCGATGCCGTCGCGCCGGATCTCCCTGGCATAGAGCTGGTAGCGCCCGTCGCGCTCATACACGTCGATGGTTCCGGTCACCACCACCTGCTGGCCTTCCTGCAGCTGAAAACGCAGCCCCCGCCTCTGTCCGGCGAACATCACCGCAGACAGGGTTCCCGACGAATCCTTTAATGTAAAATAAATATGGCCGGCTGAGTGGTATTTGCAATTAGAAACCTCCCCCCTGACGCTGATCCGCTTCAGAAGGAAGTCCTGCGTAAATAGACCTCTGATATAAGAATTCACCTGTCCGACGGAATAGATCCCTGTTTCTGCCATAACATTCCCCGCGGCCCGTCAGGCCAGCTTCGCCAGGACACCGTTGACAAATGACGGCGACTCATTCTGCCCGAACCGCTTGGCCAGCTCCACGGCTTCGTTGATGGCGACCCGCTCCGGGATCTCATCGTCGTAGAGCATCTCATAGAGGGCCAGGCGCAGGATGGTCAGATCCGCCTTCCCCATGCGTTTCGTCTTCCAGCCTTCGGCTACGCTGTCGATCTTCTCATCCAGTTCATGGATCCGGGCCGTGACGGCCTCGGCCTTCTTCACCAGATAATTCATCTCCTCCAGAGAGATATCTTCCACCGCGTGAAGCGTCACGGTCTCGCCCGCCTCGTCGGTTTCCTCCTCCGTGGGAGCCTCAAAATAGTTCACAAACTGTTTCCCAGTCTCACTGGCCGGATAAAAATCTGCGCAGAACAGCATCTTAAAGCAATGTTCGCGCAATTCCCGCCTGGTCATCCTCAGCGTTCCTCCTCCGTATTGACGCCCATAACCCGGATATTCACGTCCAGGACGGAAAGACCGGTCATATTCTCGATGGCCGTCTTGACCTTATCCTGTACCTTCTCGCAGACGGCCGGAATGCTGTAACCGTACTTCATCGTCAGGGACAGATCTACGGATACATGCTCCTCGGTGACGTCCACCTTCACGCCTTTCGACAGGTTCTTCATGCCCAGCCTGCTGATCCATTCTTTCGTGATATTGCCGGCCATGCTGTCCACGCCCTCCACTTCGGTCGCGGCCAGGCCCGCGATGACCGCGACAACCTCGTCGGCGATCTGTACCTCGCCGATGG
>CAYYHX010000186.1:0-2185 GCA_964471835.1 uncultured Hungatella sp.
CATTGCAGCGAAGAACAGATCCGGCGCTACCTGGGGAAGATCTCGAAACCGATCCTGGACCGGATCGACATCTGCACGGAGGCGGCGCCGGTGGAGTTCGGCGATCTGCGCGGAAAGCGGGAGGCGGAATCTTCGGAGCAGATCCGCGCGCGGGTGGAGCGGGTCCGCCAGATCCAGAAAGAGCGTTTCGCGGGGCGGGAGATCCGCTTTAACAGCCAGATGAATGGCGAGGACATCCGCGTGTTCTGCAGGCTGGACGCCGCGGAGGAAGAATTCTTTCAGGACGTCTACCAGAGAAAAGGCTTAAGCGCCCGAGCCTATTCGAAGATTCTCCGGGTAGCGCGCACGATCGCAGATCTGGACGGCGCGGAGCAGATCGGACATGCCCATTTGTGCGAGGCCGTCAGTTACCGCAGTCTGGAGGAAAAATACTGGCAGACAGGAGGTGACGCGCCGTGAGCGAGCCGTTCACCGAACGGGATTACCTCTATTGGCTCTGCCAGATCCCGCCTCTGGGCGCGGTCACGATCCAGCTGCTGATCGATCAGTTTGGCAGCTGTGAGGCTGTCTATTCTATGGAAGGAACCCGTCTCGCGCGGGAGAAGCTCCTGAACCGCCCGGCGGCTGCCTGTTTCGACGAGAGGAAGCGGAAGCTGCCGGAGACGACGCGGGAGCTGCATGCGCTGGCCGGACGGGGGATCCGCTTTGTCACGATGCTGGACGGGGACTACCCGGAACGGCTGAAGCATATTTACGCAAAACCCGCGGGCCTCTATGTGAAGGGCCGCCTTCCAGACGACGGCAGGCCGTCCGTGGCGATCGTCGGCGCGCGGGCCGCTTCCAGCTACGGGATCCAGGTGGCGCGGATGCTCGGCGCGTCGCTGTGCCGCGCCGGAGTCCAGATAATCAGCGGTCTGGCGCTGGGCGTGGACGGCGCCGGCCACGAGGGGGCGCTGATGGAGAACGGCGACACCTACGCGGTGCTGGGAAGCGGCGTGGACGTCTGCTACCCGCGGACGCATCTGGAGATGTATCTGCGGATCCCGGCCCGCGGCGGCCTCATTTCCGAATTCCCGCTCGGAAGCGGCGCGATGAAAACGCATTTCCCGATGCGGAACCGCCTGATCAGCGGCCTGGCGGACGTGATCGTCGTCGTGGAAGCCAGGGAGCGGAGCGGTTCCCTGATCACGGCGGAGCTGGCTCTGGAACAGGGGCGGGAGGTTATGGCCGTGCCGGGCATGGTGACGGCGGAGCTGAGCCGCGGCTGCAACCAGCTGATCCGCCAGGGAGCGGGAATCGTGACCTCGCCGGACGATATTTTAGAGTATTTTCAGATAAAAAGAGAGGGAATGTTAAGACTTCCTAAAAAAAATGAAAACGCACTTGCAAAGAATGAAAAAATAGTGTATAGTTGCTTAGATTTACAACCGCGATTTATCGACCAGGTTGTAGAAGAGAGTGGTCTGCCGTTGGGGGAGTGCATGACGATTCTGCTTGAACTTGAGCTGAAGGGCTATGTTATGCAGCCGACAGGCCATTTTTACGTGAAAAAGATATAGAGGAGCAAGAGGTATGGCAAAGTATCTGGTAATCGTGGAGTCGCCCGCGAAGGTTAAGACGATCCGGAAGTTCCTGGGGAGCAGCTACGAAGTGGACGCTTCCGGCGGCCATGTCAGGGATCTTCCCAAGAGCCAGCTGGGCATCGACGTCGAACACGACTACGAGCCAAAGTACATCACGATCCGCGGGAAGGGAGACATCCTGGCGAAGCTTCGCAAGGAAGTCAAAAAAGCGGACGTGATCTATCTGGCGACCGACCCGGACCGCGAGGGCGAAGCGATTTCATGGCATTTGACGCAGGCTCTGAAACTGGACGAGGCCGAGGGAAAACGTGTCAGCCGCATCAGTTTTAATGAGATTACGAAGAACGCGGTGAAGGCTTCGCTGAAAGAGCCGAGACAGCTGGATATGTGCCTGGTGGACGCCCAGCAGGCCAGGCGCATTCTGGACCGGATGGTGGGATACCGCATCAGCCCGTTATTGTGGGCTAAGGTGAAGCGCGGGCTGAGCGCGGGGCGCGTGCAGTCCGCGGCTCTGCGCATGATCTGCGACAGGGAGGAAGAGATCGGGGCGTTCATCCCGGAGGAATACTGGGAGATCACGGCGGAACTTCTCGATATGGGAG
>CAYYHX010000186.1:2285-4244 GCA_964471835.1 uncultured Hungatella sp.
GGTCCTGGCCGTCTTGAGGGACTGCCGGTTCGTGGTTGAGGAAGTGAAGAAAGGCGAGCGGATCAAGAAGGCCCCGCTTCCATTCACGACCAGCACCCTGCAGCAGGAAGCGAGCAGGCAGCTGAATTTTTCCACCCAGAAGACAATGCGCATAGCCCAGCAGCTATACGAGGGCGTGACGGTGAAGGGCCGCGGATCGGCCGGCCTGATCACCTATCTGCGAACCGACTCTACCCGCGTGGCGGAGGAGGCCGCGGCGGCAGCCCGCGTTTACATCGGGGAGACTTACGGTCCGGACTATGTGGCCGGCGAGGAAACCCGCAGAGTGAAAGGCGCCAATATCCAGGATGCCCATGAGGCGATCCGCCCCACGGACATCCGTCTGACGCCCGCACAGGTGAAAGATTCTCTTGAGAGGGATCAGTTCCGGCTCTACCAGCTGATCTGGAAGCGCTTTACGGCCAGCCGGATGGCGGACGCGGTCTATGGAACCATGGCGGTAAAGGTGAAGGCAGGGGCGTATACATTTAACCTGTCCGCCTCAAAACGCGTATTCGAAGGTTATCTGTGCCTTGGCATGGATGACGAGGACGAGGAAACCGGCCCGTCGTTGGAGAATCTGACAGAAGGAAAGGAGTTGATGCTGTCTCAGCTGCGTGAAGAGCAGCATTTTACCCAGCCGCCGGCACATTTTACAGAGGCGACTCTGGTAAAAGCGCTGGAGGAGGAGGGAATCGGCCGTCCGAGCACCTATGCGCCGACGATCACGACTCTCTTAGATCGGCGCTATGTGGTGAAGGAGAAGAAGAATCTGTTCGTCACCGAGCTCGGTGAGGTGGTGAACCGCATCATGAAAGAAAATTTCCCGAATATCGTGGATCTGAAATTCACGGCCAACATGGAGCGTCTGCTGGACGGCGTGGAGGAAGGCTCCGTGGACTGGAAAAGCGTGGTGCGCGATTTCTATCCGGATCTCGACAAGGCCGTGAAAGCGGCGGAGAAGGATCTGCAGTCTGTGCAGATCGAGGACGAATTAAGCGACGAGGTCTGTGAACTGTGCGGCCGCCGCATGGTGATCAAGTATGGTCCCCACGGGAAATTCCTGGCCTGTCCGGGATTCCCGGAATGTAAAAACACAAAACCTTATCTGGAGAAGATCGGCGTCGCCTGTCCGAAATGCGGCGGCGAGCTGGTCGAAAGAAAGACCCGGAAGGGCAGACGGTATTACGGCTGTGCGAACAGCCCGGAGTGCGATTTCATGTCGTGGCAGAAACCGTCTCGGACAAGCTGTCCCCGGTGCGGCAGCTACATGGTGGAGAAGGGAAAGAAACTTCTCTGCAGCAGCGAAACGTGCGGGTACAGTGTCGATGCAGTAAATGCAGAAAAAGAAAATGTAAATACAATTATTTGAAATTCAAAATTTATTTCAAAAGGTTCAAATAACTATTGTTATTTAGAAAGAGATATGCTATAATTTGTATGTCACTTAAAAGTTATGACTCTTTTTTGCGATTGAGAAAGGGGTTTCGGCGAAATGAGCGTGCAGTTGTTGGACAAGACCCGGAAGATCGGGAAACTGTTGCATAATAACAATTCCAACAAAGTCGTATTTAACGACATCTGTAAAGTGCTGAGTGAGATCCTGGAATCGAATATCCTGGTCATCAGCAAGAAGGGAAAGATTCTGGGCATCGGCTTCTGGCCCGGCGTTGATGAGATCGAAGAGATGATCGGGGACCAGATTGGCGGGTTCATTGACAAGATGCTGAACGAGCGGCTCTTAAGTATCCTTTCCACGAAGGAGAATGTGAACCTCGTTACTCTGGGATTCACGGAAGAGAATGTCAAACGCTACCAGGCCATCATCGCGCCCATCGACATCGCGGGCGAACGCCTTGGCACTCTGTTCATCTATAAGATGGACTGCCAGTACAACATTGACGATATCATATTGAGCGA
>CAYYHX010000187.1:0-4232 GCA_964471835.1 uncultured Hungatella sp.
GCCTGAAGCGCAAGTTTCGTGTCATCCACGGCGATCCACGCGCCGCCGCAGCCGATACGGCCGTCCTCGCCGGCCGGAAGCGGGTGTTTTCCGGACAAGCCGCCTGCGCTATATGCAGGCATCCCGTTTCCGCCGCGGCACATTACCATACTTCCTGCATCGCCTGCGGCGGCATCTGCCGCAGCAACATTCCTGGCCGCGCTGACTGCCGGCTCTGTCCCGCGGCACGCTTCCCCAACTACCACGACTGTCGGCTCTTCCCCGCAGCCCGTTTCCCCGGCGACCGCTTCTACCGCCCCATGCTCGCTAGTCAGCGTCGCCACGGCCCCGTTCGCAAATGCCTGCCGGATGAACCGGTGCGCATCCACTTTTTCACCGATCAGCGGCACGAATAGATCGTCGCCCTCCATCTTCCGCGAATCCAGGCTGATATGCCGGACCGGCGCGGCGCCGTCCCCGCACAGGAGGACGCCGCCGCACGCCGCCGCCAGATCATTTACCGTCCGGTTCTGCATTTCCTTTACCGCCCTCCAGCTTCTGAATAACCTCCTCGATAACCTGCCGATCCAAGAAAGGGTACCGCACGCCGTTGATCTCCTGATAGTCCTCATGTCCCTTACCGATCACGGCGATCATGTCGCCCGGCCGGGCGTGAACGATGCTGTACTCGATGGCCTCCCGCCGATCCGGGATCTCCAGAAAGGCGCCGCCTGTTTTCTCGATGCTGCCGCGGATGTCGGCCAGAATATCCTCCACCTTCTCAAAACGGGAATTATCCGCCGTCAGGATGCAGAGATCCGCCAGCCTCCCGCCGATTTCCCCCATGGAATACCGCCGTTCCTTCGAGCGGTTGCCGCCGCAGCCGAAGACGCACACCAGTCGCTTCGGGTGATATTCCCGCAGCGTCAGAAGCAGACTCTCCATGCTGACCGCGTTGTGCGCGTAATCCACAAGCACCGTACAGCGGTCGGAGGAATGGACGATCTCCATGCGGCCGTTGACATGAATTTGCTCCAGCGCATGGCGGATCTTCTCCTTCGGCAGTCCGAAGAAACTGCACACCGCCACCGCCGCCAGCGCATTATAAACATTGAAGCGCCCCGGGATGTTGACCCGCGTTTCCAGGCTGTACCTGCCGCTGACCGTAAAATCGAACCCCACAAACCCCGGTTCGGACACATAGTGAATATCCCCGGCCTTGAAATCCGCTTTGTGGTCTATGGCATAGGTATAGCAGACACGGTTCCTTTCCCGCGAGCCGCCGCAAGCCAGACCTTCTCCATGTGGGCCACCGCGGGTCGGCTCCTCTCCACGCGAGCCACTGCGGATCGAATTCTCTTCTCGCGAATCGTCGCAAACTGGAACTCCTGCCTGCAAACCGCTGCGGGCCAGACCTTCTCCACGCGAGCCGCCGGAGGTCAGCTTCTTTCCCCGCGAACCGCCTCGAGTCAGATTCTCTTCCCGCGAATCACCGCCAACCGGAACTTTCTCCTGCAAACCGCCGCGGGCCAGACCTTCTCCCTGCAAGCCGCCGCACTCAGCCGTCCTCATCCCCGCCTGCCGGACGACCTCCTCATAATGTTCGTCGTCCCGGTTGATCAGCCCCACGCGGCAGATCTTCAGCATCTGCGACTTATAATACAGATACTCCGCGAAATCCGCGTGTTCGCCGGGGCCGATATGATCGCTGGAAATATTGGTAAACAGCCCGTAATCAAATTCGATCGCGTCCACCCGGTGCATTTTCAGGCCCTGGGAAGACACCTCCATGACCATATACCGGCAGCCTTCCTCCACCATCCTGGCAAAATACCGCTGCAGTTCGTAAGATTCCGGCGTCGTATTGGCCGTCGGGTACGTCTGCCCGCCGATGACCGCGCCCGCGGTTCCGATGAGTCCGACTTTCTCGCCGGCCGCCTCCAGAATCGCCTTGATCATGTACGTCGTGGTCGTCTTGCCTTTCGTACCCGTGACGCCGATGCAGATCATCTTCCGCGCCGGGTACCCGAAGCGGGCCGCCGACAGGCGGGCAAGCGCCGGGCGGGCGTTCTGCACACGAACCACCGTCACCGGTTCCGGACATGCGCGCAGCCGTTCTGCCGTGTCCGCATCCGGCTCCCTCTCCACCACGAACGCGCGGACGCCTTTCTCCAGAAGCTGGGGAATAAATTTATGGGAATCCGTCCTTGTACCCGTGATACAGACGAACACCGCCCCCGGCTCTGCCTTGCGGGAATCGTATGCTACCTCGGACACCTCCGCGCCGGCATCCCCCATCAGCACCTGATAAGCCAGGCCGGACAGGCCATCCTCAATCTTCATGCAGCCTCCCATTCATCAGAACAGCCCTACGATCCTGCCCTCTTCATTCACATCAATGCTTTCCGCCGCCGGCTTCTTCGGAAGTCCGGGCATCGTCATGATCGCGCCGGTAATCGCCACCACGAATCCCGCGCCCGCCGACACATAGACGTCGCGGACATTGATGCGGAACCCCGCGGGACGGCCCAGCTTATTCGGATCGTCAGACAGCGAATACTGGGTCTTGGCCATGCAGACCGGCATATCCGAAAATCCCATGGCCTCGATCTGCCGCAGTGCCTTCGCGGCCGCAGGAGTATAATCCACGCCGTCGGCCCCGTAGATTTCTTTCGCGATAGTCTCGATCTTCTCTTTCAGGCCAAGCTCAAGACCATAAAGCGGATGATAATGGCTTTCCTTCGTCTCAAGAGTCTCGATCACTTTAGAAGCCAGGGCCTCGCCGCCCGCCCCGCCTTTGGCCCAGACCTCCGACAGCGCGAACTCACAGCCGCGCTCCTCGCAGAAGGTGCGGATATAATCATATTCCGCCTCGGTATCGGTCAGGAAGGAATTCAATGTCACAACCACCGGCACGCCGAATTTCCGGATGTTCTCGATGTGCTTCTTCAGGTTCACGATACCCTTTTTCAGAGCCTCCATGTTCTCCGTACCCAGCTCCGTCTTCGGGACGCCGCCGTTGTATTTCAGCGCCCGGACCGTCGCCACCAGCACCACCGCGTCTGGCTTCAGCCCCGCCATGCGGCACTTGATGTCCATGAATTTCTCCGCGCCCAGATCCGCGCCGAATCCAGCCTCCGTCACCACGATGTCCGCCAGCTTCAGCGCCGTCTTCGTGGCACGCACGCTGTTGCAGCCGTGAGCGATATTGGCAAACGGCCCGCCGTGGACCACGGCCCCGTTGTGTTCCAGGGTCTGGATCAGGTTTGGCTTGATCGCGTCCTTCAGCAGCGCGGCCATCGCCCCCACCGCGTTCAGATCCTCTGCGGTCACCGGCTCGCCGGCGTAGTTATATGCCACGATGATACGGCCCAGACGATCCTTCAGATCCTCCATGTCATTCGCGAGACAGAGGATTGCCATGATCTCCGACGCCACGGTGATGATAAAATGATCCTCGCGCACGAATCCGTCCGCCTTGCTCCCGAGGCCGATCACGATGTTGCGCAGCGCCCTGTCATTCATGTCCATGCAGCGTTTCCAGAGAACCTGCCTGGTGTCGATGCCCAGCGCGTTTCCCTGCTGGATATGATTGTCGAGCAGTGCCGCCAGCAGGTTGTTGGCGGATGTAACCGCATGGAAATCCCCAGTAAAATGAAGGTTCAACTCCTCCATCGGCACCACCTGCGCGTACCCGCCCCCGGCCGCGCCGCCCTTGATGCCGAAGCACGGCCCCAGGGACGGCTCGCGCAGAGCCAACATGGTTTTCCTGCCCAGACGGTTCAGCGCGTCGGTCAGCCCGATGCTGTTTGTCGTCTTGCCCTCTCCCGCGGGAGTCGGGTTGATGGCCGTCACCAGAACCAGCTTCCCGTCCGGCCGGTCCTTCACCTGTTCCCAGAGTTCATCCGTCAGCTTCGCCTTGTACTTCCCGTAAAGCTCCAGGTCGTCTTCGGCGATCCCGTATTTCGCCGCCACCTCCCGGATAGGCAGCATCTCCGCTTCCTGCGCAATCTGAATGTCTGTCTTCATGTTGAAATAACCTCCTACTTCATAATATGGAAAACCCTCTGCCGGGTATCCGGTTCTCTCCGCCACGCACCAGACCTGCCGGGTCGGGGCCATGCTTTCCGCTCTCTGAGTCATGCACCCCCCTCGCTACTCCTTCAGAAACGCCTCAAACTCCTCCGGCGTCATCAGGATCTTCCGGGGCTTGGTGCCTTCCTCCTCGCCCACGACGCCGGCCTGGGCCAGCT
>CAYYHX010000188.1:0-4218 GCA_964471835.1 uncultured Hungatella sp.
GGTATCCGACGCCGGAGGGAGAGCCGTTCACGCTGGAGCGGACGCCGGGTTCACGTTACCGCAATATCATGAAAATGAATCTGAACAAGGCGTGACGGGGGCCGGCCGCCGGAGCGGAGGTAAAACACAAGAACACAATAAAGGAAACAAAACCATTATAAATAAAAAAAGAAGCAGAATCATTACAGAATAGAAAAAGAATCAGAACCATTCCAGAATAGAAAAAGAAACAGAACCATTTATAGAATAGAAAAGGAGACAGAGCCATTATGAAGGAAAGAAAAGGAGAGAGAACCGGCATGGAACAGCAGGAAAATAAGTTACAGTTCCGCGGCGGCATCATGTTCTCGCTTGTCCCTGTGGTGATTTATGTATTCTTCTGCGTGGTACTTTTTATCGGATTTAAGGCATTTAATATGGAAGCGCTGGCAGTCGGCGGTTTCCTGGCGCTCCTGGTGGGCGGGCTGTTCTGCACCAGCTATTCCGATTTCTGGGACAGCGTCATCGGCGGCATCTCGTCGGTCACATCCGTTTCCGTGGTCGTGATCCTTCTGCTGGTCGGCATGTTCAGCCAGCTGATCAAGATCTGCGGCCTCTCCGGCGGATTCGTCTGGATAGCCAATGCGCTGGGCATCCAGGGAGGTCTTTTCGTGGCGTTCACTTTTCTGGCGACCTGCATCGTCTCGACGGCTACCGGTTCCTCCATCGGAACCATGTTTATCGCCTTCCCGATCTTCTATCCGGCGGGCCTGATCCTGGGTGCCAATGAAATGTTCATGGCGGGCAGCATCGTTTCTGGCGCGATCTTCGGCGACAACCTTGCGCCGATCTCCGATACTACGATCGCCTCTGCGTCCACGCAGCAGTTTAAGGACGGGCGTCCGGCGGATATCGGCGGGGTCGTGGCCAGCCGGATCAAATATTCCGCCGTGGCGGGACTGGCGACCATCGTGCTTTTCGCCATCTTTGGCGGTATGGGCGGCACTTACCAGGGCGGCGAGATCGACGCCATTGCCAATCCCATGTCCCTGATCATGCTGATTCCGGTGGTGGTCATGCTGATCGTAGCGACGAAGACCCGCAACATCTTTGAGGGTATCCTGGTGGGGCTGGGGCTCGGCACGGCGGTCGGCCTGGCGGCAGGACTTTTCCCCTTCAGCGCGGTCTTCGCCAATGACGCGGCCAACAATGCGGCCACCGGCTTTCTGATCGACGGTGTCAACGGCATCCTGCCGACCTGCGCGCTGGTTATCTCGGTCTTCGGCATCATGGGTGTGCTGAACGACGCCGGAATGCTGAACCGGATTGCCGACGCAATCCTGAAGAGTCCGCTGGCACAGACCGATACTGGCGCGGAGCTGATCTGCATGGCCGGCATCGCGCTGACGACGGTGCTTCTGGGCGGCGTTACAAGCGCCTCTATCCTGACATTCGGACCGATTCTGAATAAGATCGGCATGGCGAAGAATATCCATCCCTACCGCCGCGCGAATCTCCTGGACGGCACGGCCAACAGTCTTCCGGCCATTGTGCCGTTCATGAGCGTTTTCGTCTTCATCGGGGCGGCGCTCACCGGCCTGTCGCCGCTGGTGGTGGCAGGCGGGACGATCTACGGCTTCGCGTTGTTTCTCGTCTTTCTGTTCGCGGTAATTACCGGCTGGGGACGGAAGAAGGAGGAATAAGGTTCTCCCTTTACTGCAGGATGCAGATTCCCTGTCCCGGCAGCGCCAGCATCCCGCCGGACAGCGTGACTTCGGAGCCGTCCACGGTCAGGTAGCCGCGGATTCCCATCTCCGCCAGCTCCGTGCCGGTCAGATCGATGGCCATTGGCTCATCAGAGGTGTTATAGATGATGCCAATGGTCGTCCCGTTCCAGGTTTTCGTGATGGCGGCCTGATGGCCGTCGGTCAGGGCTTCGATGATGGAAATGCTGCCGCGGGCGATAGCCGGATTCTCGTTGCGGATGCGCAGCGCGCGCTTGTAGTAGTTGAGGATGGAGTACGGGTCGTTAAGCTGGACATCCACGCCGGGGAAGGCGGAGGTAATGCCGGGATCGGCGTCACGCGGCCCCCTTGTCATACCGGAGGCGATGCCGTCCGCTGAACCGGTGGCTTCACCTGTACGTTCCGCGGCGGCGCCATTCGTGCCGTCCGCAGAAGCTGCCGTGCCGTTCGTCCACAACATCGGCAGGCGCTTGTTTTCATCCTTCGTACCGGAACTGGACATGCCGATTTCCTCGCCGTAGTAAACATAGGGAGTGCCGTTCATCGTCATCAGCAGGCCGCAGGCCATTTTCAGGTCATTCTCGTCCTGGCGCAAGGCGTTGGCGGCGCGTCCCATGTCGTGGTTGGTGATGAACGGCGCGTCGATGTAGTCCGGATTGGCCGCGGAGAAGTCGGCCTGATAACCGGCCATGGCCTGGACAAAGCTGGCGGCGTAATAGCTGCCGCGGGCGGCCTTGATGAGCTTCCCTTCCGCGTCTGCCGCGTCGAAGTTGAACATGCTGGGCGTGCCGCTCTTATAATAAGCGGCGATGGCAGTCTTGGAGGCCCAGACCTCGGATACCATGTAGAAATCATCGTCTAAACTCTTACAGTAATTGTAAAGCCAGTTCAGGACCTCCGTGTTGAAATCGTCCGCATTTTCCTCAAAATGCAGCGCGGCGTCCATACGGAAGCCGTCCACGCCCATTTTGATCCAGTATGCGGCGATATCCTCAAGTTCCGTCCGCAGGGCGGCGCTTGCCAGGTTCAGATCCGGCATCTCAGACCAGAAGGAACCCTCGTAATACCAGTCGGTGCCGCTTACCGGATAATAGGTGTCATTCTCCTTTTCCCTGGAGAAATGGTAGTACTCCACGGAAGGGCATTCCGCCGGAACAGGGTCCGCGCCGTCCGGCAGGCCGCGCAGATACTCGCAGGCGTCGGTAAACCACCGGTTCTGCGAGGAAGAATGGTTGATAACGAAATCGAGGATCACGCGAATGCCGCGGGTGTGGCACTGTTCCACGAGGTTTTGAAAATCTTCGGTCGTGCCGTATTCTTTGTCGATGGATCGGTAGTCTACGACGTCGTATTTGTGGTAAGTAGTGGACTGCATGACGGGCATGAGCCAGATGGCGTTGAAGCCCATGTCGCTGATGTAATCCAGTTTCTGTGTCACGCCGTTCAGATCACCGATGCCGTCGCCGTCGGAGTCACAGAAAGAGTAGACGAAAATCTCGTAGCAGTTGCGGAAATTATCGTCTACGATGGCAAGAGGCTGTTCATAGTTGTAAATGAGGGGCGCGGAGGGGTGGCCTGTATCTGCGGCTCCGGCCGCGGAGCTGTTTGCGGAATCTCCTGTGCCCTGCGCCGTGCCGTTTCCGGAGTCGCTGCCGTCTGAAGTTGTGTCATCGCCTGCCGAATCCGGAGTTTCTGTGTTCGCGGCATTCCCGCCTGCGGCTGTAGTTTCCGCAGCCGCGCCATTCTCTGCCGCAAATGTAGTTTCTGCCGCCGTATTACCGCTTCCGGAACCGTCTGTACTGCTTTCGGAGTCCTTGGTATTGCTGCCGCCGCAGGCAGATAAAACAGATAAAAGCAACAGTGCGGTCAAAGTATATGCAGCGGCCCGGATAAAGCCATTTCTTTTTTTCATTTTCATGTTCGCGTTCCTCCCTGAAAGTATTCCCCCAAATTATTCCCCAAAAGTAAAAGTTATTCCCCAAAAGTTATTCCCTTATCCCCCATATTCTCCTCAATATCTCATGTATTTATTGCATTACCATATAATTGTATTCTTCCTATTCCTGTATATTTCTATTTTGCAATATTACTTGCAATATTACATTATTCTGTTCTGCGGCATTACATTAATTAAGCATAGTTAAGTATAGAATACCTGCTATATTTTTTCAACGGGTTTCTGCCTTCTCTGCCTTCCTCTTTGTCCTGACCCGAAGGACACGAAGATGCGCCGCCTGAACTGCCTGAACAGTTGCAAGATGAATGGAATGAAGGCGAACCTTTACGGGCATTCGTCTGTCTTGCAAGATGAATGGAATGAAGGTGAACCTTTACGGGCATTCGTCCGTCCCGCGCCCGCCCGACGGCAAAAAACGGCAAAATGCCCGGATTGTGAGTCTCACAGGCGATTGTATGTAATAAAAACCACGAATTCGCCCGAAATTCCCCGAAATCCTTCTTTTTTCGATTGACATCGGCACTTTAAGACGCTAAA
>CAYYHX010000189.1:0-4169 GCA_964471835.1 uncultured Hungatella sp.
GCCCGGATCCCTATGGTGCAATGGGGAACAGTCTGGATCCCTATGACGAGATGGGTAGCTGCCCGGATTCTCCCGACGCAATGGACAGCCGCCTAGATCCCTATGGCGCAATGGAGAGCAGTATGGATTCCCATGGCACAATGGGGAACAGTCTGGATCCCTATGGCGAGATGGGCAGCCGCCCGGATTCCCATGACGCGATGGAGAATAGCCCGGATTCTCCTGACACAACGGGGAGCAGCCCCGGTTCCCGCAGCAAGGAGGCGTACAGGGAGAGGAGAAAGGCGCGGCGAGCCGACGCCGAGCCGTTTGCTCTGACCGGCGGCATGGGTCTGGCGGCGGCATTTCTGGTTCCGGTGCTGGTTATGATCATAATCTTTATCCAGAGGGGGATCTTCCCGTTTGGGGACAAGTCGTTCCTGCGGACGGATATGTATCACCAGTACGCGCCTTTTTTTTCAGAATTCCAGTACAAGCTGACTCACGGGGGGAGCCTTCTGTACAGCTGGGACGTGGGGCTGGGCGTGAATTTCTCCGCGCTCTACGCGTACTATCTGGCCAGTCCCCTGAACTGGCTGCTGGTTCTGTGTCCGAAAGCGTATGTGATCGAATTCATGACGTATATGATCGTCCTAAAGATCGGTCTTTCGGGACTCAGCTTCGCGTACTATCTGCGGCGCCATTGCGGACGCAATGATTTCGGCGTGGCATTTTTCGGCATCTTCTATGCGCTGTCGGGCTATATGGCGGCGTACAGCTGGAATATCATGTGGCTGGACTGCATCCTGCTCTTTCCGCTGGTGATGCTGGGGCTGGAACGGCTTGTAAAGGAGCGGCGGGGCGTGTTCTACTGCGTGTGCCTGGGCGCGTGCATCCTTTCCAATTATTACATTTCCATCATGATCTGTATCTTCATGGTGATCTACTTCCTCGCGCTTCTGGTTCTGGAACACAGGAAGGGCAAGGGACTGCGCGCTTATCTGATAAATTTCCTGCAGTTCGGGGCCTGTTCGCTGGCCGCGGGCGGCCTGGCTGCGGCGGTGCTTCTGCCGGAAATCTTTGCGCTGCAGGCAACGGCTTCCGGGGATTTTACATTTCCGCAGACCTTTACCTCGTACTTCTCTATCTTCGATATGCTGGCCCGGCATATCGGCAATGTTGACGTGGAGATCGGGCTGGACCACTGGCCGAACATCTACTGCGGCGTGGCGGTGCTGCTGTTTTTCCTGCTGTATCTGGGATGCAGGAAGATCCCGCTGCGGCACAAGGCGGTGTATGCCGGAATGTTGCTTTTCTTCTTCGCCAGCTTCTCGACGAATGTGCTGAATTTTATCTGGCACGGGTTCCATTATCCCAACAGCCTTCCCTGCCGCCAGTCCTTCATCTATATTTTCTTGATGTTGTATGTCTGTTATGAGGCGTACAGCCATCTGGACGAGACGGACGGAAGGCAGATCGGCTGGGCGCTCGGCATCTCCGTGGGGTTCGTGATCCTGGCGGAGAAGCTGGTGGAGCAGGATGATTTTGAATTCTATCTGTTTTATATCGCTATCATCCTGCTGGCGGTTTACGCGGGGCTGGTCTGGCTGTACAAGAAGGGAAGGCTTGAGATAAGCCTCCTGCTCCTGCTGACGCTGGCCGTGGTGACGGAGGAGGCGGCGGCGAATACGATGGTTACGAGTGTGACCACGACCAGCCGTTCCGCTTATGTCCGGGACAATGCGGACGTGCGCGCTCTGGTGACGCGGATCCCGAAGGATGAGGGATTCTACCGGATCGAGAAGGTGACGAGGAAGACGAAAAATGATGGCGCGTGGATGAATTTCCCGTCGGTGTCCCTGTTCTCGTCTACGGCGAACGCCGACCTGACCGCCTTTGTGAAATCGGTGGGCTGCGAGGGAAGCGTCAACGCTTACAGCATTACCGGCAGCACGCCTTTAGTGGATTCGCTGCTGGCGGTGCGCTACGGGCTGTATTCGGAAGAACAGGACGCTTCGGACGATATGCTGCAGCTGGTGGGGCAGTCGGGGGACACCTGGCTGTATAAGCGGTATTTCACCCTGCCCCTCGGCGTCATGTTCCCCGATTATTTTGACAGCGATTGGAACCGCAGCGAGAGCAATCCGGCTCTTGTGCAGAATTATTTCTGCGAGGGCGTTGGCACCGAGCCGGTGCTCGTGGACGCAGGCGGCGAGAACGCCGGCGACAGTTTCTGTTTTACGGCGGATGAAGACGGCGAATACTATGTCTATATCTCCAATAAAAAGGTAGAGGAAGTGGACCTCATCAAGGAAGACGACAGACGGACTTTCGAAAATGTGGACCGCGGCTATCTGCTGGAGATCGGCCATTGTGCAGCAGGGGAGGAGGTGACGCTGAACGGGGCGGAAGGCGGCGTGGATCTGAACGCCTTTGCCTACCGTTTCTCTGACGAGGCGCTGAAGCAGGTGTACAATACGCTGAACCGCTATCCCCTCGAGGTGACGGGGTGGACCGACACGACGGTGGACGGCGTGGTGAGTACGGAAAAAGACGGCGTGCTTTTCACCAGCATTCCTTATGATGAAGGATGGACGGTGCTCTTAGACGGCGTGGAGACGGAGACGGAGAAGATCTTCGGGGCATTCTTGAGTTTTCCGGTGCCGGCGGGGAGCCATACGGTTTCGTTAAGCTATATGCCGCCCGGGCTGGAGCCGGGGATAGCGGTGACTTGTGTGAGCACTGCGGCGGTGCTGCTGGCGGCGTTTATCGGGTATCGGGCAAGGAAGAAGAGGAAGAGCATATCATGAAATCCGGGTATAGGACGAGGAAGAAGAAAGGGAGCATCTCATGAAATTATGGGGCGGACGGTTCACGAAGGAAGAGAATCAGGCGGTGCATACATTTAACGAGTCCCTGTCGTTTGACCGCAGGCTGTACCGCGAGGACATCGCGGGCAGCATCGCCCATGCGAAGATGCTGGCGAAACAGGGAATCGTGTCCGCGGAGGACAGGGACGCGATCGTCGCGGGGCTGGAGGGCATTCTTCGGGATATCGAGGACGGAAAACTGCAGTTTACGGAGGAATACGAGGATATCCATTCCTTCGTGGAGGCGCATCTGACAGAGCGGATCGGCGAGGCCGGGAAGCGGCTCCACACGGGGCGCAGCCGCAACGACCAGATTGCGCTGGATATGAAACTCTACTGCAGGGAGCAGACGGATGTGATCTCCGGTCTGGTGAAGGAGCTTCAGCAGGCGCTGCTGCACATCATGGAGGAGAATCTGGAGACATATATGCCGGGGTTTACCCATCTGCAGAAGGCGCAGCCGGTGACGCTCGCCCATCATATCGGGGCGTATTTTGAAATGTTTGAGCGGGACCGGGGGCGGCTCCGCGACCTGCGCGCGCGGATGAATCAATGCCCGCTGGGGGCCGGGGCTCTGGCCGGGACCACCTATCCGCTGGATCGGGACTATACGGCGCGGCTGCTGGGATTTGACGGCCCCACCTGCAACAGCATGGATTCGGTGTCGGATCGGGACTACCTGATCGAGCTTCTGAGCGCACTGTCCATCATCGCGATGCATTTGAGCCGCTTCGCCGAGGAAATCATCCTCTGGAACAGCAATGAATACCGCTTCGTGGAGCTGGACGACGCTTACAGCACCGGCAGCAGCATCATGCCGCAGAAGAAGAATCCGGACGTCGCGGAACTGGTGCGCGGCAAGACGGGACGGGTCTACGGGGCGCTGACGGCGCTTCTGACCACGATGAAAGGACTTCCGCTGGCGTATGACAAGGATATCCAAGAAGATAAAGAGGCGGCGTTTGACGCCATGGATACGGTAAAAGACTGCCTGACGGTGTTTACCGGCATGGTTTCTGCCATGACATTCCGTAAGGATGTGATGGCCGCGAGCGCGAAGCGCGGTTTTACCAACGCGACGGACGCGGCGGATTATCTGGTGAACAAGGGCATTCCGTTCCGCGACGCCCACGGCATCGTGGGGCAGCTGGTGCTGCGCTGCATCGAGAAGGACGTCGCTCTGGACGATCTGAGTCTGGACGAATTCAAGGCCGTCAGCCCTGTGTTTGAGGCGGACGTCTACGACGCGATTTCCCTGAAAACCTGCGTGGAGAAGCGGGTCACGGCCGGCGCGCCGGGGCCGGCGGCCATGGAGGAGGA
>CAYYHX010000190.1:0-4154 GCA_964471835.1 uncultured Hungatella sp.
GCACTTTGAGATAGCCGCCGGTAAGCAGGAAACTCCACAAGGCGTTGTCGTCAAGACCAAGTTGGGAAAAGACGATCTGCTCGTCAATGGGTTTTTCGATGCTTTCCCCTGCCAGGAGCTTCTCGCAGTCCATCTTCACTTCCCTGCTGCCCTGCCGGATCAACTCGCTGACCAGGGAGTTGCTGCTGGTATTGACCCAGTAGGTCCCCAGTTTCCTCTTATCCAGAAAGTTGGTGATGGACCACGGGTTGTAGATGTTTTTCTTATTGCCAAATGTAAAACCGTCGTACCACCTTTTTACCGCGTCGGCCTGGCCGGACAGGCCGAATTCCTCCAGGGCCGCATCTACTTCCTGCTGCGTAAAACCAAAGCAGCCGGCATATTTATCAGAAGTCGTCGTAACCACATCCAGATTATTCATATCCGAGAAGATGGACTCCTTCGCGACGCGTGTGATGCCCGTCATCAGGCCGCGCTCCAGGAAGGGGTTTCCCTTGAAAGTCGTGCCGAAAAGCGGACGCAGGAAGGCGACCAGCTGCTCCCAGTATCCGTTCACGTAGGCTTCTTGCAGGGGCGTGTCGTACTCGTCGAGCAGCACGATGACTTTTTTCCCGTAGTAACGGGACAGATAACCCATGAGATACCGGAGGGAATCAATCGCCGTTCGGCTTGGCATGTCCTGCCAAACACTCCTGAATTGCGTTTTCTCTCCCTCATTCAGAATATTGCCGTCCAGGAGAAAATAATTTGCATTGTACAGATTCCAGATCAAGGTACAGATATTTTCCCTTGCTTCCTCAAACGTCGCATCTTTCACCTCGGCAAAACTCAAAAACAAGACGGGATAAGTACCTTGCAAGGCACGGAAACGCTCCTCCGTCCAGATGGAAAGACCATCAAAGAGTTCGCTCCTGCCGGCGTATTGCACGGAGAAAAAACACTCCACCGTGTCCATAGCCAGGGTCTTCCCGAAACGGCGCGGACGCATGATTGCAGTCACATCGCTCAAGCTGTCCCACCATTGACGGATAAAGTCTGTCTTATCAATGTAAAATGCATTGTTTATCCTGAATTTTTCAAAACTGCTCGTGCCAATAGACACTGTTCTGGGCATACGCACACCCCCCTCCTTATGATTATTGAAATTGCGCTCCGCATATAATACCGTCATCATTATATCCCATCGCGGGCCGCGGTATCAAGTGATTTTCAAAAATCCGCCTCTTTCGTCCCCTGAGTTTGGAAGTTACTAATCACAGATAATTGCAGGGAAACCCCAGTATTACTCGGATACCGGGATTTTTTGCTGCCATTTACGGCCAGTTCGCCAGTTCCTTCCGGTGCTTTTCCCGGAGTTTTTCATACCGTTCTCCGGACTCGTACGCAGCTGCTTTCTCTTTCAGGTTTTTGATCCGGGTATTTTTCGCGGCCAGCTTTTTGCAGTTTCATGATTTTTCTTTGTCCCAATAAGAAAAACTTTTATGATGCAGGATATAAAATGAGTACCTACTGAAATAGTTTATGTTCATGAAACACTATTTCAGGAAAAATGGTTTCGTTTCCGTAAGAGATTTTTCAGAAAAATATAGTAGGCATTTGAGAGAAGGAGTGGTATACTCTAGAAGAATGACTCGTTATCAGGAGGAAACTATGGCTGAATCGAAGAAAATCATACTGACCGGGGACCGCCCGACGGGGAAGCTCCATGTGGGACATTATGTGGGTTCCCTGCGGCAGCGGGTGGAGCTGCAGAATTCCGGGATGTTTGACGAGATCTACATCATGATCGCCGATGCCCAGGCGCTGACGGATAATGCGGACAACCCCGAGAAGGTGCGGCAGAACATCATCGAGGTGGCGCTGGACTATCTGTCCTGCGGTCTGGATCCCGCGAGGTCCACGCTGTTCATCCAGTCGCAGGTGCCGGAGCTGACGGAGATGACCTTTTACTATATGAATCTGGTAACGGTGTCGAGGCTGCAGCGGAACCCAACCGTGAAGAACGAGATCAAGCTGCGGAATTTCGAGACGAGCATCCCGGTGGGTTTTTTCACCTATCCGATCAGCCAGGCGGCGGATATCACGGCTTTTAAGGCTACGACGGTGCCTGTAGGGGACGACCAGCTGCCGATGATCGAGCAGACGAGGGAGATCGTCCGCAGTTTTAACCACATCTACGGCGAAGTGCTGGTGGAGCCGGAGGCCCGGATCACCGAGAATGAATCCTGCCGGCGCCTGCCCGGTATCGACGGCAGCGCGAAGATGAGCAAGTCCCTTGGCAACTGCATCTTCCTGTCGGATACGCCGGAAGAGGTTCAGAAGAAGATCATGAGCATGTTTACCGATCCCAGCCACATCCGGGTCCAGGATCCGGGACACGTGGAGGGCAATCCGGTATTTACCTATCTGGATGCGTTCTGCCGTGACGAGCATTTTGCACGCTTCTGGCCGGAATATCCGAATCTGGACGAACTGAAAGCCCATTATATGCGGGGCGGCCTGGGCGATGTGAAGGTAAAGAAGTTCCTGAATCAGGTCATGCAGGCGGAGCTGGAGCCGATCCGCGAACGCCGCAGGGCTTACGAGAGGAATATCCCGGAGGTCTACCGCATCTTGAAGGATGGCAGCGAGAAAGCGGAGAAGAAAGCGGCGGCGACGCTCGCGGAGATGAAAGCGGCCATGAAGATCAATTATTTTGACGATCAGGAACTGATCGCGGAACAGGCGCGGCGGTTCGGAGAAAATGTGTGAGCGCGGAGCAGAACGTGACAGTCCAGACGGCGGGAGACATCCTACGCTTCTTGTGCGGTCAACGGTTACGCAGGAAAACGTGCCATCCTGTAAGGTTACGAGCAAAGCATAAGAGGGTTCTTTGTCCGGAGAAAACACATGAGAGCAGAATAGAACAAGAGGAAAAGAGCTGATAACCGATGAAGAAACAGAGAATATTCCGGCGGAGGGCTGCGGCAGCCATGCTGATCTTCTGCCTGGCGTTTGCGCCGCAGCTGACCGCTTACGCGGACCCGAACGGGACGTCAGGGACCCCGGCGCCCGCGGAGCCGGTGATCGAGGCGGATGGCGCCGTGGTGATTGACACGGCATCGGGGGAGATTCTTTACGGAAAGAATGCGTATACAAGGTATTATCCGGCCAGTATCACCAAGCTGATGACGGCCCTCCTTGTCATTGAAAACTGCAGTCTGGATGAGACGGTGACATTTTCCAAAACAGCCACCACGAATCTGGAATCGGGAGCCGTTTCACTGGATATGACGGAGGGGGATACGATGACGGTCCGCCAGTGCCTGTACGCGCTTCTCCTCAAGTCGGCAAATGAGGTGGGCAACGCTCTGGCGGAGCATGTGTCAGGCAGTATCGCGGCGTTCGCGGACCGGATGAATCAGAAAGCTGCCGCGCTGGGATGCACGGATACCCATTTTGTGAATCCGCACGGGCTGAACGATCCGAACCATTACACGACGCCTTATGACATGGCGCTGATTGCGCGCGCCGCTTTTGCTAACCAGACGCTGCGGGAGATCGATACGACCCTGTCTTATACGCTTCCTGCCACTTCAAAGCATGAGGCAAGGACAGTTTCCATGGGGCATAAGATGATGTATCCGGATGATTCCCGCTACTATGAAGGGATCATCGGCGGCAAGACCGGATATACGTCGCTGGCGGGCAATACGCTTGTAACCGGCGCGGAACGCGGCGGCGTCCGGCTTGTGGCAGTGGTTATGAAGGCGAACGGGAGCCATTATACGGATACCAGAGCACTTCTGGATTACGGATTCGCGAAGATGGCGTCTGCCGGTGCCGGACCGGGAGGACAGGCACCGGCACCGTCCGGATCGCAGACGAATCCCGCGGGACCGGCTGCGGGCTGGGTGCAGGATGCCAACGGCTGGTATTATATCAAGGGGGACGGCAGCTGCGCGGCCGGCGAATGGCTCAGTCTTGACGGAACCGATTACTGGATCGACGCGGACGGGTATATGGCCGTCGGGTGGAGGCTGTTTATCAACGGAGACTGGTATTATTTCAGAAGCAGCGGCGCCATGGCGACGAATTACTGGGTTCAGGATAACGGCTGGTGGTTCTATCTTGGCGAAAACGGTGTGATGTTAAAGGATACGGTCACTCCGGAC
>CAYYHX010000191.1:0-4139 GCA_964471835.1 uncultured Hungatella sp.
GTACTGAAAACACAAGCAAAAATCGCAGAATCCTTTGATTTTCTGCGGACTCGCAGCTATCACCCTCGAGGACTAAATCATCGAGGGTTAAGTATCCAGGAAGTTAAGAAATATCTGTTGTTGGAATATGTGTGCTGCTGTGTATTCCTGAATCTGCTCCTTTTCGTCTTTCTGGCGGTATTCCGGAACAATAAGGATGGTATCTATGGCAAGCTGAATGCTTCCAGCATATTTGCCATAAAGTACCTGCTGTCAGCATTCATTTCTTCCGGCTTTTTGACAATGTTTTCTGGTATGATGAAATACTTCCCTGCCTTACGGAGCGGATGAACTGGAAAGAAATGCTGAACTAGGTTGCAAGCTGGGGCCATACCCCGCTGCACTATATCATCATCTGAGGGATCTGCCGGGTGTTCGGGCATTCGGGACAATCATCGCTTCATAGTGGATATCGGACGTTCTGTACCCCATTACATTGGGACGCTATCTGTATCCGGCGTTTATTTTGGCGTGGCTGTTTTTGGGAAGTCCCATGTCAGAAGACCTCGTCGATTGCTTATAAAGAAAGGAGTTGTTCCGCAAAAATGGTGATGTCAGACGGATATGTAGGAATATATCCAGTTTGGATAGGGGATTAAGATGGTTGCCTTGGTCGGTCATACGGGCTTTGTAGGCAGTAATATCTATGCGTCTGCAGTGGCTCTCATTGGCGCGGCATATAATTCCAAGAACATCGCCGCGGCGTACGGCCTGCGTCCGGATCTGCTGATCTATGCCGGGCTGCGCGCGGAAAAGTATCTTGCCAATTCTGCACCGGAGAAGGATATGGCGCTGATCCGGCAGGCGGAGGACAACATCCGGAAGATCGCGCCGAAGAAGCTGGTGCTGATCTCGACGGTCGATGTGTTCAAGGTTCCGAAAGGCGTGGACGAGGAGTTTACGGTTGATACGGCCGGCCTGCAGCCTTACGGATATGACCGCTATCTGCTGGAGCAGTGGGTGCGGGAGAATGATCCGGACGCCCTGATCGTGCGCCTGCCGGGGCTGTTCGGCAGGAATCTGAAGAAAAACTTCATCTATGACATGCTCCATCCGGTCCCGCGCATGCTGCGGGCGGATAAGTTTGGGGAACTGGCCGGAAAGGAGCCGGTGCTCCGGGAGTACTATGTGCCGCAGGGGAACGGCTTTCTTCGGTGCAGACCGCTGAAGCCGGAGGAAGAGGCCGCGCTGGGAGAGATTTTCCGGAGTCTGGGTTTTACTTCCTTGAACTTCACGGACAGCCGTAGCCGGTTTCAGTTCTATCCGTTAAAACGCTTGTGGGATGATATCCGGACGGCGCTCGCGCACGGGATCCGACTGTGGCACGCGGCGACGGAGCCGGTGGGGGCGGCGGAAGTGTACCGGGCGGTGTACGGCAGGGAATTCGTGAACGTGACCGGAGGGGTTCCGGCTGATTATGACTTCCGTACGGTCCATGACGGGCTGTTCGGGGGGAAGGACGGATATATCTGCGGGAAGGAAGAGATCCTTAGGGAACTGAAGGAATTCGCGGAATGTGAAGCGGGCGGAGAAGGCGGGGGATCGAACGGAGTATGAAGCTGGCGGTTTCAAATATCGCGTGGGGACCGGAACAGGACGAGGCCGTTTATTCCCTGATGAAAAAATACGGGTACGCGGGGCTGGAGATCGCGCCTACCCGGATATTTCCGGACAGTCCCTATGGCAAGCTGCGGGAGGCGCGGGTGTGGGCGGAAGGGATGAAGGTCAGGTATGGGCTGGCGGTTCCGTCCATGCAGTCCGTATGGTACGGCAGGCGGGAAAAACTCTTTGGTTCCGGGGAGGACAGGAAGGTGCTGCTGGACTATACGAAGAAGGCCATCGATTTCGCGGCAGCTGTCGGATGTCGAAACCTGGTGTTCGGCTGCCCGAGTAATCGGGCGGTTCCGGATGGCATGCCCATGGAAGAAGTGAATCGGATTGCCGAAGGATTTTTCCGGGATATCGGCAGTTATGCCGCGCCCGAGGGGAATTTTAGGGATAGTGGCGAATGTACCACGGCCGAGGATACCTTTAGAGATATCGGCAGTTATGCCGCGGCCGAGGAAACTTTTAGGGATAATGGAGGTTGTACTGCCCCCAAGGGAACTTTTAAGAATGGCGGCTCTGCTGAGCCAAATGGCATTACGATCGGTCTTGAGGCAAACCCGCAAATTTACGGCACCAACTATATCAATACCACCCGGGAGGCGCTGGAACTGATCCGCAGGGTGAACTCTTTGGGGTTCCGTTTGAATCTGGATGTGGGGACGATGGTGCAGAACGGGGAGAGCGTGCGGGAACTGGCCGGAAGCGTGGGTCTGATCAGCCATGTCCATATCAGCGAGCCGGGATTGAAACCGATTATGGCGAGAGATCTCCACAGGCAGCTGCGCGAACTTCTGGAAAAGGAAGAGTACGGGGGATATATCTCGATCGAGATGGGACGGCAGGAAGACATTTCCGTGATCGAGAATGCCATGAAGTATGTGAAGGATGTATTTGGAGATTGAAGGCGGAGACTGGAGAGCATGGTTTACGAAAAGCAGGAAGGGGTGCCGCGTTTTGAGGCTGTGGAATGTGCGCCGAAAAGGAAGGACTTCGTGGTGCTGATTCCGGTGATCAACGAGGGGGAACGGTTGCACAGGGAGCTGCGGCGCGCGTGTCGTTATCGTGTGCCGGACGCGGCGGATATCGTGATCTGCGACGGCGGTTCAACGGACAGCACCGTGGATGAAAAGTTATTCCGGAAGCTGGGGGTCAACAGCGTACTTACCAAACAGGACACTGGCAGGCAGGGCGCCCAGCTGCGCATGGGGATCTGGTGGGCGCTTCAGAGGGGATACAGAGGGATCATCACGGTTGACGGGAACAACAAGGACAGCATCGAGGATGTGCCAAAATTCATTGAGAAGTTGGAAGAGGGGTATGATTTCGTCCAAGGCTCCCGGTTTATAAAAGGGGGCAGGGCGGTACGGACGCCGCTTTTGCGGCTGGTTTCCGTCCGGCTTCTCCATGCACCGGTGATCACGCTGACGGCGCGGCACCGGTTCACGGACACGACCAACGCGTTCTGGGGGTATTCGGAGCGGTATCTGAGGGATCCCCGTGTACAGCCGTTGAGGGATATTTTTATGACCTATGAGCTGCTGGCATATCTGTCCGTGCGGGCTGCGCAGCTGGGGTACCGGGCCTGTGAGGTGCCGGTGGCGCGAGTCTATCCGAAGGGCGTGAAGACGCCGGCGAAGATCAGCTTTTTGAGGGGGAATGGGGAACTGCTGAGGATTTTATTTTTAAACTTATCCGGGAAATATAATCCATGATTATATTAAAGATTTCCCAATCTGCCGGACTATAGAGTCTCGGCAGATTGGTTTGTGGTTTTCCCTGGTCGCCTTCTTGGTCGCTTGGGCTTTTGTTCCTGTGTACCGGAGAGCTTTGGTTTTCGGCCTCGTTTTTTCGGTTCGGGTTTGGGTTCCGGTTCTGATAAGCCTAGCGCCTCTAACTCTTCAAATACGCATTGAAGAGTGTGAACCCAGAATCCATCGTTGGTTTTCGGGTTTTCCGGTGAGCCTGTCAGTCTCCAGGCAGATGCCAGGTCGTCCATGAGTTCCCCGTAACTCATTTTCTCCAGCAGCCCTGCTTTTTGTGCTTTGCGGACTATGCGACAGGTTGCCACGGTGGAAATATAGTTGACGAACTCGGCCCCGATCACCGAGAAATCGCTTTGGACATTCGTTTCCTGCTGTATTCATCCTTGCGAAAGCTTTTGTCTGCCTCTGCTCTTGCAAGAAATGCCGCCTCTTCCTGTGATGCCTTGCGGGCATCTTTATAGGCATATTGGAAACAAACTGAATCATCAAACAGAAAAACGGAAGCATACTCGCAAAAACCGGGAAGACATCCCCCGATCCTTTGGTTGTACTTAGATTATTTTGCGGGTTTCATCTGCGGTTCTGACAGCCATTCTTTCACTTTGTCGGCACTGACCTTGATCATCTTAGCGATCTTTTCGATCGGCATCCCGTCATCATGAAGATTTAATGCTGTTTCTTTTGCCTGTTCCATTCTGCCTTCTGTTCTGCCTTCCATTCTGCCTTTAT
>CAYYHX010000192.1:0-4136 GCA_964471835.1 uncultured Hungatella sp.
GCGCAATACAGCTCATAATACGCCCCGCGCCGCGCGATCAGCTCTTCATGCGTGCCGCTCTCCACGATGTTCTGCCCGTCCACCACAAAGATCCGGTCCGCACTGCGGATTGTGGACAGCCGGTGCGCGATCACGAAGGAAGTCCGTCCCGCCAGCAGGGCATGTATCCCGCGCTGCACCATCAGCTCCGTATGCGTGTCGATGCTGGACGTCGCTTCATCGAGGATCAGGATCCGCGGCTTGGCGATCAGCGTGCGGGCAAATGCCACCAGCTGCCGCTGTCCCGCCGACAGCCCGCTCCCGCCCTGCAGCTCCGTGTCATAGCCTTTCTCCATCTTCCTGATGAATTCATCCGCCCCCACAGTCTTGGCGGCCCATTCGACCTCCTCGTCCGTCGCGTCCAGCTTGCCATAGCGGATATTGTCCGCGACGGTGCCGGAAAAAAGGAAATTCTCTTGCGTCATGATTCCCATCTGGCTCCTTAAGCTCTCGACCGTCACGTCCTGCACCGGATATCCGTCGATGCGCACCTGCCCGCCGGTCACATCGTAAAATCGGCTGATAAGGTTGACGATTGTCGTCTTGCCCGCGCCCGTGGGGCCGACCAGCGCGATCGTCTCGCCCGGCCGGATGCGGAAGCTGATGTCCCGGATCACATCGCGCTCCGGCTCGTCCGGGTAGGCGAACGACACATGGTCGAATTCCACCTCTCCCCGGATCGGCGGCAGCACTTTTGCGTCCTCCTTATCCTTCATCTCCGGTTCCGTGTCCAGAATCTCGAAGATCCGCTGCGCGCCGGAGATATTGTTCACGATCCGGTTGTACAGGTTCGCCAGGTTGCGGATCGGGTTCCAGAACATGCTCAGATAAGTCGCAAACGCCATAAACGTCCCCACCGAAGTCCCGTCCATGTTCAACAGGCGTATCCCGATAAAATACAGCAGGAAACTCCCGATCCCCCAGGTCAGGTCGATGACCGGGCCCATGGCGTCGCCCAGTCGCACGGCCCGCACGAACGCATTTTCATGCTCCGAAAGGATCCGGTCAAAGGTCTCCTCCGACTCCTGCTCCGCGCAGAAACTCTGTACGACACGGATTCCTGAGAAATTCTCATGGGTGTAGGCGCTGAGATTGGCCTCCTTCACGCGCAAGGCCATCCAGCGCCTGTCTCCGAGGATCAGCACCGCATACATGCACAGCAGCAGAACCGGCAGCGTGGCGACCGCCGCCATCGCCAGAGCCGGGCTTTTGACAAACATGATGACAAGCACCGCCGCCACCGTAACCAGATCCGGGAGCAGCGTCGTCACGCTGTCGGACATCATATCTTTCAGGGAATTCACATCCCCGATAATCCTGGAAAGGATCTTGCCCGTCGGCCTGCCGTCGAAGAAGCGCAGCTCCAGGGTCTGGATGTGCGCGTAAAGCTGTTCCCTCAGGTTCCGCACGATTTCATTGGAAATGCGTTCCATGCGGATCATGCGGACCTTCACGCCGATGAGCCAGATCCCGTTAAGCACCATGGCGAACACGCCCAGACGCAGCAGTCCCGGCACATCGCCGGCGGCGACGTAGACATTGACCGCACGTTCGATCAGCAGCGGGTTCAGCACCTCCACCGCCACCGTCGCCGCCATGATCAGAAGCACCACGGCGATTTCCTTTTTGTAAGCAAACAGATACCGGTAGAGCCGGGCCAGCGTCTCGCGTTTCGGCACGGCGCGCGCCAGCTCGTCCTCCTTAAATGTATTTACAGACATAAAGCCAGATCCTCCGGTTTTTCATATTGGGCGACAAAAGTATCATAATAGCGGCCTTTTAAGGCCATCAGGCTGTCGTGGCTGCCCCGCTCCACGATGCGCCCGTCTTCCAGGACAATGATCTCATCGGCATGGCGGACGGCCGAAATGCGGTGGGCGATGATGATTTTCGTCACGCCCTTCAGGTCATTCATGGCCTGCTGGATCGCGTGCTCCGTCTCCATATCCAGCGATGAGGTGGCATCGTCCAGGATAAGCACCGGCGCCTGCTTCGCAAGCGCCCTGGCGATGCTCAAGCGCTGCTTCTGCCCGCCGGACAGCCCCACGCCGCGCTCGCCGATCACCGTCTCGTACCGCCCGGGCAGCTCCTCGATAAACTCCGCAGCCGACGCCTTCCGGGCCGATTCTTCCATCAGCCCGTCGCTGATCCCGCCGTGGTTTCCGATGCGGATATTCTCCGCGATGGTGTCCGAGAACAGGAACACCTCCTGCGTCACCACGGAAATGTTTCCGCGCAGGCTTTCCAGACCGAGCCTGCGGATGTCCGTGCCGTCCAGCCGCACGCAGCCCCCGTCCGGGTCATAGAAACGGGCCGCCAGATTGAGGATTGTCGATTTGCCGGAACCGGTCACGCCCATGATCCCCAGCGTCCCGCCCGCCTTTACATGGAAGCTGACGTCGTCGAGAACCGTCCGCTCCTTCAGCTTCAGGCTCACATGCTCGAAAGCCAGATCGCCTTCTACCTTCTCCGGCCGGACGGCGTCCGCCGGCGAAGTGATCTCCGGCTCCTCTTCCAGAATGCGGTTGATCTTCTTGTTGGAAGCGGCGGCCGAAGCCATCGTATTGCTCACCCAGCCCAGGAGCTCCATCGGCCAGACGATGTTGTTGGCATACTCGATAAACGCACCCAGCTGCCCCACCGTGAGACGCCCTCGCACCACGCAGATGCCGCCTGCCGTCACCGACAGCAGGAGCATGGCTCTGGTCAGAAAGGAAATATCCGGATCGTACCTGGCCAGTGTCTTCGCCTTCCGCATATTCAGCTCGCAGTAGCGGTTGTTGTGCCGACGGAACTTGCCGATCTCATACTCTCCCCGGAAGAACGCCTTGACCGTACGCACGCCGCTTAAATTCTCCTGCGCCACCGTGTTCAGCTCCGCGTTCTCCTCGCTGATCTCGTCGTAGACCTTGTCCAGGCTCTTGTCCAGACGGACCGCGACATAGCCCACGACCGGCATGACACAGAGCGGGATCAGCGTCAGGAGCGGGTCCAGCCGCGCCATGTTGTAGAGAACCATAACCGTGTGGACGGCCGCCTCGACGCAGAGGATCCCGACATAACCCATGGCCTCCCAGATGCGCTCCGCATCGTCGCGGACCCTCGCCATCAGCTCGCCGGTGTTGTTGCGGTCAAAGAAGCCCACCGACATCTTCTCGATGTGGCTGAACAGCTTCCTGCGGATGTCCTCGGCGATCCGCACGCCGATGCAGTCGGACATAAATTCCTGCAGGTACTTGAAGATCCCCCGGCCAAGGCCGACGCCCAGCAGCATCCACAGAAGCCCCATAAGGAGGTTCACCTGCCCAGCCACGACCACGTCGTCGATGATCCGTCCGATGATCTTCGGCGCCTGCATATCCAGCCAGATGCCCAGATACAGGCAGACCAGCGTAAACAGATAGCGCCATTTGTATTTGATAAAATAACTTCCAAGTCCTTTCATGATGTCTCCCTCGATTCCTCTTTTGCCATCCATGTGCGCGGGGCAGATTCTTCCCGCTGCAGGGTGGATTCTTTTTTGCCGCGGGTTCGGATTCTTTTTCCATGGCTCCGGATTCTCCTCCCCACAGTTCCGGATTCTTCTTCCTGTGGCTTCGGATTCCATCACCCCGCTGTTCCGGATTCCATTTCCTGCTGCTCCGTTCTCTCTCCCGCTCTGTCCCCGCGGTTCAGCATTTCTTCCTGCTGCGGCTCGGGCTGTACGCGGACATGAAAAAACCGCGGCACATACACCTCTCTTACGGCATATATGTCGCGGTAAAATCCGCTGTCTCATATGCAGGAACCGGCCGCCTTCCGTTGATCCGTCTCCGCGAGGCCATCGCCACCCGCTCCCGGCCAGACGCCGCGCCCTCTGCGCATCCGGTTCTGACGTCACGGACGCCGTCCTCTCTGCGCATCCGGCTCTGACGCCACGGACACCCCCTTCTCCGCGCATCCGGCCGTGACGTCACGGACACCATCCTCTCCGCGCATCCAGCCGTGACGTCACGGACACCATCCTCTCCGCGCATCCAGCCGTGACGTCACGGATGCCATACTCTCTGCGCATCCGGCCCTGACGTCACGGACACCATCCTCTCCGCGCATCCAGC
>CAYYHX010000193.1:0-1402 GCA_964471835.1 uncultured Hungatella sp.
GCATAGCCCCGTCCGCGGTATGGCGTAAAAATGTGGTATCCGAGCTCCAGATTCACCGTACCGCGCAGATTGTCAGCCCTCCGAAACCCCATACCGGCAGCGGGCGTTTTCTTCGCATCCGATGCCGTACCCGCAGGTACAAAGCCGCCGTTTCGGGCGCGCATGACCCGGTCGGGCAGTTCCGCCGCCGCAGTAACTCCCGCCTTGCCGATCAGACAGCCGCTCTCGCGATCCAGAAGCGCCCACACGCCATACTCATAGAATTCATACTGGCAGCGGATATACTCCCGAAGAAGGTGCGGCGTATAGAAGATCCGGTCGGCCTCCCCGTCCTCCGGTTCACGCAGAACATGCGCCGCATCCTCCTCCGTAAATTCCCGGATGACCAGACGCTCCGTTTCCGTAATGATCCAGGGAAGCCCCAGGTGCCTGCGCACGACTCGCTCCAGATACTTCCCGTCCGCTGCCTGCGGATCCTGAACAAGATACGGTACAGGCAGACCGCCGGTACGCTCCCCGCCGGCATCTCTCTCCACACCGACAACGACCCTCCCGGCAGCCTGCGCCGCCAGAAGGGTCTCTCTCTCATCAGACAGAACCACGATATACGCTTTTCCATCTACCCGCACGGTGCGTTCCTCTGTCACCTCATGCTCCGTTTCTGTCCCGGCATCCGCTCCATCGCTTCCCGTTTCTGTCCCCGCAGCGCAACTGCCGCTCTGCGCTTCCGTCCCGGCATCCCAAAACTGCCGCACGGCATACTTCCCCAAACTTCACAGCCCTGCATCCGCCCATCACTGCCCATTTCTGCCCTGACGCCCGCCCATCGCTGCTCGTTTCTGTCCCGGCATCCGGAATCATCGCTCACCGCTTCTCCGGCTCCGCATACTCCACGCCATAGGTATCCACCGTAATGCTCCGGATCTTCTGCTCCTTCAAGGGCCGGTCATGATAATCCGTCCGTACATCCGCGATCTCATCCACCACATTCATCCCGTCCGTCACCCTTCCGAACGCCGCATAAACCCCGTCCAGATGCGGCGCATCCGCGTGCATGATGAAAAACTGGGAACCGGCGGAATCCGGGTTCATGGTACGCGCCATCGAAAGCACGCCCCTCGTGTGTTTCAAATTATTAGGAAAACCATTCTGCGCAAATTCACCCTTGATGGAATAGCCGGGTCCTCCGGTTCCGTTCCCGTCCGGGCAGCCACCCTGGATCATAAAACCGTTTATCACCCGATGGAAGGTCAGTCCGTCGTAGAAGCCCTTTTTCACCAGGCTGATAAAATTGCGAACCGTGTTCGGCGCGATCTCCGGATACAGCTCCGCCGTAATCTTTTTCCCATTCATCATCTCAATGGTAACAACTGGATTCTGCATAATGTCTCTCCTTTCCTTA
>CAYYHX010000193.1:1502-4126 GCA_964471835.1 uncultured Hungatella sp.
CATCCGCTCCCTCAGACCGTATGGTACTCCTTCTCATGGCCGATGGTCGTACTCTCCCCATGCCCCGGGTATACCTCGGTTTCATCCGGCAGCGCGTAGAGTTTCTCCGACACCGACACAAACAGTTTCTCGGAACTGCCGGTCGGCAGATCCGTCCGTCCCACCGACTCACAGAACAAGGTATCGCCGCTCAACAGAACCGCGTCCGCCTCATCATAATAGCAGACGCTGCCTTCCGTATGCCCCGGCGTGAACAGTACTCGCCAGGTGGCGTCCGCCAGCCGCAGGATTTCGCCGTCCCTCAGCAGACGGTCCGCCTCCAGACTCATAACCTCGCCTGCCGTACCGGTCAGATTCATCGCCGGATCCTCCAGCAGCGCCTGTTCCTTTTCTCCGGCATAGATCGGCGCGTGGAAGGTGCGGCGGATATCCTCCGCCGCCAGGATGTGGTCAAAATGCCCGTGCGTCAGCAGGATTGCCTCCGGCCTCAGGCACATGTCCCGGCACTTCTTGATGATAAAGGGCGCATTATCCGCCGGATCAACGATCACGCACCGCCCCGGCGCATCCTCCGTCCCTTTCTTTCTGTAAATGATATAGCAGTTGGTTTCCACCATGCCCAGCACGATGCCGGCGATTTTTAACTTCTCCATTCGATTAACTTCTCCATTCGAATCCGCTCCTTACCCGGCCGTCCTCTCGATATCCAGCACCCCTTCGACCTGCCGCAGCTTCTCCGTCAGGCGCGCCAGCGCCTCTTTTCCCGGGATGTCAAACGTCATGACGACCGTCGCCTTCCCCTGCCGGCTGGTGCGCACGTTGATGGAAGTAATGTCCACCTGGCGTTCCGTGAAAATCCTGGAAATGTCAACCAGCAGCCCGATCCGGTTGTTGGCGAAGATCTGGATCTCAGCCGTATATTTCTCATCGCCTTCCCCGCCGTCCGGTTTCTGCCACTCCGCGTCGATCAGCCGGGCGCGCTCCTCTTCCGGAAGGTTGATGATGTTCACGCAGTCCGTCCGGTGGATCGAGATGCCGCGCCCGCGGGTCACAAAGCCCACGATCTCATCGCCCGGCACCGGGCTGCAGCAGCGTGAAAAACGCACCGCCACATCATGGATGCCCTTAACGACAATCCCGCTCTGCGGCTTCTTTATCGCGGGAACCTTAGCGCTGCTCCGGTCGCTTAAACCGTCCAGAATCTGGCTGTCCGTGACCTCGCGCTTCAGCTTCTTGTCGCGCTCCTCCAGCATCTTGTTGATGACCTGGCCTTCCTTCAGGCCGCCGTGGCCGACGGAAGCCAGCACCGAATCCCAGTCCTTGAAGGCGTACCTCTGCATCACCTTCTCCATGAACTCCGGCTTGCTGATCTCGGCGTAATTGATGCCTTTGGCCTTGCAGTAGCGGTCGATCAACTCCTTGCCGCGGACGATGTTATCCTCCTTCAGCTCGTTCTTGAACCACTGGTTGATCTTGTTGCGGGCCTGGGTACTCTTCACAAGACTCAGCCAGTCGCGGCTGGGTCCCTTGGCATTCTGGGAAGTAATAATCTCGATCTGATCGCCGGTCTGGATCTGGTAATCAATGTTGACCAGCCTGCCGTTGACGCGGGCGCCGACCATCTTATTGCCCACGGCGCTGTGGATCGCGTAGGCGAAATCAATCGGCGTGGAGCCGCTGGGAAGCGTCTTCACATCGCCGGACGGCGTAAAACAGTAGACGCTGTCCGAGAACAGGTTCAGGTCGCCCTTCACCATGCTCAAAAATTCCGTGGAATCGTCCGTATCCCGCTGCCATTCCAGGATCTGCCGGAGCCAGGCCATCTTCGCGGCCTCGTCGCCCTCCGCCGTGACGCCGCTGCCGCTCTCCTTGTACTTCCAGTGGGCGGCGATCCCGTACTCGGCCGTCCGGTGCATCTCATAGGTCCGGATCTGGATCTCGAACGGCTGCCCGGTGCTGGAAAACAGCGTCGTATGCAGCGACTGGTACATATTCGGTTTCGGCATGGCGATGTAATCCTTGAAACGACCCGGGATCGGTTTATACATCTCGTGGATAATGCCCAGGGCCGCGTAGCAGTCCTTGACCGACTCCACCATGATGCGCACCGCAAACAGATCATAGATCTGGTCGATGGTCTTGTTCTGATTGACCATCTTCTTATAGATACTGAAGAAATGCTTCACCCGCCCGCCGACGGTGGCCTCGATGCCCGCTTCTTTCAGATTTTCTTCGATTTCCGTCACGATGCCGTGCAGAAACGCCTCGCGGGCGTCCTTGCGGAGATTGACTTTCTCCACCAGATCGTAATAGACGTCAGGCTTTAAGAATTTCAGCGACAGGTCGTCCAGCTCGATCTTGATCTTGGAAATGCCGAGCCGGTCCGCGATCGGCGCGTAGATCTCCAGCGTCTCCCTCGCCTTTTCCTTCTGCTTCTCCGGGCTCCAGTATTTGCCCGTCCGCATGTTATGCAGGCGGTCGGCCAGCTTGATAATGATGACGCGGATATCCTTCGCCATGGCCAGGAACATTTTCCGCAGATTCTCCGCCTGAACCTCCACCTTATCCTTATCCCAGGACAGCTGGGTCAGCTTGGTAACGCCGTCCACCAGAAACGCCACGTC
>CAYYHX010000194.1:0-4119 GCA_964471835.1 uncultured Hungatella sp.
AGCAGAAGAAGGAGGAAAACATGAAAAAGAATCGAAGAACGCAAGGAATGTCGATTACCCTGGCCGCTGTGCTTCTGGCCGCGGCGGTTCTGGGGGGGGTGCGGCGGAGGTAACTCCAGCAGCGGCACGACGGCCGCGACTACCGCGGCGACGACGCAGGCGGAGACCACCACCGCGGCGACGACACAGGCGGAGACTACCACCGCGGCGGAGTCAAAAGAGGAGACCACCGCGGCAGAGACTCAGGCGATGGAGGATCTGTCCGCGCAGGTTCGCGGCAATACGGATCCCTCTCCGGAACTGATCGATCAGGTGAATAATACGCTGAACGATACCTACGTGTCAGACAAATTCGGGCTGGGAAGCGACTATTCCGTCTATGACGGGAGATTTGAGGGTGTCACGCTGGATATCTGGATGCCCGATCTGTATGGTACATCCAAGATGTATCCGGATTTTAGCCAGCATCCTGTTATGCAGCAGATTTCGAAGCTGACCGGTATCAAACTTAATTTCATCACCCCCACTCTCGGGGAAGAAAAAACAGAATTCAACCTCATGCTCAGCGGCGGCGAACTGCCGGATATCATTATTAACGGGATTCGTTATTACACGGGCGGAGAGCTTTCTGCCGCTGAGGATGGCGTGATCATGGATCTGACGCCTTATCAGGACAAGCTTCCCAACTATATGACTTTCCTCGGTAACTGCCATGAGGATCAGCGCAGGGCGGTAGTCGTAGACGACGGACGTATGCTGTGCATGTATACGATAGGGTCGTATGAGCCTTACCTTGCAGATACCGCCGTCTACAAAGCGAAGGCAATGGAGGATGCCGGCTGGACGGAGGTTCCCGAAACGGTCGATGAATGGTATTCGTTCATGACAGACTGCAAGAACGCGGGCTATGATATCCCGATGGAACTGATTACCCAAACAGGATTCCTGACGAATTCCTGCGTTGCCAGTGCGTACGGCGTCTTTCGTGATCTTTTCGTCAACGATGAAGGCAAGGTGGCTTACGGACCGGTGCAGGATGGCGCGGAAGATTATCTGCAGACCATGAACAAATGGTACGTGGAAGGGCTGATCGATCCTGATTTTGCGACGGGAGACGCCAACCACCGGAATTCCATGATTGCTTCCGACAGCACGGCGATGGAGGTGATGTCTAATTCAACTTTTGTGGATTTAGTGGGCGGTGCTCCGTGTCTTTTTGGCAAGTATCCGGTTCTGAATAAGGGAGATCAACTGCAGGTGGACGCCTTCTTCAATAACGTGTCCGGCTCTGTTGGAGCGATTACGACGCAGTGCAAAAATGTTGACGCGGCGCTGGCCTTTATGGATTTCTTCTACACGAAAAAAGGCTGGTTCGTTTGCAACCACGGTTCCTATGGCGATGTATGTTTGGTTGACGAGGAGGGAATACCCTATTATCCTAAGGACGGTCTGATCTTTACCGACCCGGAAATTGTGCAGAATGCCGGAACATATCTGACCTCGAAATACAGGCTGCATAATTATGTAACTGCAAAAGGATTCCCACCGACCCTGAACGATAATACGGTATCAGAGCAGGCATGCAGGGATATCGTTGATGGCGCCAAATGGGTTGGGCTGCCGTCTCTCAGCCTGACGCCGGAGGAGTCATCGCAGGTCACGGATATTGCAACGAATATCCGGACGCTCCAGCATGAGTATTATACGAAGATCATCATGGGACAGCTTCCGGTCTCCGCCGTACAGGAGTTCCGTGACAAGGCAGAGCAGATGGGTCTGGATACGTATGTATCCGTCTATCAGGATGCGTATGACAGGTATCTTGCAAGATAAGAGAAGAATCGTTATTGACTGACTAAAGGAGCTGTCACGGAATACGGCATGGACGTGTTTTTGTGGCAGCTCCGTGATATGAAACGCGGAGTTATGGCGACTGACAGCGGATGAAACAGGAAAACGGGCCGGTTTTACGCCCCCGGCTGAACGGGATCCGGTTCCCGTTTCGGAAAGGAGAATAACGTGAAAGGAAAACGCAAAGAGGAAGAACCTTTTCCGCAGCAGCCTTTCCGGCTGCGTCTTAAGAGGGATCTGAGAAGGAACTGGTTCGCATATCTTATTTTCATTCCAGTGCTTCTGTGGTATATCGTTTTTTGTTACGGGCCGATGTACGGGGTGCTGATCGCGTTCAAGGATTACAAACCGTTTCTGGGATTTTCCGGCAGCAAATGGGTCGGCCTACAGAATTTCTATGATTTTTTCAGCAACCCCAATCTGTGGCGGTATTTTAAGAACACGATAATGCTGAATCTCTGGCACCTGGTGCTCGGATTCCCGGCCCCGATCATTCTGGCGCTTCTGTTAAATGAAGTCCGGAACATGAAGTTTAAGCGTGTGGTGCAGACGATCACTTATATGCCGCATTTCATCTCGCTGGTCGTGGCCTGCGGCATCGTCCGTCTGTTTGTGGAACCCAACGGCATCGTGACGCAGATCGTCAATGCGGTGACCGGTACGCAGCATACGTCGCTTCTGGCTTACTCGAATATGTACCGTCCGATCTATACGATATCCGGCGTCTGGCAGGGCATAGGCTGGGGATCCATTATCTACATTTCCGCGATGGCGTCGGTCGATCCGGAGCTGTATGACGCGGCCGAGATCGACGGAGCCGGACGGCTCGCGAGGATGTGGCACATCACGATCCCCTGTATCCTCCCGACGATCATGATCCTGCTGATCCGGGAGCTGGGAGGCATGATGTCCTCCGGGTGGCAGAAAGCGATCCTCCTCTATAATCCGGTGATCTATGAGACGGCGGATACGATCGGGACCTTTGTTTACCGCCGCGGCCTGGTAGAAGGCAGCTATGGGTTCTCCACGGCGGTAGGGTTAGTCAACTCCGCGATCAATCTGGTTCTGCTGCTGCTCGCGAACTGGGCGTCAAAGAAACTCACGGAAGTAAGTCTGTTCTGATAACGGAGGTATGCGGATGAACAGAGAGAAAGGAAGACAGGTCGGAAGGAAGTCTCCGGCCAATATCGCTTTTAATATTTTTAATTATGCTGTTCTGATATTCCTGTCGCTGCTGTGCCTCTATCCGGTGCTTTACGTCGTATTCGCTTCCCTGAGCGAACCGAGCCGGCTGGTCGTACACCGCGGGCTCCTGCTTAAGCCGGATGGCTTCACGCTGCGGGGATATGCGGCGACGCTGAAGGACAGTTCGATTCTGATGGGTTACAAGAACACAATTATCTATGTCGTGACGGGGACGGCCCTGAACATGGTCCTGACGATCTGCGGGGCATTCACCCTCTCGCGTCCGGGACTTATGGGCAAGAAGGCGATCATGATCCTCATTATCATCACGATGCATTTCGGCGGCGGCCTGATCCCCACCTATCTGCTGGAGAGAAAGCTGGGACTTTTTAACAATATCTGGGCGATGATCATTCCGAACGCTATCTCGACGTGGGACATGATCATCCTGCGGACGGGGTTCCAGTCGGTTCCGAGGGAGCTGGAAGAGTCCGCGATCATTGACGGGGCCTCGCAGTTTAAGATCCTGAAAGATGTGCTCATCCCTCTGTCGAAACCGGTGCTGGCGGTCATTCTGCTCTACTTCGTCGTGGGACACTGGAATGCATGGTTCAACGCGATGGTGCTTCTGGATGACCGTACCAAATATCCGCTGCAGCTTCTGATGAGGGAACTCCTTGTCAGTAGTCAGGTTACGGTATCCGCCGCCGCGGAGTCGATAGGGATCAGCGAGATCGAGTCGTACAGCGAACTGATCAAATACTGTGTCATCGTGATATCGACGGCGCCGATCATGTGCATCTATCCGTTTGTGCAGAAGTATTTTGTCAAGGGCGTGTTTGTCGGGTCGCTCAAGGGATAAGGATCCGCGCTGTCACGGGGAAAAGGAGGGCTCTTATATGAATATGACGGTACCGAGGCCGGAGCACCCGCAGCCGCAGATGCGGAGAGAGAACTGGATGAACCTGAACGGGGAATGGGATTTCGCCTTCGATTTCGGGAACAGCGGGATCGACCGGAACTTTTACGAGAGGACGGAGCTGGACCGGAAGATCCTGGTGCCGTTCTGCCCGGAGAGCGAGC
>CAYYHX010000195.1:0-4038 GCA_964471835.1 uncultured Hungatella sp.
AAGGAATAGTTCCCCAGTTCTTCGATAATATCGGTAAAATCAATCTCCTCTGATACGGTTTCGGGGGAGGTTTTTTTATGTTCTGCCGTCAGTTCAGGCGCCGGATTCTGGCGTGCGAGGAGCCGCAGGGCGATCAGGGAATAGACCCTGCCGCAGCGGGCAAGCGACTGGCGAAACAGATCCATGAAGGAAGCGTTGGAGGCCAGGCGGCGGTCCCAGGGATTGGTCCAGGTTTCATGGTCGAGGTTCAGGCTCTTTCGCGGATCAGGCACCTGGTCGGTCACGATCTTGTGGGTAATCACCGGGTTCTTGAGGAAAATGGATTCCATGAATTCCACACGGTTCCGCTTATGTCCGGAAGGATCCGCCAGGGTGCGGCACCCGTAGCGCATGGCCAGGATAGAGCGGTGGATCATGCGGGGCGTCACCTGATAGTTATTCTCATAGGTGATGGGGTAGTAGGCAATATTGATACAGTCGCAAAGGAACCGGGTGATGAACTGCATCTCCTGGGGATTTAAGCAGATGGTAGCCGCCTGGTTGAACTGCGATGGCTTCTTTTTCTTATATTTCTGCAGCAGGATCGCGTCGATTTCATTCTCCAGCTGGGCATGGAGGCCGTGATACTTCATGCTCGACTGGTCAGTATCGTATTGAATCCGTCCGTAGACGAAAGGATGGCAGATCGAGTCGCAGATATAATGGCAGACATAACCGCAGAAGTAGGCGATGGCCTGCTCCCGCTGCTGGTGCGAAGGGATCTGCAGCGTTTCCTGTATATAGGTGACAAAGAAATCCCGTACATGGTGTTCATGCATATAAGAACCTACGTTCCGGTTATCCTTGTACCGCAGGATCGGCAGATTATAAAAAAACATATCCGGTCCCTGCAGCCCCAGCTGGTAGAGCCAGCGGTATTTGGCGATGAGGTGTTTGAGCGGATTGGAAGGAAGATCGTTGTAGACCTTCATTCCCATGATGTAGTGTGTGGTGAAACCGGGCATTAAAAAGTCTCCTTGGCAAGTGTATATTCGTAAACGTTTAGGCGGTGTATCTTCTTGCGCGGGCAACTGGCCGCTCCATCCTGTTCCGGCCTGATTCTGTATTCACGGTACTGTCTGTCAGATATTCACGGTGCTGTCTGCCAGACATTCACGATGATGCTTGTCAGATATTCACGGCACTGTCTGTCAGACATTCACGGCACTGCCTGCCGAATGCCTCCCGACGCGGGCGCAACATTTAATATCTGTATCTTACCACAATACCGCGCAAAATGCGAGTGAAAACGGAAATAACGGAAACCTTAGCAGCTGTGAAAAAGTTTACCGCCTCGCAGCGGCTCTGCGGGGCGGTAAACTTTTCTATAAATGGATTAAAAAGGGAGGAGAGCTGATAACCATTGTATCAGCTCAAGTATTATGAAAAAAAATCACATCGGCTGCCTACGTTCTTTACAATACAAGAGAAATATGAAGAAATAATGCTGAATATGTAAATATTTTTTGAATAATTTGTGAACATCACCGTATTTGCCGATTCCGTGTGGTATGCACGCTGATAGCGAGCGGCAGGACACCGTAGAATTTTTAAGAAAGCGTAAGGAAAATGACCCTTTGACATAAGATTCTTATGTTATAGTAATCTCGGCGGAAATCTTGACAGAAATGCGGGGAATCAGGACGGGGAGAGGAGATTCCGTGAAGAACAGGAGAGAAGATTCAATGAAGGACAGGAGGGGACATTCTATGAAAACAGGACAGATCAGGATGGCAGGGAGTGTACTTGGCGCCGGCCTGCTGCTGGCCGCCTGTACACCGCAGGTGACGACGAATGTGCCGGATGTGATTACGGTGCAGATAGCGGAGAGTACCGGCGCGGCGGAGGGGCAGAATGTAACAGGCGGCGCGACGGAGAAAGAGCAGACGGTAACGGCCGGCGCGGAGGAGGAAGAGCGGACGGTGACCGTCAGCGCGGCGGAGACGGTGAAGGTGACGCCGGATATGGCGCAGATCACCTATGAGATCATCACGGAGGACGCGGACGCCGAAGCCTGCCAGCAGAAGAACAGCGAGACGCTGGACGCAGTGATCGCGTATCTGAAGGAGCAGAGCGTGGCGGAGGCTTCGATCAAGACGTCGGATTTCTCACTGAATCCGCAGTATGACTGGAGCGGGGACCGCCAGCGTCTGATCGGCTATGAGATGGATACGCAGCTGACCGTATCGGATGTGCCGATGGGGCAGGTCGGCGAACTGCTGTCCGGTGCGGTGAGCAGCGGGGCGAACCGGATCGGAAGTGTATCTTACTACGCCAGCGGATATGACGAGGCTTACGAACAGGCGCTTGCCCTGGCGATGGAGATGGCAAAGGAGAAGGCCGAAGCGATTGCGCACGCGGGCGGATGCCAGGTGACGGATGTGCTGAGTGTGACCGAGTCCTCCGACCGCCAGAGCGGCCGTTATGTGGAGTCCGGCATCCAGAAAGAGGCGGCTTTCGCTGCGGACGCGAGCAACGCGGCGATGTCCGTCATGGCAGGGGAGATGGAAGTGGAGGCCGAGATTACGGTGGTGTACCGGCTCCTGCCGCAGTGAGAGAACGCTGAATGACAACCGATACGGACGGAATTCCGGTACGGCGGCGGGGGTTATCATGCAAGGGGTTATAATTCATGATCGAGATTCGGTTGAATGACAACGCATACGAGCAGGACATCCGCGAGCTTCTCATGGCCTTCTATCCCGGCGAGGGATTCGTTCACGAGCCAGGTCGCGCGGATGTCCGCCTGATCGTGGAAGGGCTGGTGGACGACGCCAGGCTTTCCTTTCGCCTGCGTCTGATCCGGGCGGACGGAATCCAGACGGACGGAATCCGGGCAGACGGAATCCAGACGGACGAGGCGACGGATCATCGGATGGAAGGTCTCCCGCCGGAACTTGCGAGAGAGGCGGAACACTGGGACGAACCCATTTCCCTGGATTATGACGACCGCGCCGACGCGAAGAATAAGATCAAGCGCCGCCTCTATGTGCTGCTGATGTTCGCCACCGGGAAGGTGCTTCCCTGGGGGGCGCTCACGGGCATCCGCCCCACGAAGATCGCGATGACGAAGCTCCGCGAGGGGATGAAGGCAGATGAGATCGCTTCATTCATGAAGGAGAATTACTACGCCAGCGATGAAAAGATCGCCCTGTGCATCGAGATCGCGCAGCGGGAACGTGACCTGCTGTCCGCCATCGACTGCGCGGGCGGCTACAGCCTGTATGCAGGGATTCCGTTCTGCCCCACAACCTGCCTGTACTGTTCTTTTACCTCTTATCCCATCAGCCGGTGGGAAGGGAAAACCGGCCTTTATCTGGATGCCATGTTCCGGGAGATGGATTATGTTTCCCAGGAAATGGACGGCCGCGCTCCGGATACGATTTATATCGGAGGGGGAACTCCAACCGCGCTTCCGGCCGCGGATCTGGATCGGCTTCTTGCGAGGATACGTACCGTATTTGATGCGGGCCGCTCGAAGGAATTCACGGTGGAGGCCGGGCGTCCGGACAGCATCACGCGGGAGAAACTGCAGATACTGAAGAAACACGGCGTTACGCGCATCTCCATCAATCCGCAGACCATGAACCAGGCGACGCTGGATCTGATCGGCCGCCGCCATACGGTGGAGGATGTGAAAGAGAAGTTTGCGATGGCTCGTGAGGAAGGCTTTGACAACATCAATATGGATCTGATCGTCGGGCTTCCCGGCGAGGATTATGAGGATGTTCGCAGGACGATGGAGCAGGTGAAGGCCCTCGGCCCCGACAGCCTGACGGTTCATTCCCTTGCGATCAAGCGGGCCGCACGGCTGAACACGATGAAAGAGGTTTATAAGGATTATAAAATCGTTGGCACGCAGGAGATCATCGATATGACCGCCCGCTATGCGCGGGAGATGGGCCTTTCGCCTTACTATCTCTACCGCCAGAAGAACATGGCCGGTAACTTCGAGAACGTGGGCTACGCCGCCCCGGGCAAAGAATGCCTGTATAATGT
>CAYYHX010000196.1:0-4024 GCA_964471835.1 uncultured Hungatella sp.
ACAATGCTCCGAAATGTTTCCGCCAAGACCCGAATCATGCTTTCCATCGCTCCCCCGCCTCCCATTTCTTATATAAAAGATACTGGGCGTAGGCCATGCACAGCGCGGCCGCGCCCTTGTTGTCATCGTCCGCCACCGGCTCCGAGAAATAATACGCCATGCTGCCGTCCCGGCGCCCCTTCTCCGGGCCAAGCCCCGCCACGGCACAGGTTCCCGTCAGCACAAGCCTCCCGTCCTTCTCCACGATCCGGTTGCGGATCAGACTGTCCAGAATCTTCTCCGCCGCGGGAATGTATTTCTCCGCCAGAATCAGGCGCAGGCGGCTGGCCTTAAAGATCGCCGCCGCCGCCATGGCGGAACCGGACGTCTCCAGATAATTCCCCTCCGCCGCCATCTCCGGGTGATCCACCACCTGCCAGAACAGGCCGGTTCCGGGATCCCGGTACCGCAGAAGACTCTGCAGCGCCTCCCGCAGCGTATCCTGCAGCGGGCGCATCGAATCGTAGACGCGGCGGTCCATTTCCTCAACCGTATCCGTCAGGGCAAGCAGGAACCAGCCGATCCCCCGCAGCCAGAACTGCTTCGAACAGCCGCTCTCAGGGTCCGCCCAGAAGACGCTCCGGCTCTCGTCATAGCCGTGGAAATAAAGACCGGTCGCGGGATCACGCATGGTTTTGCGCACCTGTTCAAACTGCCCGCAGATATCCAGATACTGATCCTTCGACCCCCTCACGGCTTCCAGCTCCATCCGGAACGGCTGTGCCATGAACAGGCCGTCCAGCCACACCTGGTTCGGATAAATCTTCTTGTGCCAGTAGTTCCCCGAAGCCGTCCTCGGCTGGGTCGAAAGCTGGTCCGCCAGACTTTCGGCCGCCTTCCGGTAACGCTCCTCTCCGGTCTGCCGCCACGCAAAAAGCAGCGCCCTCCCCGGCAGGACGTCGTCCAGCTTATAATCCTCCGGCCGGTACGCGCGGATCACGCCGTCCTCCGACACGAAGCGGTCCGCCCACCTAAGAACATACTCCCGGAAGTCCTGCCGTCCGGTCGCCCGCCAGAGCTGCGCCGCGGCCAGCATCAGGCACCCGTCCGCATAGTTCCATTTGTCCCACTGCAGACGGCCCTCATCCGCGTAGAAGCCGTCAATCCATCGTTCCAGTTTCTCAAAATCCATCCCGTTACCCCCTTCTTCCGTCTGCCGGATGTTTTCTGCTTTGATCCTGTACTCAGAGATAGACCAGTCCCTTCACGCCGCGGATACCCAGACCGGGCGCATCGGAGACGGTAATATTCTGCTCCTCGAAAACCGAACCCCCTAAGATGGGGTCTTCGCTGCAAAGCGCAGGTCCATCCAGATCCACCCTGGTAATAATCTGCCTGGCGCAGGCTAAGTGGACGGCGGCGTTCACGCTGATCTTCGCCTCCAGCATACAGCCGATCATACACTCTACCCCATAGATTTCCGCGGCGGAAGCGATCTTTAAGGCATTGCAGATCCCGCCGCATTTCATCAGCTTGATGTTCACCAGATCGGCGGCACCCATCTGCATGATGGTGAGGGCGTCCGCAGGGGAGAATACGCTCTCGTCGGCAAGAACCGGAACATAGGAGCGTTCCGTGACATATTTGAGGCCGGCGAGGTCATGCGCCTTTACGGGCTGTTCCACAAACTCGATATCCAGGCCTTTTTCCTGCATCCGGTTCAGGATCCGCACCGCTTCTTTGGGCTGCCATCCCTGATTGGCGTCGATGCGGATACGGACAGCCGGTCCCGCGGCCTCCCGGACCGCAGATAATCTGGCGACATCCAGGGACGGGTCGGCGCCCACTTTCACTTTCAGCGTGTCATAGCCCCGCTTCACGGCGGCGGCGGCGTCCCGCGCCATCTCCTGGGGGGCATTTACACTGATGGTAATGTCGGTAACGAGCTGCTTGCGGCTCCCGCCCAGCAGTTTGTAGACCGGGATCCGGTACAGCTGCCCGTAAAGATCCCACAGGGCCATGTCCATCGCCGCCTTGGCGCTGGCGTTCTTTACGACGCAGCGGTCCAGCGCCAGCATCAGATCCTCAAAATCGTCTACCTCCCTGCCGGTCACGGTTTTGATAATATGGTCCCGCAGGGCGCCGACAATCGCGCCGGCCGTGTCTCCGGTGACGGCGCCGGTGGGCGGCGCTTCGCCATATCCCACGGCTCCGGTGTCGGTGTGAACCTCCACGACGATGTCCTCGACGCTGGAAACCGTCCGCAGCGCCGTCTTGAAAGGCACCCGCAAGGGGACGGAAATACGTCCCAGTTTCACTTCGGTGATTTTCATACAAACCTCTTTTCCTGCTTCAGATGGAAAGCTCCCGGCAGAGGAGGACTTCTTTGTTTCTCACAAAGTCCCCATAGCCCATGCCGCGATCTGCGCTTTCCAGCTCGCCCACCTGGTTATCATAGGGATCGGCGCGCCACTGCGCCTTCTGACAGGTAAACTGCGCCTGGAACGCATTGTTGGCCGTCATCCGGTAAGGATCCAGATTCCCGAAATAGAAACGTCTCCGCTCCTCCTTCCCTGTCCGGACAGCGGAAACGCCGTAAGACGGATCCACGGGAATCCATCCGTAAGGTTCCGCGTAAAAACGCGCCCAGTCATGTGCGCCGCAGAAATTCGGTTCGGCCACAAGGCCGCTCTGCCAGCGGGCGGGAATTCCCGCACAACGGCACAGAGTAATAAAAAGCAGAGCGAATACCCCGCAGTCCCCCGTCCCGCTCAGGATACAGTTGTCCGGAATACTTTCCAGTGAAAAGTAAGCGGGCATATAAGTATACATCATGTTTTGGGTGATATAGTCATAAAACCGCCGGGCCTTGTCCAGCGGATCCCGGATGCCTCCGGCCAGCTGGTCAGCCAGCGCACGGACCAGGGGAGTAAAAACAATGTGGGGAGCTTCTTCCCCCGTGAAAAGATCTGACCGTCCCGTACCGCAGGTACCTTTCCGCCCGCACAGATCCCGGCAGCGGGACTTCCGCGTATAGGAATAGACGACGGAAAACTCCGGATTCTCCCGGAAGGTTCCCTCCCAGCAGACCGTGCGCTGGAGAGCGTCCGCAGGAGCGGGGATCCCGGATGCCGGTCGGATCTCCTCCAGTTCGATGTCCGTCTGCTCCTCACACGCCGCGGGAACGGGCAGATGAGCCCGCAGGAACATACCGGGGACGAAGCACCGGTCCTCCAGACGCAGAGAAGCCCGGATCCGGATGCGGAAACTCAGCTCACCGCGTTCTTTCATCCGCCTGATACAGCGATCCAGACGGTTCGCGCCCTCGCTTCCGTCCCCCTCATTCTCCGCATCTGAAGGATCCGCCGCCTGCACCCTCCGGGCAAAATCGGGCATAGACACGCAAAGGGATGAGAAAAAACGCCGAAAATATCGTGGCTGCCCATCCAGATAGACCCACCGGATCCGGCCGGCGTCCGCAAGACTGTCAAACTCCTCTCCGGAGAAACCGGGGATCCGCTCACGGACTGCTTCCAGCGCCTGATCCCGGGTATAAGGGAAATCCTCCGGCATACGCAAAAGCATTTCCCGCCGCGCCGTCAGGCTGGCCCGAAGCGCTTCGGGCAGGTCTCCCCCCAGTTTCCCGTCAATCAGCCGGACGGCCCCCGGGATATCTCCCCAGTCAGCCCGCCTGCGGATATCCTCAGGCAGGCCGATCGTAAGGTAACGGAAATTATCATTGATATTCATGCCTGCACCTCCGTGACCCGGCCGGACAGGAATCCCGCCGGTCTAAAAACAGCCGCTCTCTCCTACCGCGTCAGCAGCATCCGGTCATTGTCCAGCGCCCGCCCGGCAGACATCTTAAACTGTTCCAGAAGATCCGCGACCGTCAGCCGCGCCCTCTCCTCTCCGGACACGTCGAAGATGATCTTCCCGCGGTCCATCATGATCGTCCGGTTCCCCAGCTCGAGGGCGGTCTGCATGTTATGCGTCACCATCAGGCAGGTCAGCTTCCCCTCCTCCACGATGCGGTCCGTCAGTT
>CAYYHX010000197.1:0-4017 GCA_964471835.1 uncultured Hungatella sp.
TCTGGCGAAGTTCACGGATCAGATCCATTCGCTGTGCGATAAATGGGACCGCTGAAGCAGGTGGAGAGGCTGCATCCGGAAGGGCAGCAGCCGGAAAAACAGTCCACGGAAGAACAGCCATTGGAGTGACGACAGCTACTGGAAGGACAACCACCGGGAGGACGACAACTAACGGAGTGTCAGCCGTTGGGGTGACAGCCGCCAGAAAGACGACCGCCGGAAGGACAGTCCACGGAAGGACAGCCATCGAGAGGACGACAGCTAGCGGAGTGACAGCCGTTGGGATGACAGCCGCTAGAAAGACGACTGCCGGAAGGACAGTCCACGGAAGGACAGCCATCGAGAGGACGACAGCTAGCGGAGTGACAGCCGTTGGGATGACAGCCGCCAGAAAGACAACCGCCGGAATGACAGCCGTCGGGAGGACGACAGCTACCGGAATAACAGCCGCTGGAAGGACAGTTGCAGGAATAGCAGCCGCCGAAAGGGCAGTCCACGGAAAGACAGCCGCCGGAATGACAGTCTACGGAGTGACAGCCACCGGAATGGCATCCGTCGAGGGATAGCGGATGGGAGAATACGCATCATGAGTAAGGTACAGATTTACACCGACGGCGCGGCGCGGGGCAATCCCGACGGGCCAGGCGGTTACGGAACGATCTTGCATTATGTAGATAAAAAAGGGGATCTCTATGAGAAGATTATCTCCGCGGGTTACGAGCGGACCACGAACAACCGCATGGAGCTGATGGCGGCGATCGCCGGCTTGGAGGCACTGAACCGCCCCTGTGAGGTGGAAATCTATTCGGACTCCAAGTATCTGACCGACGCCTTCAACCAGGGCTGGATCGACAACTGGGTGCGCAACAACTGGCGCCGGGGCAAGAGCGGGCCGGTGAAGAACATCGATCTGTGGGAACGGCTGCTGGACGCGAAACGGAACCATCGCGTGACCTTTATCTGGGTGAAGGGACACGCGGGCAATCCGCTCAACGAGCGCTGCGATCTGCTGGCGACTTCGGCCGCGGACAGCGGGGATCTGCTGGTGGATGAGGGCGTGGAGGAAGCGCTGGCATAGGTTTGCTGCGGCGCAGGACGCTGCGAGGGATGGAAATGAAAGACCGAAAAATCATTATTTTGCTGCTTTGCGTGGCGATGGCCGGAACGGCGGTTACGCTCTGTACCGCCTATCTGACCGGCAACCTGGAACGGCCGGGCCAGGTGAACGTGCTGCTGGCAGGAGAGGAGCAACGGACGGATGCCGGTACGGGAAACGCGGAGGGTTCCCTGGCGGCGGATGAACCGTGGACCGGCGTCTCGGGCAGTGAAGACCGGATGGGGCGCGCCGGGAAGGAACCGGCGTTTCCGGAGGCGGGTATGCCGGCGAACGGCGGGAGCAGTGCAGGCGGCACGGATGGAATACAGACCGGAAGCACATACGGTACGAATGGTATGGCGGCTGGTAATGCAGGCGATGCGGCCGGGATGCAGGCCGGAAGCACGTATGGTGCGGATGGTTCGCCGGCTGGCGGCACGAGCGGTGCGGCCGGCATACAGACCGGAAGCACATACGGTACGGATGATATGCCGGCTGGCAATGCAGGCGGTTCGGCCGGGATGCGGACCGGAAGCACGTATGGTGCGGATGGTATGCCGGCTGGCGGCGCGAGTAGTGCGGCAGGTATACAGACTGGAAGCGCTTACGGTACGGATGCCGGGCAGGCGGACGGCGCATATGACGCGGAAGATGCACAGTCTGACAGCGCGGTCGGCGCGGCTGGTATACGGGCATACGGCATGATCAGCATTCCGGTAAGTGGTAAGACGGATGCGGGAGACGGACAGGAAGGGACGGGAGAAGTGCGTGCGGATGCGTCGGGAGCGTCAGGTTCCAAGACGTTTCAGACGGGTGGTTCTGCTTCGGGGGCTTCCGAAAACCAGATTTCCGAAGGAGGAGCGACGGAATCGGGATATGGAGCCATCTCCGGAGCCGGGGATTTCGCAGGGGCAGAAGGCTCCGGGGGATACGGCCAGAAAACAGGGTACAACCAGAATGCGGCAGTTGATCAAGGGGCAGTGGCTGGGCAAGGGGCTGCGGCGGGCCAGGAGATAGCAGCGAACCAGAGTGCAGCAGCCCAAGGAGCGGCGGTGAACCGGAGTGCGTCGGATACCCAAGGAGCGGCGTCAAACCGAAGTACGGCGCCAGCTCAAAAGACGGCGAACCGGAACGCGACGGCAGCTCAGGAGACGGCAAACCGGAGTACAGCGGCCGCTCAAGAGGCGGCAGCCAGTCAGGAATCGGGTTCCGGTTCGGGCGGGGACGGGAAATCTTCGGACATCGTCCAGTTCGTCGAGTTGTCGCCGATGGAAACGACTGCCGCTGCCGAAGAATCCGATTCAGAGGGGGCTTTCGAGTCTGCAGATTTCGAAAATCCGGGCGGGGGGGCATCTTCCGAGGAAAATCCGTATCTGCTGCGATTGACGGAACTGGATGCGCAGATCCAGAAAAGCCGCGAAAACCAGAACGCGGCGAATGCCGGAGGGGCAGACAATACGCTGGCGAAGAATATAGCCGGCAACGAGCTGAAACTGTGGGACAGCGAGTTAAGCACGATCTATAACACAATCCTCAAACATCTGGATGAGGAACAGACCCAGCAGCTGGTCGTGACGGAGCGCCAGTGGATGAAAGACCGCGACGCGGCCGCGGTCGAAGCGGCAAAGAGTTCTGCGGGCGGGTCACTGGAGAGCGTCGAATATACGTCGTCCCAGGCCGAGAGCACCAGGGCGCGGGCCTACGAGCTGGCGATACGGTACAGCGCATTCTTGATGGAGTGAGCCGCGCCGGTACAGCGCAAGCGCATTTCTGACGGGGTGAGCCGCCGGTACAGTGCGCTCCTGACGGAGTGAGCCGCCGGTACAGTTCGCTCCTGACGGGGTGAACTGCCGGTACAGTGCGCTCCTGACAGTGTGAGACGCGGTATTCCGGGCAGACGTTTCGCATGGATCCTTCGAATGCCGTTTCAGAGCGGCGCGTCAAGTGGACGTTTCGCACGGATCTTTCAGACGGTGTTTGGACCGGCGTTTCAAATGAGCGTCCCCAAACGACTGCTCCCGAACGCCGGAAAACAACCTTGCGAAATCCATTTTCTTGTGATAGGATAAGCCATGTGACAGGATAAGGATTGATTTTCGTGTATGACGGAGACGGATTTGAGAAAGGAGGCAGTGCGTATGGCGGCGATTCTGGGAAGTATCGCGACCAATCTGCTTAAGGTAATCATTCTGGCAGCCGTGGCGGTGGCCGGTGTGATCTGCGGGAAGAAGTTCCGTGACAGGAGGGACGCCGATAAGGCGGCGCAGAACAAGGCGGCAGGGGAACAGCCTGAGAAATAAGCGGAGAATTCCGGATGCCGGAAGCGGCTTGCGGGCGGAGAGACCGAACAGGGGAGGACAAGACATTGGAAAAGTATGGCGTGAATGAACTCAGGAAGATGTTCCTGGATTTTTTTGAGAGCAAGGGTCATCTGGTGATGAAAAGTTTTTCGCTGGTGCCTCATAATGATAACAGCCTGCTGCTGATTAACTCCGGCATGGCGCCCCTGAAGCCTTATTTCACGGGGCAGGAGATCCCGCCGCGCCGGCGGGTGACGACCTGCCAGAAATGCATCCGTACCGGCGATATCGAGAACATCGGCAAGACGGCCCGCCACGGCACCTTCTTCGAGATGCTGGGGAATTTTTCCTTCGGGGATTATTTTAAGAAGGAAGCCATCTCCTGGTCATGGGAGTTTCTGACCGAGGTGGTTGGCCTGGACCCGGAGAGACTGTATCCGTCGGTCTATCAGGACGACGACGAGGCGTACGAGATCTGGAACAGGCAGATCGGTGTGCCTGCGGAGAAAATCTTCCGCTTCGGCAAGGAGGATAATTTCTGGGAGCACGGCGCCGGTCCCTGCGGCCCCTGTTCGGAGATCTACTACGACCGCGGCGAGAAATACGGCTGCGGGAAGCCGA
>CAYYHX010000198.1:0-4015 GCA_964471835.1 uncultured Hungatella sp.
GATGTACACATACGCGTGGTACCACTGGATTACATTTTTCTTCTTATACAGTTTCTTCGGGTGGATTCTGGAATCCGCATGGGTGTCGATTTTGAAACGGCATTTTGTCAACCGCGGGTTCCTGCGGCTGCCGATGCTGCCTATCTACGGAACCGGCGCGGTCATGCTGCTGTGGCTGACGCAGCCGGTACAGGATTCCTTTGTGCTGCTCTTTCTGGTCGGCGCCGTCGGCGCGACGGTTCTGGAGTATGTGACCGGCTGGGTGATGGAGCGCCTTTTTAAGATGAAATACTGGGATTACAGCGATCAGCCGTTCAACTTCCATGGCTATATCTGCCTTTCATCGACGATTGCGTGGGGATTCCTGACGATCCTCCTGACAAGGGTGATCCACCCTCCGATTGCGAAGTTTGTTCTCGGGCTGAATCCCTGGATAGAGATTCCGGTGATTGTGGTTGTCGGCGCGGCGTTTGCGGCGGATGCGGTGATGTCCGTGAAGGAGGCCCTGGATCTGGGCAAGGCGCTGGAAGCGATGACGAAGATGAAAGCGGAGCTGGACGATCTGCAAGTGCAGGCGGCGCTTCTGCGTTCTGAGATCGAGGATCGTCTGAAGGTCATGGACATCTCCGGCGGGCGTGCGGAAACAGCGGGCCGGTTAAGCGGGATGAGGGAGGACGCGGCGGCGAGAGTGTCGGAAGCCGCGTCGCGTGCGGCGGATGCGTTGGAAAATGCGGCGGTGAAAGTGTCGGATGCCGCGACGCGGGCTGCGGAGAAGGTGTCGGATCTCCGTGCCGGGACGCCGGAACGTCAGGCAGCCGCAAGGAACGAGACGGCCGATTTCCTGCGGGAGCGCAGACAGTCGGAGAAAGTGCTTTCTGACAGAATACGGGAAGTGAAGGAGAAGCGCCAGGCGCTGAAGAGCCACATGAATTTCTACCGCAAGGGTATCCTGCGGGGCAATCCGTCGGCTGCTTCGGCACGTTTCTCCGAGGCCTTGACGGAGCTGCGCGAGCTGGTTGACGGCAAGACGCCTGACGGGAAGCAATCCGATTCATAGGAGGAACGGAACATGCGTTTTCAAGAGATCCGCAGCGCGGAGGATATCCTGAACCTGGTGCGGGAGATCGGGTTCCTTCCTTTCTTCCAGAATGAAATCCGCGGATTTTCGGTGGCGGAACTCTGTGCGCCTGAGTTGTGGATGTCGGATGATGAGGGTCCGTGGGAATGGAAAGGCCCCATCGCCCGGACAAAGACTTGTGTTTACGGCAAGATTTTTGCCGGGAAGGCCGGGTATGTCAGTGCTGAATGGTTCCCGGATCTTGCCAATTACCGGCGGGACGGCTATGATTTTGACGCCAGGTTCGATGACGGGCTGGCGTCCTATAAGGACAAGGGGCTTTACGATGTGATCGCGGAGGACGGACCCATTCTCTCGAAGACCCTTAAGGAGAGATGCAACTACCGCAAGGGCGGCAACAAGGGATTCGACACGGTCATCACCCGGCTGCAGATGCAGACGTATGTAAATATCGCCGATTTCATTTACTTAAAGGATAAATTCGGACAGACCTACGGCTGGGGCGTGGCGCAGTACAGCACGCCGGAGGCCATGTTCGGGTATGGCTATGTGACGTCGGCCTACCGGCGGGAACCTGCAGAGTCGAAGGAGCGGATATATAAGCATCTGGAGGCGCTCCTGCCGGATGCGTCGGAGAAACAGATCGGGAGGCTTCTGGGGTGAGACGCGCTGCTCAGGTGAGGAGAAGCGCCGCTGTTAGAAACAGCGCCAGTCCCGCTGCATTGACGATCATGAAAAAAGCGAGATATCTGCCGCTGTCCGCTCCTTCGGTCTTCATGTACAGCCGGAAGGAAATCAGGCTGGCCAGCGACGCGATGGGCGTACCCAGGCCGCCCAGATCCGTGCCGAGCAGGAGCGAGCGCCAGTCGTCCGTAAAGCCGGAGAGCAGCACGGCGGCGGGGACATTGCTGATAACCTGACTCGCCAAGGCGGAGGTCAGAAGCGGCTGGTCCGCAAGCATTTTCTGTAAAAAGGCATGGACGCTTTCCATGGCGCCCAGATTCCCCGCGAAGATGAAGAAACAGACGAAGGTCAGCAGCAGGCCGTAGTCGATGCTCCGAAAGAGCGAACGGTCTTCGAGGAAAAGGACGGCGCAGACGATGAGGAGCAGCACGCCGTAATGCAGCACACGGAAGACCGAGAGCAGGCAGATGCCAAACAGAGCCGCATAGACGATGACCGGCTGTATGCGGTCGATGCCGGTCTGCTTCGGAAGTGCGACTGTCAGCTCGCCTTGCCGGCAGAAAAAGACGCTTGCCGCCAGCAGCGGCAGCGCCAGTCCCGCATAGGGCAGCACCGTCTTGAAGAATTCCCCCGCGCTCAGATCGAAAGCGGAGTACAGATACAGATTTTGAGGGTTGCCGACAGGGGTTGCCATGCTGCCCAGGTTGGCAGCCACGGTCTGCATGACGATGAGGAAGATCAGGTACTGCGTCTCGCCGGTCAGGTTCAGGATCAGCACCGCGAAAGGCACAAATGTGATCAGCGCCACGTCATTTGTCACCAGCATCGAGGTGAAAAAGGGCAGCAGGATCAGCAGCGCAAACAGTTTCCGGCGGTGCATCCGGCCGGTCAGGAGTTTTGAAGCAAGCCACTGGAACAGCCCGTGCCTCTGCAGCCCGGCTACGACCGCCATCAGGCTGAAGAGCAGGGCCAGCACCCGGAAATCGATATAGTCCAGATAGGCCGCGGACGGCGGCACGAACAGCATGGAGATGAGCGCGCATACGGCGGCAGCCGTCAGGACGGGTTCTTTTTTTATTATCTTGATAAGCCGGGCAGAGAGCCGGCCGGGCGTATCCGGCGCATCCTGCGGGGGCCTGTGAAATGTCTTGCGGTTCATGAGGATTCTCCTGAATCCGGTGTGGGAACGGGTTTCCTGTTCCCCGTACGTGTATATTGGTTCTGCGGTGTTTTTCACAAAAACCGCGGTTTCTCGTTCGCGTGGACAGTATACCATGATAGCGATTTGCTGTAAATACATTTTATGGTCAATGGGGAAGGATTGTATTTTCCATTCATTCATGGTAGAATCAGTGCAGGGCAGCGGGAAAGGCGGATGAATGACGTGGCAGGAAGTGAGATCGCCCGAACCCTGGACGTGGCGGATGACCGGGCAAAATATGACGCGGCGGCCAGAAGGCTGGTGTCACAGAAGGCAGTGCTTGCATATCTGCTGCGAAGCGCTTTGGACGAGTTTGCGAATGTTCCGCTGAAGCAGATTGCGGAGGAGTTTATCGAGGGAAAGCCGCAGGTCAGCGAAGCTGCGGTCCATCAGGACCACCCGGATGCGGGAACCCCGGAAGATGAAAGGTTGAATGAAAGTCTGAACGGCAGCGACCGGATCGGCGGGATGCCGACGGAAGATGTATCTGTCCGGGAAGGTACCGTGAGGTATGATATCCGTTTTATGGCACTGACACCGGGGAAAACCGACCGCATAGAGATTATAGTAAACATTGAGATCCAAAACAATGACACGCCGGGCTATCCGATCCCAAAGCGTGGTATCTATTACGGTTCCAGGCTGATTTCCGCCCAGAAGGGGACGGTGTTTCAAGGACAGGAATTCGGCAGGATCAAAAAGGTGGCGTCTATCTGGATTTGTGAAGATACGGCTCTGGGGCGTTCGGATGCGGTCAATGAATACCGGTTTACGGAGAACTGCCGGCGCGGCGGGTACCGGGAAGCGGAAGAGAACTATGATTTGATACGGGTTGTGATCCTGCGTCTGGGCGAAAAAGGGGAGCAGAGCGGGGACGACGCGGTTCGGCTGTTGAGCAGGATATTTTCCACGGAGAGGACCGCGGAGGAGAAAAAGAAGATTTTGTCGGAGGAGTTCCACATCGAGATAACGGAGGAAATCAGCCGGGAGGTGAGTCGTGTGTGCAATCTGAGTATGGGGATTTATGATAAGGGTATGCGCGAAGGTATGCG
>CAYYHX010000199.1:0-2703 GCA_964471835.1 uncultured Hungatella sp.
TATGTGATCTGGGACGGCGTTTTTGAGCTGCAGTATTCGGAAAACAGCGGCGCGGCGTTCGGGCTTCTGCAGGGACGTCAAACCTTGTTTTTCATCGTAGCCCTGCTCGTCTTCGCGGTCGTGCTTTATCTGCTCTGGGTCCTTCCGGAGGAGTCACGGTACTTGCCTCTGGTGTTCTGCATGGTCGTGATCGCTGCCGGAGCCGCCGGCAACCTGATCGACCGGATCAAACAGGGCTATGTGGTCGATTTTCTGTACTTTAAGCTGATTGATTTCCCGATCTTTAATGTGGCGGATTGCTACGTAACCTGTGCCACCGGCCTGCTGTTCGTCCTCCTGTTCTTCGGCTTCTACAGCGAAGAAGAGATCGCGGCCATGATCCCCGGCAGAAAGCGAAGGGAGCGGCGGTGAGACGTCAGATTCTGGTGGAAGAGGGCGCATCTCCGCTGCGGATTGACCGGTACATAGCGGGACAGTCCGCTGATCTGTCCCGTTCCTCCCTGCAGAAGTTGCTGAAATCCGGTGGCGTCCTGGTGAACGGGGCGCCCGTAAAAGCCAGCTATCAGGTTGCCGCCGCCGACCGGATCGAACTGGAGATCCCGGAGCCGGCGGAACCGGAGATTGCCGCACGAGAGATGGATCTGGATATCGTCTATGAAGACGAAGACATTCTCCTGGTCAATAAGCCGAAGGGAATGGTGGTTCATCCGGCCGCCGGGCATACGGACGACACGCTGGTCAACGGCCTGATGGCCCATTGCCGGGGACAGCTGTCCGGCATCAACGGTGTCATGCGTCCGGGCATTGTCCACCGGATCGACAAGGACACCACGGGACTTCTGATCGTCTGTAAAAATGATCTGGCACACAATTTCATTGCCAGACAGCTGAAGGAGCATACGATTACCCGGAGGTATCAGGCCATTGTCTGCGGAGTCATCCGCGAAGAAGAGGGCATCGTAGACGCGCCCATCGGACGGCACCCGACAGACCGGAAGAAAATGGCCGTCAATGTAAAAAACGGGCGTCATGCCGTGACCCGTTACCGGGTGCTCAGACGGTTTTCCGCTTACACCTGCATCGAATGCCGTTTAGAGACGGGCCGCACCCACCAGATCCGCGTACACATGAGTTCCATCCATCATCCGGTTCTCGGCGATCCCGTATACGGCCCGGCCAAATGTCCGTTCGATCTGGAGGGGCAGGTGCTTCACGCGGGTGTGCTGGGATTTGTCCACCCGCGAACCGGCGAATATATGGAATTTACGGCGCCTTTGCCGGACTATTTTACAAATCTTTTGGAAAAATTAGAAAAAATGCAATGAACATCCGCTTTGTGAAAGGAGAGGGGTCACATGGATGGGAATCTGGTCATCACGATCGGCCGCCAGTGCGGCAGCATGGGGAACACGATCGGCAGGAAACTGGCGGATACCTTGGGGATCAAGTGCTACAACAAGGAACTTTTAACGGAAGCGGCGAAGAACAGCGGGCTCTGCAAAGAAATTTTTGAGAAACATGACGAGAACACGTCCGGAAGTTTTCTGTATTCGTTCGTAATGGATACCTATTCGATGGGATACGGCACGTCGTCCTATATGAATATGCCGATTAACCATCAGGTGTTCCTGGCACAGTTTGAAACGATCAAAAAGATCGCGCGGGAGGAATCCTGCATCTTCGTGGGACGCTGCGCGGATTATGCCCTGGCGGATTTCCCGAATGTCGTTACGGTCTTTATCACCGGGAATGAGGAAGATAAAATCCGCCGCCTGATGGAACTTCATCATGTCAATGAATCCAAGGCAAAAGACATCATGATCCGCAGCGACAAAAACCGCTCCAGCTATTACAATTATTATTCCGGCAAAAAATGGGGCGACTCCCGGAATTATGATCTGTGTATCAACAGCAGTTCCACAGGCGCAGATGGCGCGGTCAGCCTGATCTGTGAAATGGTGCGGCTGAAAGAGGTGCGTTTGAAAGAGCAAAACAGAAGAAGTTGCAAGTAACTATTCGCGAAAGTCTAGTTTAACGAATAGTTAGTGCCGCGATATGGGGGTCAGATCATGCACTTACAGCGTCTTTACAGTTTGACGCGCCAGGCAATCGATGATTACCGGCTGATTCAGGACGGCGACCGCATCGCGGTCGGGATCTCCGGCGGCAAAGACAGCCTGACGCTCCTCTATGCGCTGCACGGCCTGCAGAGATTTTATCCGCACCGGTTTGAGCTGCGGGCGATCACCGTAGATCTTGGATTTGAAGGATTTGATCTGACGCCCGTAAAAACGCTCTGTGAGCGATTTCTGGTTCCTTATACGGTCGTTTCTACGGAGATCGGGAAATTATTGTTTCAGATCCGTAAGGAATCCAACCCCTGCTCCCTCTGCGCGAAACTCCGCAAAGGCGCTCTGAACAACGCCGCGCTTGAACTTGGCTGCAATAAGGTTGCCTACGCGCATCACAGAGACGACGTGATCGAAACCGCCTTATTGTCGCTGATGTACGAGGGCCGCTTCTATACGTTTGCTCCCGAAACGTATCTGGACCGGACGGGCCTCACGGTCATCCGTCCATTGATCTATGTCAGTGAGGCCGATGTGATCGGGTTCAAAAACCGGTATGATCTTCCTGTCTGCAAGAATCCCTGTCCTGCGGACGGAAACACGAAACGGGAATATGTTAAAAAATTAACGAATA
>CAYYHX010000199.1:2803-4011 GCA_964471835.1 uncultured Hungatella sp.
ATCGCGCATATGAATACAATTAGAGTACGCAGATTGAATAATGCAATTAGAGTATGCTGACTTAATATCACGCATACGAATGCAATAAGAGTTACACGGACTAAATTTCGCATACGAATGAATGTATATTAGCACACGCAGATTCGATAGATAGCAGGAGGAATCAACATGGCGAATATTCCATATTATGAACAGCTGGACCGCGAAAACACGATCCATCTCCGCGAGCTGATGCGGGAACTGCCGCCCTACTGCACGGACTTCTTCCGCGGAATCGAACCGCAGACATCTTCCAGAACCCGAATCGCCTATGCGTATGACATGAAGGTGTTTTTTGAATTCCTGAAAAAAGAGAACCCGCTGTTCCAGGACGTCGATATCCGCGATATCACCTTGGAACAGCTCGACCAGATCCGCGTTAGCGATCTGGAGGAATACATGGAATATCTCAAGTACCGCTTCAATGACAAAAACTTCGAGGTTGTCAATAAGGAACGCGGCATTATGCGCAAAATATCCTCCCTAAAAAGTTTCTATAACTATTTCTACCGTGCCGAACGGCTGAAAAACAACCCGGCGGCGCTCATAAAGCTGCCAAAACTTCATGAGAAAGATATCATCCGGCTGGATGTTGACGAGGTCGCGATGCTGCTCGATGCGGTGGAGAATGGCGACTCCTTGACCAAAAAACAGCGGGAGTTCCACGAGAAAACCCAGGTTCGGGATCTGGCGCTGATGACGCTGCTGTTAGGAACCGGAATCCGTGTCTCCGAGTGCGTGGGACTCGATATCGACGATATTGATTTCAAGAACAGCGGCATCCGCATCCACCGCAAGGGCGGGAAGGAAGTTACCGTTTATTTCGGAGAGGAGGTCGAGGAAGCCCTGCTTCGCTATCTCGACCAGCGCAGACATCTCATACCGGCCGAGGGCCACGAAAACGCCCTCTTTCTCTCCCTTCAGATGAAGCGGATCTCGGTCCGAAGTGTTGAGAATCTGGTCAAAAAGTATGCCAAGATCGTTACCCCGCTGAAGAAAATCACGCCGCACAAACTGAGAAGCACGTATGGCACTTCGCTTTATCAGGAAACCGGCGATATCTATCTGGTAGCCGATGTCCTTGGGCATACGGACGTCAATACAACCAAAAAACACTATGCCGCCCTCGATGACGCCCGGCGCCGCAGCGCCCGCGATAAAGTCCGGCT
>CAYYHX010000200.1:0-4002 GCA_964471835.1 uncultured Hungatella sp.
AGCAGCGGGGCGCGATGCTGGCCAAGGGCTGGCTCCTGGGAATCCAGTTCGAAGAGCTGTTCCGCGACCGACTTTTCTACGATCTGGCATCCCATGCCAACACGATGGCCGCAAAACTCAGGGATGCGCTGAAAACAAGAGGATACGCATTCGCCTACCCTCCCCAGACCAACCAGTTGTTCCCGGTCTTCTCCAACGGGCAGATCCGGCAGTTGGAACAGGATTTTGCGTTCCTGCCGGATAAGAAGATTGACAAAACCCGCACCGGCGTCCGCTTGGTCACATCCTGGGCGACGACGGAAGCCGGCGTGGAAGAATTCATCCGGGCGCTGGATGGCCTGCGCTAAGATTTCCTGCCCACTTCCTCGTCCCGGTGTCTTGCGCATTGAAACAGGTATCCAACAGGCAGCCGTTTCTGCCTCTGCTCTTCAGATTTGTTCCCCTACAGAAAGATCTCGCAGTCCGGCTCCACCTTCTTACAAGCTTTCACCGCATCCTGCATAATCTCATCAAATCTGGCGTCGTCCGCCTCGATGATCAGCCGCTGGGTCATGAAGCTGATCGTCGCTTCCTTCACGCCGTCGATCCTGTTGATGGCATCCTCCATCTTCGACGCGCAATTCGCACAGTCCACTTCCACTTTGAATTTCTTCTTCATAGGGTATCTTCTCCTGCTTCGTGACCCATCCCGGTACGGAACTTTCACCTTCAGCCCGTCATCCATCCGTCCGCGGAACGGAAACTTCATTTCAAATTATTATATGAATAAATGTTCATATGTCTATTATATACCCTGTCCTCAAAAATGCAAGCGGAATTTATAATTATTTTCACCCGCCCTCCGCCGGCGCCCCCGCCCGCGCCAGAATCTTCCTGATATTCAGTGCAAACAGCACCGCCGAGGCATCCGCCGACAGGATATCCGAGATCGGTTCCGCGTAGAAAAGCCCGTCGGTTCCCATGCCCAGCCGCGGCAGGAGAATCGCCAGCGGAATCAGCAGGAACACCTTCCGAAGAAGCGCCAGGAAGATGGATATCTTCGCCTCGCCAAGCGCCAGAAACGTCTGCTGGCAGGCCATCTGGACCCCGAAGATCAGGAATCCGAAGCAATAGATGCGGAGTCCGTAGGCCGCGATATCCACGATCTGCGGGTCCGGGCTGAACAGCGAGACAAATACCCGCGGGAACAGGATAAACGACGCGGATATCCCCGTCGTAAACACCATGATCACGATCAGGAGCAGCTTAAATGTCTGCATGACCCGCTTCGTATTCCCCGCGCCGTAGCAGTAGCTGATGATCGGCGTCGCACCCTGGGCGATGCCGGACATCGGCAGGAACAAAAACTGCGACAGGCTGAAGATCACCGTCATCGCGCCGACGTAGTAATCATTGCCGAAGGTCTGCATGCCCGTGTTGAAGGTCAGCTGCACCAGGCATTCCGTAGACTGCATGATGAACGGCGAGATCCCCAGAAGCAGCACCGGCTTCAGCACCTGCGGGTCGAGCCGCAGCGTCTCCTTCCGCAGCCGCAGGTTGCTCTTTTTACTGCAGAGGAAATGAACCACCCATACGGCCGAAACCGTCTGGCTGAGGATCGTGGCAAGCGCCGCTCCCGACACGCCCATCCCCAGAACGAAGATCAGGATCGGGTCGAGGATAATGTTGATCACCGCGCCGATCAGAACCGTCATCATGCCCACCCGCGAGAAGCCCTGGCAGGTGATGAACTGGTTCAGACCCAGAGAGAGTTGCACGGAAACCGTCCCGAGCAGGTAGATTCCCAAGTATCTGTTGGCAAATGGAAGCGTCGCCTCGCTGGCTCCGAACAGCATCAGGATCCGCTCCTTACCTATCTGAAAGACCACGCACAGCACCAGTGCCATGACCACGAGGAACACCGCCGAATTTCCCAGGATCTTCTCCGCCCCCTCGTAATCCTTCTTCCCCATCCGGATCGCCGCCTGCGGCGCGCCGCCCATGCCGACCAGAGCGGAGAACGCGCTGACCAGCAGGATCACCGGAAAACTGACGCCCAGCCCCGCCAGCGCCAGGGAGCCGTCGCCGGGGATCCGCCCTACATAGATGCGGTCCACCATGTTATAAAGCATATTGATAATCTGCGCAAACACCGTCGGAACCGCCAGTTCAAACATAAGCCTTCCGAGCGGCGCGGTTCCAAGCCTCTCCTTGTTGTCATCCATATCCTCACCCTTCCTTCCCCGGATGCAGCTTTCGCCGCCATAGACGCCTTGTACGAAAAAGTATAACCGATTTCAAAGAATAGTCAACAGAAATGATTGTCCTTTGCCGAAAAGTATGCTAAGATTTTCGCGTAACATACAGTCTGTCATGCTTTCAGAACAGATAGGAAAGCATGATCCATAATGGTAGGAGGAACAAACCAATGAAAGAGAAGAAGGGAATTCTCGAAAAAGTGTTTCATCTGAGCGAACGGCACACGGATGTCAAGACGGAAATCATAGCCGGCGTCACCACATTCATGACCATGGCGTACATCCTGGCCGTGAACCCCAGCATCCTGTCACAGGCCGGCATGGACAGCGGAGCCGTCTTTACCGCCACGGCGCTGGCAGCCATGGTAGCCACGCTTCTCATGGCGGCGCTGTCGAACTATCCGTTCGTACTGGCTCCCGGCATGGGTCTGAACGCATATTTCACCTACACCGTCGTCATAGGCATGGGCTACACCTGGCAGATGGCGCTGGCAGCCGTATTCGTGGAGGGACTGATCTTCATCGCCCTGTCGCTGACCAGTGTGCGCGAGGCCATTTTCAACTCAATCCCCATGAATCTCAAGCACGCGGTGTCCGTCGGTATCGGCCTCTTTATCGCCTTTATCGGACTTCAGAACGCGAAAATCGTCGTTGACAGCTCAACGCTTGTAAGCCTGTACTCGTTCAGCAACTCCATCAGCAGCGGCACCTTTAACACGGAAGGCATCACCGTCCTCCTTGCCATCATCGGTATCCTCCTGACCGGCATCCTGGTCGTGAAGAATGTCAAAGGCAGCATCCTCTGGGGCATCCTGGCCACCTGGGGTCTCGGCATGATCTGCCAGCTCCTCGGCATCTATCGTCCCGACGCGGCAGCCGGCTTTTACAGCATGTTTCCGGATTTCTCCGGCGGCTTCGGCATCCGCAGCATGGCGCCGACCTTTATGAAGATGGATTTCTCCAAGCTGCTGTCCCTGGATTTCCTGGTCGTGCTGTTCGCATTCCTCTTTGTGGACATGTTCGACACCCTCGGCACCCTGATCGGCGTCGCCTCCAAGGCGGATATGCTGGATAAGGACGGGCGCCTGCCCAACATCCGCGGCGCGCTGCTCGCCGACGCCCTTGGCACTTCCATCGGCGCCGTGTTCGGCACCTCCACCACCACGACATTCGTAGAGAGCGCCGCCGGCGTCGCCGAAGGCGGACGCACCGGACTGACCGCGGTCGTCGCGGCGATCCTTTTCGGGCTATCCCTGTTCCTGTCGCCGATCTTCCTGGCGATCCCATCCTTCGCCACGGCTCCGGCTCTGGTGGTAGTCGGTTTCCTGATGATGACCTCAATCATGAAGATCGATTTTAACGACTATGCGGAAGCGATCCCCTGCTACATCTGCATCATCGCGATGCCGTTCATGTACAGCATCTCCGAAGGCATCTCCCTGGGCATAATCTCCTACGTGGTCATCAACCTCATCACCGGCAAGGCGAAAGAGAAGAAGATCAGCGTGCTGATGTATGTGCTGGCCGCCGTGTTCCTCTTGAAATACGTCCTGATCTGAGTCTGCCTCTGTCGTATATAATGCAAAATGCAAGGAGGAGTTTGCCTCTGACAGCATTTTCTGCACGCTGATGTAAAGAAGGAGAGGGTGCATTGAATCCGCATCCTCTTTTTTCTTACCCCTTCTGACATGACATCTTCGCATCCTCAGAACCCCAAGTTCGATAATTTCCGTTATAGGAAGTATAATTACCTCGTAATGTAACC
>CAYYHX010000201.1:0-3912 GCA_964471835.1 uncultured Hungatella sp.
GCTTCCAGGTACCGTTTCAATACAATCTGTATCTCCTCATGCGGGTCAATCGGCTTCGTCAGATAGGTCCGGAGCCCGGCCCGGTTGGCCCCGTAGATATCCGTAAATATCTGATCGCCGACAAATACCGTCGTATCCCTGTCCGTCCCCATCCGCTCCATCGCCCGCTCGTAACCTTTCACGCCCGGTTTGCCGCCTTTATGGATATAGGGTGAATTCACCTGGTCCGCGAAGGGTTTTACCCGCCCCTCCTTGTTGTTCGACAGCAGGCAGGTTTTCATACCCATCCGGTGAAAGCGCGCAAACAGCGCCAGCGCCTTATCATCCGCGGGAAATCCATGGGGAACCAGGGTATTGTCGATATCAAAAATAATCCCCCGGATGCCCTGTTCATACAACTTCTCATACGGAATCTCATAGGCGGATTCCACCCATTGATCCGGGTAAAACCGTTCGAGCATGGTACCTCCCGCCGCCTTACTTCTTCAGCAGCTTACCGATCTCATCGATAAATGTATTCACGTCCTTGAATGCCCGGTACACAGATGCGAACCGGACATAGGCAACCTCATCCGTATCCTTTAACCCATCCATGACCAGTTCGCCGATCACCGATGTAGCCACTTCCTTCTCCTCCAGATTGAACACAGCGGCTTCCACACCATCGATCAGACTGTCAATCTGCTGGGGAGATACCGGCCTCTTGTGGCAGGAACGCAGGATACCGGCCTCAATCTTGGAACGGTCATAGACCTCCCGCGTGCCGTCTTTCTTGACGACCATCAGCGGCATCGTCTCCAGCTTCTCATAGGTAGTAAACCGCTTCCCGCAGCTCTCGCACAGGCGCCTGCGCCGGATCGCGGAATTCTCCTCAGCCGGACGGGAATCAATCACCCTGTTGTTGTCCTCATTGCAATATGGGCATTTCATACGCAGTATCCTCTCTCCTGTTTTCGGATGCTGGCATTCCACGGTCCTATCCTGCCCTCATCCGTGAATTCTATGTCTGTTCCCGCCGCTTCATCCGTGAATTCTATGCCTGTTCCCGCCGCCTCATCCGTGAACTCTATGCCTGTTCTCGTCGCTCCATCCGTGAATTCTATGTCTGTTCCCGCCGCTTTTCATTCCTCTGAAAATGGGATCTGCCGCGCCTTGAAATATTTCTCCACCGCCACGTCCCAGGCTTGATCCAGACTCTTGTCCATCGTAAAAAAATCGACCGCCGTTCCGGTTACGCAGAGAATCCGCCCCTCTTCGTAACGGACATTCAGATACAGTCCCTTCACCTGTTCCGCCCGCATGTCCACGCCGTTGTCAGCCAGGAACCGTTCCGTCGCCGCAGGCGGGTACTGAAATACGATCCGGAAACTCTCCGGCAGTTTTTTCCCCTTAATCAGCGAGAAACAGAACGGTTTCACTGCCGGCCACAGGGAATATTCCTCTATATGGCCTTCTTCCAGCTCTTCTTTTGTAAAATACCCCCGGCGCACCCGCCCGTCGATGGAAAACGCGTTAAAGGTGGTGATCACCGCTTCCCGCAGGAAAAAACGGTCGAACAGTTCGCCGACGAACAGTTCCGATGTGAATTTCTTCTTATCCTCAATCTTAAGCGCGATCATCCTGTTCCCCCCGTTATTCGCGCGCCCCGCGCCGTTATCGCTATTCTATCGTAATATCTGACCGATTTCAACCGGAACTTACGCCGTTTTCTTGACTTGCCTCCTCAAAACAGATATAATCGAGCCGCTGCAGGCCAACAAAACATACACAAGGAGTACAGGATGAACATTTCCAAAGACACCCGACAACTGATCGATTTTCTGCGCGCCGGCGTTTCCCCGTTCCACTGCGTCCTGGAAGCCGGACGTATCCTTAAGGAAAATGGTTTTACACGGCTGACGCTGACGGATCACTGGAACTTAGAGCCGGGCCGCGGCTATTACCTGACATTTTTCGATTCGGCGCTGGCGGCATTCACTGTCGGAGAGAATCTGGCCGGCCGGCCTTCCCTCCGTCTGGAAGCGGCCCACACCGACTGGCCCTGCCTCCGCCTGAAACCCTCCGCCGAGGTATCCACGGAGCGCTACGCCAAGCTGAATGCGGAAGTCTACGGCTCGCCGCTCCTCTACACCTGGCTGGACCGCCCCCTGTCCGTGGCTGGCCGCGCCAGCACAACAGGCAGAGAACCTTTTGCGCCAGAGACGCATTTCGTTGATTTTAAGGAGCCGCTGCTGACAATCCCCAGCCTGGCGATCCACATGAACCCGGAAGTCCGCGACGGCCTGAAACTGAATCCGCAGACGGACATGCTTCCGCTTCTCGGGCGGATCACAGACGCCGTGGACAGGGATCATTTCTTCCTGAACCGTCTGGCGGCGGAGATCGGATGCGCGGCGGAGGACATTCTGGACTATGAGTTCTGTATCTACAATGCGGAACCCTGCACCGTCACCGGTCTGAACGGGGAGTTTCTAAGCGCGCCCAGACTGGACAATCTGACATCCGTCCGGGCCTGCCTGCACGGCATCACCTCCGGAACGCGCGGAAACGGTATCAACGCAATCCTGCTTTTCGACAACGAGGAGATTGGCAGCCGCACGAAGCAGGGGGCCTTTTCCTCCGTGTCCGAACGGATGCTGGAAAAGATCTTCCTCTCTCTGGGTTATGACCGGGAAACATACCTGAATGCGGTGATGGACGGTTTCCTTCTGTCGATGGACGCGGCACACGCTATCCATCCCAACCATCCGGAGAAATGTGATATTAAGAATAAGATCTGCCTGGGAGACGGCGTGGTACTCAAAATGAGTTCCAGCCAGACTTACTCCACCGACTCCTCCTGCGTCAGCGTCATAGAAAGCATCTGCCGCGGCGCGGGGATTCCCTGCCGGAAGTTCTCGAACCGCTCGGATATGAGGGGCGGCGCCACGCTGGGAACCATCTCTTCCGCGGGGCTGTCCATGAGAACCGTCGATATCGGCGTGCCGATCCTGGCCATGCACTCCTCGCGCGAGCTGATGGCCTGCGCCGACCAGGACGCGATTGACGCGTTAGCCGCCGAATTCTTCCTGATATAGCAAGAAGAAATCCGTGGTGGTCGAACCGCTGTCCTCATCAAAAGGAATCTCTGGCCAGAAATCCTCCGTAAAGGCCGGAATCTCCTCCGTCCCTAACTGTCCCCGGATCTGCCGGAAGACCTGATTCTTCCGCTCCTCATAGATCCGGGCTTTCCGCAGGCTGGTCGCTTCCTCATCGTAATCGCTGACGCAGCGGATGATATAGTACTGCCCGCCGGCCTCGACCGGCGGACTTATCTCCCCGGCCGTGAGCGCGAAAGCCGCGTTCTCCGCCCTTTCCGGCAGCTCGCCCCTCCCTAACCGGAACTCGATCTGTTCTTCCTCGCTCGTCTCCCTGGCAATGGACAGGAAATCGCTCCCCTCCTGGCTGACCCTCTGGTAAACCGCCTCTGCAGATTCCCCGGAGGAAATCCGGATCATCTGCACCGAGATCACCTTGGCCTCGCTGTCGCTGACCTCCAGATCAAGACCTTCGGTCAGTGTACCCACGGCCTTATTCGCCAGATAGTAATCCCGGTACAGCGTCAGCACATCCTCCTCATCCGCCCCGGTATACTCCCTGTCCGCTTCCGTGAGGCCCTCATAGTACCGGGCGGCCAGCCCCTGCAGGCGGCTCTGCTCCGCGCTGGTCAGTTCCAGATTCTGCCGCCCGGCCAGAAGGTTCATCGCCTTCAAATTCGTAAGAAATTCCTTCACCTGATCCAGCAGATAGGCCCCAAAGGTCCGGCCGTCATCCAGAGTAACTCCCCAGATCTCATCCGTATACACCTGCTCATACCGGTTCTTCTCCGTGGCCACCACGATCATGGCCTGCGGCTCCGTATACCCCTGCGGC
>CAYYHX010000202.1:0-3782 GCA_964471835.1 uncultured Hungatella sp.
GTACTGAAAACACAAGCAAAAATCGCAGAATCCTTTGATTTTCTGCGGACTCGCAACTATCACCCTCGAGGACTAAATCATCGAGGGTTAAGTATCCAGGAAGTTAAGATGTTACAAAATGGATGCTTAGAATGGAGATGATTCAAAAAAAGGATTGACAATTTTGTAAGAAGTGCTAGTATAAACATATGAACAATTGTTCATATAGGTAGCATATAAATCATAAGGATGCAGGATGAAAGCTGCAGAACGAAAGCTGCAGAACGAAAGCTGCAGAACGAAGAACACAGAGCGAGGAATACAGAGTAAAACGTACAAAGTGAGTTATGCCGAGTGAAGCGAACAAAGTGGGATATGTTGAGTGCAGCGTACAGAACAGAGTGTGCAGAGTGCGGCCATACAGAATAAGGCGTCCGATGTGAGGATTTCAGCCAGGCAAAATGTGCCGTTTATGTGCCAATATACCATGGGAGAGAAAGGAGTTTGTCTATGACGGATCGGGAACAGATTGAGCAGGAAGTAGCGGAGGGTGTCTGCGAATTGACCCACGTCCACGAAGACATTGTGAAGAAGGTAGAGAAGGTCATGCCGCTGGAGCAGGAGCTTCTGGATCTGGCCGAGTTTTTTAAGATATTCGGTGATTCCACGCGGATCAAGATCTTGTATGTGCTGAGCCAGTCGGAGATGTGCGTCTGCGATATCGCGTCGCTTCTGATGATGGGGCAGTCGGCAATCTCGCATCAGCTGCGCGTGTTGAAGCAGATGCGCCTGGTGAAGTTCCGGCGGGAAGGGAAGACGGTATTCTATTCGCTGTCGGATGGCCATATTCAGACGATTCTGGCGCAGGGGATGGAACACATCAGCGAGTAGCCGTCGGTTAATATGTGAATACAGGCTATGTCATCGTATCATTGAAAATGGTACGGAAAGAGACGGGAAACGAAACTCCGGGCGGACAGAAAGAATCAGACATACAGAGAAGATCCGGACGGTCAAAGAGAGAATCGAGGCATATATTATGACAAAGAAGCAGAAAAAGATGCTGGTGCGGCTGGCGGCGAGCGCCGTATTTCTGGCTGCGGGGCTGGTGACGGAAGGGACGCATCCAGTTGACTGGATCTGTTTTGCGGTTTCCTACCTGGCGGCGGGGTATGACATTCCGCTGAAGGCGCTCCGGATGATCCGCAACGGACAGGTATTCGACGAGAATTTTCTGATGACGGTCGCCACGGCGGGGGCGATCCTGATCGGAGCCTATGAGGAAGCGGTTGCGGTCATGCTGTTCTATCAGGTCGGTGAATTATTCAACGATTACGCGGTAAACAGGTCCCGCAAATCCATTTCCGATCTGATGGACATCAATCCGGAGTTCGCCAATGTGCTCCGCGACGGGAAGGAGGAGCAGGTTGACCCGGACGAGGTGCGGATCGGAGAGACCGTGGTGATCCGCCCCGGCGAGCGGGTGCCGCTGGACGGCGTGGTCGTGAAGGGGGCTTCCAGCCTGGATACCAAGGCGCTGACCGGAGAGTCCATGCCGGTGGAGATCGCCGAAGGGGAGGATATCGTCAGCGGCTCGATCAATCTGAACGGCTTGCTGGAAGTCCGGGTTACGAAACGGTACGATGATTCGACAGTGGCCAAGGTTCTGGAGCTGGTGGAAAATGCGAGCGCGCGGAAGGCGAAGCTGGAGAATTTTATCACCCGTTTCGCGCGGGTCTACACGCCGGTCGTGGTATTTCTGGCGCTGGCCCTGGCGGTTCTGCCGCCGCTTGTGGCCGGGCAGCCGTGGTCCGTATGGATCTACCGGGCCTGCAGTTTCCTGGTGGTATCCTGTCCCTGCGCGCTGGTGATCTCCGTGCCGTTAAGTTTCTTCGGCGGCCTCGGCGCGGCCTCGAAGCAGGGGATTCTGATCAAGGGCAGCAATTACCTCGAGGCGCTGGGAATGCTGGATACGGTTGTATTTGATAAGACCGGCACGCTGACGACCGGGAAATTCCAGGTGACGTCGGTGGAGCCGGAGCGATGTGGCTGGCAGGAGCTTCTGGAACTGGCGGCTTACGGCGAGAGCCATTCGACCCACCCGATCGCCCTGTCGGTGATGGAGGCATGGCGCGCCGTTTCGGGCATGGAGGAAGAGCAGAGGCGGCAGTGGAAGACATTTGACGCGAAAATGATAACAAGGAGCCGGGATGTCGCGCCGTCAGACGGGGCGTCAGACGGGGCGGCAGACGGAGCGGCGGAAGGCAGGGGCCCGGGTGCGCTGCGGCTTCCGGATCAGAGCCGGATCGTCTCCGTGGAGGAGATCGCCGGGCAGGGAATCCATGCGGTTCTTCGCGAGGCGGATCGGACCGAGGAGGAAATGTCCTCTTTGCAGGCGGAGGGGACTGCGCCCGCGGCCGCATTTGACCTGTACATCGGGAACGATAAGCTGATGAAAAGCCGGAACATTTCCTTCAAAGCGCGGCAAAACGGTGCCGGGAAAGACGATGTTGGGACGGATGCCCGTGGGACGGATGCTTCCGGGCAGGACGTCGCAGGACAGGATGCCGGCGGGACGACGCTCTATGTGGCGAAGAACCGGGAATATCTTGGCGCGGTTACTATTTCCGACACGATCCGGGACGACGTCGGGGCGGCTCTGTCCGGGCTACGCGGCGAAGGCGTCCGCAAGCTGGTGATGCTGACCGGCGATAAAGAGGCGGTCGGCAAGGCGGTTGGCAGGAAGCTGGGGCTGGATCGTGTTTACGGCGGACTGCTGCCGGGCGACAAGGTGGCGAAGGTGGAGGAACTTCTGACGGAGAAGCCCGCCGGACGCACGCTTGCTTTCGTGGGCGACGGTATCAATGACGCGCCGGTGCTTTCCCGTGCGGATGTGGGGATCGCCATGGGAGGAATCGGCTCCGACGCCGCGGTCGAGGCGGCGGACGTGGTGATCATGACCGACGAGCCGTCGAAGATCGTGGAAGGGATCCGGATCGCCAGAAAGACCGTGGGCATCGTCCGTCAGAATATCATTTTCGCGATCGGCGTGAAGATCCTGATTTTGATTCTTGTGGCGCTGGGGATCTCCGGCATGTGGATGGCGGTTTTCGGCGACGTGGGCGTGGCGGTGCTGGCGATTCTGAACGCGATCCGGGCGCTGAATTACCGGAAGAAAGAGCAGGATTATTGAAAACACGAAAAAGTTGACGACGGCGGAGCTGCGGAGCGAGAGGGCCAGGCAGCCCTGGAGGAAACGGATCTGAAAATCTACAAGATCTGCGAGGCGGCGGGTTATTCCGGCGTGAATCATTTCAACAGGATCTTCGAGCGCATCACGGGCGTGAGGCCGAGCCGGTACAGGAAGGACTGGCAGGCCGGGCCTCAGCAGCCGAAGAAGAACTGAGGGGACAGGAAGCGACGCTCTTGCCACGGAGAGGATTAAGGGGACAGGATACGGCGCTCTGCCGCGGAGAGGACTGAGGGAACAGGAAGCGGCGCTCTTGCCGCGGAGAGGATTGAGGGGACAGAAAGCAACGCTCTTGCCGCGGAGAGGATTAAGGGGACAGGAAGTAGCGCTCTTGCCGCGGAGAGGATTGGGGGGGACAGGATACGGCGCTCTTGTCGCAAAGAGGATTAAGGGGACAGGAAGCGGCGCTCTTGCCGCGAAGAGAATTGAGGGAACGGAATGCGGCTTTTCTGCCGCGGAAAGGATACAGAGATGAGAGTATATAACATTGACAGGGAATGGGAGTTCGGGCAGGGACTGGCGGACCATTCCGGCGCCCGCGCGGGCGGCAGGG
>CAYYHX010000203.1:0-3774 GCA_964471835.1 uncultured Hungatella sp.
ACTGTGCGATATAGTTCGATACTTTTATTCTCATATTTTTCTGCCATTCCTTCCATTTAAGCCAAAGTCCATACCTTGTTCAATCGTCTTCCCTTTCAAGTTGAAATCCATACCCCGTTCAGTAATCTTTCCCTTCAAACTGAAATCCATACCCCATTCAGTAATCTTTTTCTTCAAACTGAAATCCAAACCCCGTTCAATCGTCTTTTTCTTCAAGCCGAAGTCCATACCTCGTTCAATCGTCTTTTATTCAATAGTTTTTCAAGCCAACGTTCATACCCCGGCCAGCAGTCTTTTCCTTCCAATCCGGAATTCATTCTCCGATCAGCACGGTCTTCCCCTCAAAGGCAAATCCGTACTTCCGGATACGCGCCGGATCGCAGCCCTTACTCACCAGTGCCTCCTCATACCTCATCTCATCGATCTGCGCCAGCGCATTTCTCACCGTTTCTTCCAGATCCTTCTCCCGCTTCGGCAGACGCACCTTGAACTCAATGATGATCGCGTCGTCCCGCTCCCGATCCTTCGGCTCCAGCATGATGTCGTAGCACCCGAACCCACTCTCCCGGTTGGACGTGACCGTATAGCGATCCGCCAGATCCACCATCAGGCCCAGCACGAAACCGTGGTAGAACCGCTCCGGCTCCCCGCCCGGCTCCGCCCCCGGACGACCCGCTACGTCAAAATAGCTGAACGTCGCCAGCGCCACCCGGTTCATATACTCATTCATCTCATCCACATCGTCCAGCAGAAGCGCCTTCAGGAAATCGTTGTAGTCCGCGGCCGCCCGCCCGAACCAGCCGCTGACAATCCGTTTGAACATCCGGCGCACCTCCCCGTTGGGCAGTGCCAGCCGGTACATCGGCTGTTCTTCTTCCATGGCATCACCGGAATCCACACTCAGGACTTTTAAGTATCCGCTGGCCAGCAGCAGGCTCCACACGGCGTCGTCACTTTTATCCAGCTGGTTAAATACGATCTGCTCATCGATGGGCTTCACGATGCTTTCCCCGGCGAGCAGTTCCTCAAAATCCTGTTTGATCGCCCTGCTCCCCTGCCGGACCAGCTGCCCAACCAAAGAATTGCTGCTGGTGTTGGCCCAGTATGCTTCAAACTTCTTTTTGTCCAGGAAATTCAGGATGGACCAGGGATTATAGATGTCCGGTATCCCTCCGAAAACAAAGCCGTCATACCATTCCTTTACCTTCTCCTTCCGGTCGGACATTCCATATTCATCCAGGGCCGCGAACACCTCCTGCTCGGTAAAGCCAAAGCACTCCGCATACTCACGGGACGTCCCGGTCACGACGTTTAAGTTGTTCAGATCCGAGAATACGGATTCCTTGCTGACTCTCGTGATCCCTGTCATCATACCCCGTTCCAGGAAAGGATTCGTCTTAAATGTCGAGTTAAAGAGTACACGGATAAATGATACCATTTCCCGCCAGAACCCGTTTACATAAGCCTCCTGCATCGGCGTGTCATACTCGTCCATCAGCAGGATGACCTTCTTGCCGTAATAGCGGTACAGATATTCCATCAGCGTCCGCAGAGAGGAAGCCGCTATACTATCCGGCATCTCTGCATCAACGCATTTGAAACGTGCCTTTTCCTCATTATCTAACAAATCACCTTCCAACAGAAAGCGGTTCTGGTTATACAAATCATGGATCAGCATACAAATATTTTTCCTTGCTTCCGCAAACGGAGCCGTCTTGACGTCCGCAAAACTAAGGAACAGAACCGGGTACGTCCCCTGAAGCTGCCGGCAGCGCTCATCCGCCCAGACGGCAAGTCCCTCAAACAAATCGCTTCTCCCTGCGTATCGGATGGAGAAAAAATGCTCCAGCATGCTCATGTTCAGCGTCTTGCCGAAACGCCGGGGACGCGTGATCAGTGTCACGCTGTCGCCGCGTTCCCACCACTGCCGGATGAAGTCCGTCTTATCGATATAAAAGAAATCGTTTTCCCGTATCGTCTCAAAATTCTGATGCCCGATTGATACCCGTCTCGCCATGAGTGCGCCCTCCTTCCTTCTGTATGAATACGCTGTCTCTCCTGCCGCCTGGCTGTGCTGCCTCGTTTTCTTTATGGCAGCACTATCTTTTTCTCCACACTTCCGGTTCGCTTTCTGAGTATCAGTGCTTTCTTCCCTTCTGCATGGTTATGTTTCCCTGTTTCCTGCTTGACTGACGCTGTTGTCCTCTTTGCATGGCCGCACTGTCCCATTTTTCCGTCTCGCCAGGATATATTGAAACCAACGAGATTGTCCGGCACTATTTCGTATAATACCGGGCCGCCTCCGCGAATCTGTCCCGCAGCTGGTGCTGATTATTCAGCCGCATCACGCTTCCGGTATGCCCGGCCACGAAATGCTCCAGCTTCTCCATATACTCGTCGGGGGTGATGCTCCCCTCCGCCACATACGTCAGCCCTTTTTCCCAGCTGGCCGTCAGATCAGGGTTCAGGAGCTGCCTGATGGAAGCGTTCACTACCTCGTAAACCAGCTCCCCCAGAAGGGCTGGCGTGATGACTTGGGTCTTGCCGTTCAGGGCGAGATATTTGATTTTGACCAGTTTCTTCAGAATCTCGGCGCGGGTAGCGCTCGTACCGATGCCGCTGCCCTTGATCTGCGCACGCAGTTCCTCGTCCTCGATCAGCTGGCCGGCATTCTCCATGGCCAGGATCATCGACCCGGAGGTATAACGCTTAGGCGGGGATGTTTCGCCTTCCTTAATGGAAAAGCCCTGAACCGCCACCTTCGTTCCCTTCTTAAGAGACGCCAGCATCGTTAGAAATGCCTGGCTCTCCAGATCCCTGCGGTTGCGTTCGGAATCTCCGCTGTCCGTGGTTCCACCTGCGTCGGAACCTTCGTCGTTCGCGTTCCTTACGCCTGTGTCAGAACCTCCGGCGTCTGCGTTTCTTCCGCCTGTGTCAGAACCTCCGGCGTCCGCGCTTCTTCCACTTGTATCAGAATCCGCGCCGCCGCTTTCCTCCTTCCTCCGCCCGCCGGACACATCCGCCACTTTAAGATACCCCGCTTCCCGAAGCACCTTAAACCCGGTGAAGAAATGCTCCCCCAGACACGTAAGTTCCAGCGACGTCCTCTGATAAACCGCAGCCGGATAGAAGATACTCAGGAATCGCCGGGTGATCACCTCGTAAACCTTAAGAGAAAGCGGCTTCAAACCACGGAGTGCGCCAAATCCCTGACCGGTCGGAATGATGGCATAATGGTCGGTGATCTGCTTATCATTGACATAGCGGGTTTTTGCAATTTTCTTATAGCTTCCGCTTTGCAGGATTTCTTCCGCAAATGCCTGCACGGGGGCGAACTGCCGCAGTCCGCCGATGTTCTTGTGGATCTCCTTCGCAACCGCCGTGGAAAGTACCCTAGCGTCCGTCCTCGGATACGTAACCAGCTTCTTCTCGTAGAGTTCCTGCGCGATCTGCAGGGTTTGGTCCGGGCTGATCTTAAACATCTTCGAACAGTCGTTCTGCAGCTCGGCCAGGTTGTAGAGGAGCGGCGGATTCTTCGTCTCCTTCTTTCGCTCGACAGAAGCGACGACGGCGGTCAAAGAAGTCGGTGCTAGCGGCAGCCTTTCAGCGCCGGTTCCTTCCGGTCCGCCGGACAGAACTGCCCCTCCAGAGCTGCCAGTTCCCCCGGCTCCCAACCCAGGGCCGCCCCCAATCGCCCCTCCCGTCAGGTACACGATCAACTCCTCGGCCGTCTTCCTCTCCTTAAATCCATTTTCCTTATACAGAAACGGCGTC
>CAYYHX010000204.1:0-2053 GCA_964471835.1 uncultured Hungatella sp.
CAGGATGAAGATCCGGGATATTCTGGCACAGGGACGGCCGACGATTTCATTTGAGGTATTTCCGCCCAAGACGGCGGATAAATATGAGAATGTGGAAGCGGCGGCCAAAGAGATCGCGCTCTTGAAGCCGGATTTTATGAGCGTGACCTATGGCGCGGGCGGGGGAACCAGACGGTATACGATCGATATTGCCTCGACTTTGAACAATGACTACCAGGTGCCGACGCTGGCCCATCTGACCTGCGTGTCGTCTACGCGGGAGCGGGTGCATGAATTCCTGGAAGAGCTCCGTGTGCGGGGCATCGAGAATGTCCTGGCGCTGCGCGGAGACATTCCCCAGGACGGACGGGTGGAGAAAGATTTCCGCTATGCCTCGGAACTGATCCGGGAGATCCGGGCGGAGGGGGATTTCTGCATCGGCGCGGCCTGCTACCCGGAAGGGCATGTGGAGTCGGCGAATAAGACGACGGATATCGGGTTTTTGAAGGAAAAGGTAGAAGCCGGCTGCGATTTTGTGACGACGCAGATGTTCTTTGACAATAATATTCTGTATAATTTCCTGTACCGGATCCGGGAGCGGGGGATCACGATTCCGGTGGTCGCGGGCATCATGCCGGTGACGCATGTGAAACAGGTGGCGAATATCTGCCGGATGTCGGGGACGTACCTTCCGGCGCGTTTTAAGGCGCTCGTGGACCGTTTCGGCGACCGGCCGGCGGCGATGAAACAGGCGGGGATCGCTTATGCGACGGATCAGATCATCGATCTGATTGCCAACGGGGTGGAGCATATCCATGTCTATTCGATGAACCATCCGGATGTCGCGGCGAAGATCCGGGCGAATCTGTCAGAGATTTTGTAAGCAGAATGAGTTTGCCCGGAAAATGTGTTCCCGGCTTGTTCCTCATGGTTTGTACGGGTCATGCCGGGCAGGCGTCCGTATGGAGATAAAATGGAGATCAATTACAGGGAGACGCTTCGGTACCTTGGCTATCAGGGGCGGCCGGCCGATGAGACCGTGCTGGAACTGGTGCGGCAGTGCTGGGAGGAACTGGAACGTGTGGTATCGGCACGGGCATTCTGGCGGGAGTACCCGCTTAAGGTAAAGGGAAATGTGGTCGATGCCTGTGTGTTCCGGACAGAGAGCCGCTCGCTGGCAAAAAATCTTCGGGGATGCGACCGGGTCCTGCTGTTCGCGGCATCCCTGGGCAACGGAGTGGACCGGCTGATCCGGCGCGATGAGAAATTGGAAATGAGCCGCGCGGTGGTGATGCAGGCGGCTGCCGCGGCGTATCTGGAAGACTACTGTGACGGGATCAATGAGGAACTGCGGCGGCAGTATGAGGCGGAAGGCCGGTACCTGCGGCCCCGGTTCAGCCCGGGGTACGGAGATTTCCCCCTTACCTGCCAGCCGGCTGTCATTGCGGCTCTGGAAGCCGGGAAACGTGTGGGGATCACGCTGACGGATGGCCTTCTGATGGTTCCGACGAAGTCGGTGACGGCGGTGATCGGGGTCGGGCAGACGCCGCTCTCCTGTGAAAGAAAAGGCTGTGAAGCGTGCGGGAAGCCGGACTGCGAATATTCGCGGGCGGGCTGACTTGCGGATGAAGCAGGGGAAAGTTGGGAAGCGTCAGGTTGCCTTGCAGATGAAGCAAGTGAAATCTGTGGAGGTGTCAGTTTGACTTGCGGATGAAGCAGGTGAAAATCAACCGGGAATCAAGCAGATTTTGTTTATGAGGAACGGAACCCGAATTCTGAAAGGAATGGTAACGATGGGTATCTTGGAAACAGTGCGGGAGCGAAAGGTATTTTTCGATGGAGGCATGGGAAGCCTTCTGCAGGCCAGAGGGTTAAAACCGGGAGAGCTTCCGGAAACATGGAACGTGACGCACCCGGAAGTGCTGCAGGAGATCCATCTGGAGTATCTGCGTGCCGGGAGTGATGAGATCACGACAAACACGTTCGGGGCGAACGGGCTGAAATTCGGCAGGGAAGGGGAATTCTCGCTCGAACGGATCGTGACGGCCGCGGTAGAGAATGCGAAGATCGCACG
>CAYYHX010000204.1:2153-3759 GCA_964471835.1 uncultured Hungatella sp.
AATTCTCGCTCGAACGGATCGTGACGGCCGCGGTAGAGAATGCGAAGATCGCACGAGAGCGGTACGCGGCGGAGCGGAGCGCGGAAGAACCCTGCGCCTACATCGGCTTGGATCTCGGACCCACCGGAAAGCTGCTCGCGCCGCTGGGGGATCTGTCCTTCGAGGATGCCTACGAGCTCTATAAGGAGGTTGTGCTCTGCGGCACGAAGGCGGGAGCGGATTTCATACTCATAGAGACGATGAGCGACGGCTACGAGGCAAAGGCGGCGGTTCTGGCGGCAAAAGAGAACTGCGGCCTGCCTGTCTGTGCGACGATGATATTTGACGAAAAGGGGAAGCTCCTAACCGGAGGCAGCGTGGCGTCCTCGGTCGCCCTTCTGGAAGGGCTGGGCGTGGACATGCTCGGCGTCAACTGCGGGCTTGGGCCGGAGCAGATGAAGGGGATTCTCGCGGAGATCCTTGCCGTCGCGTCGGTTCCGGTGATCGTGAATCCCAATGCCGGCCTGCCGCGAAGCGTTGACGGGAAGACCGTCTATGACATCGACGCGGATACATTTGCCAGTGTAATGGAAGAAATCGCGGATATGGGGGCCAATGTGCTGGGCGGATGCTGCGGCACGACGCCGGAACACATCGCGAAGATGACGGCTCGCTGCCGCGGAAAGAAACAGGTTCTGCCGGAGAAGAAGAAACGCACGGTAATCTCCTCCTACGCGCAGGCGGTGGTGATCGGCCAGGCGCCGGTGCTGATCGGCGAGCGGATCAATCCGACCGGAAAATCAAAATTGAAACAGGCTCTGCGCGACCATAATCTCGAGTACATTCTGCAGGAGGCCGTGACCCAGCAGGAGCACGGTGCGCATGTTCTGGACGTCAATGTGGGCCTGCCGGAGATCGACGAGCCTGCGATGATGGAAGAGGTTGTGAAAGAACTCCAGAGCGTCACCGACCTGCCCCTGCAGATCGACACCTCGGATGTCCGCGCCATGGAGCGCGCCCTGCGGATCTACAACGGCAAGGCGCTGATCAATTCGGTAAACGGAAAGGAAGAATCCATGCGGGCCGTATTTCCGCTTGTGAAGAAATACGGCGGCGTTGTGGTGGCGCTGACGCTTGACGAATCCGGGATTCCGGAGACGGCGGAAGGCCGGATCGGGATTGCGAAGAAAATCTTCCGGACGGCGGCGGAATATGGCATCGCGCAGGAAGATATTCTGATAGACGCCCTATGCCTGACGATCAGTTCCGACAGCCGCGGGGCGCTGACGACGCTTGAAACCCTGCGCCGTGTGCGGGATGAGCTTCACGGGAAGACAGTGCTGGGCGTGTCCAATATCTCATTCGGGCTGCCGCAGCGAGAGAACATCAACGCCACATTTTTCACGATGGCGATGCAGAACGGGCTCAGCGCGGCGATTATCAACCCGAATTCGGAAGCGATGATGCGGGCTTATTACAGCTTCAAGGCGCTGGCTGACCTGGATCCGCAGTGCGGACAGTATATCGCGGTCTATGGCGGACAGGGGGCAGGAAGCGATGGACGGGTGGCAACCATAGCTGCTACACCGTTAGGGAACAGGCAAAGAGAAGCGGGCGCCGGATCGGA
>CAYYHX010000205.1:0-3736 GCA_964471835.1 uncultured Hungatella sp.
TACAACTGACCCACAGGAGGTTATTCTATGGAACAATCCTTTATCCGCATTCATCCTGATGATAAGGTCGCCGTGGCCCTGCGCCCCCTGAGCGCGGGAACCGTGGTTTCCGTCGGCGATGTCAGCGTCACCCTGGCCGAAGACATCCCGCAGGGCCACAAGTTCGCCCTGTACGATCTGGACGAGGGCGAGCCGGTCATCAAATACGGCTATCCCATCGGCGTCACCAAAGAACCGGTTAAAGCCGGCCAATGGCTCCACGTCCACAACATGAAGACGGGGCTGGGCGATCTGCTGACCTACACCTACGACCGGAAAGCGGTTGATCTGCCCCCCACGCCGGAGCGCTTCTTCCGGGGCTACCGGCGCGCGGACGGCAAGGTGGGTGTACGCAACGAGATCTGGATCATCCCGACCGTCGGCTGTGTGAACAATGTAGCCACGGCCATCGAACGGAAGGCCCAGCCGCTTGTCGGCGGCAGTCTCGAGGCCATCGCGGCATTTCCCCACCCGTACGGCTGCTCCCAGATGGGCGACGACCAGGAGCACACCCGCACGATTCTCGCGGATCTGATCAACCATCCCAACGCCGGCGGCGTGCTGGTTCTGGGGCTTGGCTGCGAGAACAGCAACATCGGGGAACTGAAGCGCTACATCGGCCCCTATGACGAGCGCCGCGTGAAATTCCTTGTGGCCCAGGAATCGGACGATGAGATCGCCGACGGTTTGGCACTCGTAGAAGAACTGGCGGCGTATGCGAAAACATTTTCCAGAGAACCCGTCAGCTGCAGTGAGCTGGTCGTCGGCATGAAATGCGGAGGCTCCGACGGTCTGTCCGGCATCACGGCCAACCCGACCGTGGGCGCATTCTCCGACCTTCTGATCTCGAAGGGCGGCACCACGATCCTCACGGAAGTGCCGGAGATGTTCGGCGCGGAGACGATTCTGATGAACCGCTGCGAAAACGAAGAACTCTTTGAAAAGACCGTGGCGCTGATCAACGACTTCAAGAATTATTTTACCAGCCACAACCAGACGATCTATGAGAATCCGTCTCCCGGCAACAAGAAGGGCGGCATCTCGACCCTGGAGGACAAATCCATGGGATGCACCCAGAAATCCGGCAGCGCGCCGGTGCGGGGCGTCCTGGCCTACGGCGAGCGGGTGAGCGAGAAAGGCTTAAACCTCTTAAGCGCGCCCGGCAATGATCTGGTGGCAGCCACGGCCCTCGCGGCGGCCGGCGCCCACATCGTGCTCTTTACCACGGGGCGCGGCACGCCGTTCGCCTCTCCGGTCCCCACGGTGAAGATTGCCAGCAATTCCGCGCTCAACGCCAAGAAGAACAACTGGATTGACTTTAACTGCGGCGTGCTTGTGGAGGGGGCGGACGCGGCTGAACTGCGCGACCGGCTCTTCGACTATGTGATCGCGGTGGCTTCGGGCGAGGAAGTCAAATCCGAGAAGGCAGGGTTCCACGACATGGCGATCTTTAAGCAGGGCGTGACGCTGTAGCAGACCCGATGTGGTCCGCTGTAGCAGGCTAGTCGCGGTCCGCTGTAGCAAGCCAGTCTCAGTAAGCACCGCTGCGGTAAGATCCGCCGCGGCAAAGCCGCAACAGACTGAACCTTTCAGCTGACCCAGCGACGCAGACTGACCGCTGTGGCAAACCCCGCCGCCGCAGGTTGATTTCTGCGGCAAACCCCGGCGCAGGCTGACCCCTGCAGCATACCTGACACCGCGAATTACATATCCGGCCCGCGCCGGCGGAACCGATAAAAAGAACGGATACGACCACATTTTTTCAAACCAAGGAGGCAGATGTTCATGAAAAAGCTATGCTATCAGACATTGGAAGAATTACACTACGACGGCTATCTCCTAAAGGAAGCGCCGGAGCGGGTTCTGCAGTTCGGAGAAGGGAACTTCCTGCGGGCGTTCGTCGATTATTTCATCGACATGATGAATGAGAAGGCGGGCTTCAACAGCAAGGTGGTGCTGGTTCAGCCCATTCCCAACCGCGGCGGCTTCAACCTGGCCGACGTCATCAATGAGCAGGAGGGACTTTACACGCTCTATCTGCGCGGCTTTGAGAACGGCGGAAAAGTCAACCGCAAGCGGATCATTTCCTGCGTCAGCCGCTGTTTGAACAGTTACAGCGACTATGATGCCGTCATGGCCTGCGCCGACAATCCTGACCTGCGCTACATCGCCTGCAACACCACCGAGGCCGGCATCGTCTATGACCCGCAGTGCCTGTTCACCGAGACGCCGCCTTCCAGCTATCCCGCCAAGCTGACCCAGCTGCTCTACCGCCGCTACCAGAAGTTCGGCAAAGAGCCGGGCAAGGGCTTCGTCATCCTTTCCTGCGAGCTGATTGACGATAACGGCAAAGAACTGGAGAAATGCGTGCTTCAGTACGCGGCACAGTGGGAACTGGGCGATGCATTTGTCAACTGGATTAAAGAAGAAAATATCTTCTGCTCCACGCTGGTGGATCGCATCGTCACCGGCTATCCGCGCAGCGAGGCGGCCGCGATCAATGAAGAAAACGGCTACGAAGACAACCTGATCGATACCGGCGAAGTCTTCGGCTTCTGGGTGATCGAGGGACCCGACAGCCTGAAGAAAGAGCTGCCGTTCGCGGAGGCGGGGCTGCCGGTTCTGATCACCGACAACCATAAACCCTATAAGCAGAGAAAGGTGCGCATCCTCAACGGCGCGCACACCTCGATGATTATGGGAGCGTATCTGGCCGGACAGGACATCGTGCGGGACTGCATGAACGACGACGTGATCCGCGGCTTCATGAGCAAGACCATTTACGACGAGATCATTCCCACGCTGTCCCTGCCGAAAGAGGAATGCCTCGATTTCGCGGCGGCCGTCACGGAGCGGTTCAAGAATCCCTTCATCGACCACGCGCTGCTGTCCATTTCCCTGAATTCCACTTCCAAATGGAAAGCCCGCGTGATGCCATCGCTTCTGGGCTATGTGGAGAAGTTCGGCAAGCTGCCGCCCTGCATCACCGCATCCTTCGCTTTCTACATCGCGTTCTACCGCGGCACGGAGCTGACGGACGCCGGACTGATCGCGAAGCGGCCGAAGGGCGATACCTACACGATTTCCGACGACCGGGCCGTGCTGGAATTCTATTATGAGCACAGAAATGATTCCGCAGAGGCGCTGGTTCACGCGGTCTGCACGAACCGGGATTTCTGGGGCTGCGACCTGTCGGAACTTCCGGGGTTTGAAGCGGAAACGGCGCGGATTCTGAAAGCTGTCGAGACAGATGGCGCCTACGCTGTCATGAAGAGCTGCCTGTGACGGCATGTCTGGCATATGGACCTGGCGCACTGCCAACGCAACACTAAGGCAGGAATACCACCAACGCAATACTAAGGCAGAATACTGACACAGCAATACTAAAGCAGGAATATTAACGCAGCAATACTGAAGCAGGAATACTGACGCAACAATACTGACGCAGCAAAACGGCCGGGCGGATACTTCCAAATCCGACCCGGCCGTTACCTTGTCATTTATCTCTTACCATTTCATTTGTCTCTTACCATGCAACTCTGTTCTCGTGTGTTTTACACCCCTTAGCGTGCGTCATGCGGTATTCTTTCTTATCTCCCGCCCACTCATGCAGCACTTCATGCATTTCATGCTCTCAGTCGCTTACGCAACATCTCACGCTCCCAGTCCCTCTTGCGGCGCTTTATGCCCGAAGCCT
>CAYYHX010000206.1:0-1862 GCA_964471835.1 uncultured Hungatella sp.
AAGATTTTCGTTTTCCGGTCGATAATTATGTTTTTCGAAGGGGCTGTGCGCTGTGAAACTCATTTTCCGCTACATGAAACCGTATGCCAGGGCCATCGCCGCTGTCATGGGACTGAAACTGGCGGCTACGATGGTGGAGCTTCTGCTCCCGTACATTCTGGAGCACATCATCGACGTGACCGTGCCGTCCGGGAACCTGGCCCGGATCTTCCTGTGGGGGGTGCTGATGATCCTGACGGCTGTCGCGGCCCGGCAGCTGAATGTCACGGCCAACCGCGGCGCCGTGGAGAATGCCCACAACGTTTCCTACAACATACGCCAGGATCTCTTCCTCAAAACAGCTAATCTTTCCGGCAGTCAGTTCGACACATTCGGTCTTCCCAGCCTCATCAGCCGTATGACCAGCGACAGCTATAACGTCCAGTCCTGCGCCCAGTCGCTGCAGACGCTGTGCGTGCGCGCGCCGATCATGCTGGTAGGCGGTATACTGATCACGATGACCATGGACTGGGTGCTGTCGGCGGTGCTCTGCGTGATGCTGCCGATCATGCTGGTCGTCATCCTGGGCGTCTCCCGCTACGGCATTCCTCTGTACAATAAGGTTCAGGAGAGCCTGGACGACGTGGTGCGGGTCATGCGGGAAAATATCACCGGCATCCGCGTGGTTAAAGCACTCTCCAAGACGGACTATGAGAAGCGGCGTTTCGCCGCCAGCAACGATACGATGACCCGGAACGATATCAAGGCCAGCACGATCATGGCGCTGCCGGGGCCGATCATGCAGCTGTGTCTGAATACCGGCCTGACGCTGGTGGTCTTCATCGGCGCGGTCCGCGTCAACAACGGGCAGATGGACCCGGGCGTGATCCTGGCCTTCCTGACGTATTTCAACATGGTGCTGCAGGGTGTCATGGCGATCAACCGCATTTTCATGATGATCAGCAAAGCGTCGGCCTCCGCGAACCGGATCGCCCGCATCATGGCGGCGCCCGAGGATCAGAAGGTGCTGGGCGCGGACGAGGCGAAGAAACCGTCCGGCGACGGGTTCATCCGCTTCGAGCATGTGAATTTCAGCTACGGGGAGTCCGGGACGGCACAGGCGGAGGCGTTCGGCGGCAGCAGCCGCGAACAGTGCCTCTACGACATTGATTTCACGGTGAAAAAGGGCGAGAGCCTGGGGATCATCGGCCCGACCGGCTGCGGCAAGACGACGATCATCAACCTGCTGATGCGTTTCTACGATGTCGAGGACGGCGGCGTCTTCGTGGACGGCCGCGATGTGCGCAGCTATGAGAAGGACGAGCTGCACCGCAAATTCGGCGTAGTGTTCCAGAACGACATGGTTTTCAATGACACGCTGCGCCGAAATATTACCTTCGGCCGTACTATCGCGGAGGAGGATCTTCAGAAGGCCACGGAGGACGCCATGGCGGCGGAGTACATCGCGGGCCTGGACGACGGCCTGGACTACATGGCCGACATCAAGGGCGCGAACCTTTCCGGCGGGCAGAAGCAGCGGCTCCTCATCGCGCGGGCGCTGGCAGGGAACCCGGAGATCCTGGTCCTCGACGATTCGTCCTCGGCCCTGGATTATAAGACGGACGCTTCGCTGCGGAAAGCGATCTTCGAGAACCACAAGGGTACGACGACGATCATGGTCGCGCAGCGCGTCAGCTCGGTTATGAATCTGACGAATATCCTGGTCATGGACAACGGGCGCTGCATCGGGTACGGCAGCCACGAGCATCTGCTTAAGACCTGCCCGGAATACCGGGATATCTTCCAGACGCAGATGGGCGCGCTGGCGTAGGGATACGGAATCCGGCGGTACGGCAGTTCGAGATGGCAGGTTGGTATGCCGA
>CAYYHX010000206.1:1962-3702 GCA_964471835.1 uncultured Hungatella sp.
AATGCCCGGAAGAGGAGATCGGGGCGGCAAGAAGGAAAAGCCGAGGGACGCGAAGAAGTCGCTCAGACGAATTCTTTCCTATTTAATTGAATACCGGTGGCCGGTCGTCATCCTGACGGTCAGCGCCTTTATCAGCAACATCGGCAACCTCCTGGGGCCGAGTTTCGCCGGCAAGGCGATCCACGCGGCGGGAGCCGGCGCGGGAAAGGTGAATTTCAGCGAGGTCTTTTACTATGGCCGGTGTATGCTGATCGCCTATCTGATCAGCGGGATGCTGACATTTTTCATCAATATCGGCATGATGCGGGTCAGCCGCAAGGTGATCCGGAAGATGCGGAAAGATGTATTTGACAAATTGATGACGCTGCCGGTGGGCTTCTTCGACCGCAACCAGGCCGGCGATATCATCAGCCGTGTCAGCTACGACATCGACGTCGTCGGCACGAGCCTGGCGACGGACGTCGTGCAGATCATTACCAGCGTCGTCACGGTCGTCGGGTCCTTTCTGATGATGTGCATGATCTCGCTGCCGATGGTGGGGTGCATGCTGGTGACGATCCCCATGGCAATCGCCTACACCCGCTATATGGGACACCGCACCCGTCCGCTCTACTCGAAGCGCAGCGCCGCCTACGGCCGTATGAACGGGTTTGTGGAGGAAATGTTTACCGGCCAGAAGACGATCCTGGCGTATGCCTACGAGGACGGCGTCTGCGAGGAATTCAGCGAGATCAACCACACGGCGGCAGACGCCTACCGCGATGCCGATACGCTCGGCATGACCATGGGGCCGACCGTCGGCTTCATCAACAACCTGGGACTGTCGCTGATCGGTCTGGTGGGCGCGCTGTTCTACCTGTGGGGAATCGTCGATCTGGGACAGATTTCTTCCTTTGTATTGTATTCGAGAAAATTCTCCGGCCCGATCAATGAGATCGCCAATATCATCAATGAGATCTATTCGGCGCTGGCCGCCGCGGAGCGCGTGTTCCGCCTGCTGGATGAGCCGGAGGAAATCCAGGATATTTACGGTGCGAAGGTACTGACCGAAGTGAAGGGCGACGTCGAGGCACAGCATGTGTCCTTCGGCTATGTGCCCGGCCGGACGATCCTCCACGACCTGAACCTCAAGGCCAATCCCGGCCAGACCATCGCCATCGTCGGTCCCACCGGCGCCGGCAAGACCACGATCATCAACCTGCTGATGCGTTTCTACGACGTGGACGAGGGCGCGATCTTCGTGGACGGCAATGAGATCCGCACCGTCACCCGCGACAGCCTGCGGCGGACCTACGCGATGGTGCTGCAGGACACCTGGGTCTTCCGCGGAACCATTTATGACAACATCGCCTACGGCAAGGAAGGCGCCTCGATGGAGGAGGTGATCGCCGCGGCGAAGGCGGCCCGCATCCACAACTATGTGATGCGTCTGCCCGACGGCTACCAGACGGTCATCAGCGAGGACGGCGGCAACATCAGCAAGGGGCAGAAACAGCTTCTGACCATCGCCCGTGCGATGCTCTACAACACGCACATGCTGATTCTCGACGAGGCCACCAGCAACGTGGACACCTCGACGGAGCGGCAGGTGCAGCAGGCCATGCGGCAGCTGATGGCGGGCAAGACCTGCTTCGTGATCGCCCACCGCCTCTCGACAATCCAGAACGCGGACCGCATCCTTGTCGTCAACTACGGCGACGTGGTGGAGCAGGGGACGCACGAGGAGCTGATGGCGCAGAA
>CAYYHX010000207.1:0-3690 GCA_964471835.1 uncultured Hungatella sp.
CGCTGGCGGCTTCGGAACATTATACGGTGAATACGACGCCGGTCGCCTATCTGCCGCAGGCGGTCGGCATCTCCGTGGCCAGACTTCTGCATCTGAACAGCATCTGGCTGGTGTATCTGGGACGTCTCATGAACCTGCTCTTTTTTGTGGGGATGACGTGGCTGGCGCTCAGGCGGCTCCCGTTCGGCAGGGAGGTGCTTTTCGGGGTGGCTCTGCTTCCGATGACGCTGCATCTGTCGGCTTCCCTTTCCTATGACGTGATGATCCTGGGGTGTATGTTCCTGTTTACGGCGGTCTGTCTGGATCTCGCATACGCCAGGGAGCGGGTGCGTCCGCGAGATGTGGCGCTTCTGGCGGTACTCATGGCGGCGGCCGGGCCATGCAAGATGATTTATGTGTTGATGATGGGGCTGTGCCTGCTGATACCGGTTCGCAAATTCGGCGGCCGGGGGAAATGGCTGGCCGCGGCGGCTGTTGTTGCCGGAGCGTGTGCGGTGGCGATGGCGCTGGTGAACGCCGGCGTGATCAGCTCCTATGTCACCGCGGCCGATACGGCGCTTCCGGTAAGCGGAGAGGAGGGGTTCAGCCTGACGCTGCTGCTGCACAAGCCGCTTCTGCTGCTTCAGATGTTTTACAATACCATTCTCCACCAGATGGATGAGTTTCATCTGACCATGATCGGCGCGCAGCTTGGCGCCCTGGACCCGGTTTTAAGTGTTCCGTACATTCTGGTGGTCTTCTATACGGCCGGGCTTCTGCTGCTCGCGTTCCGAAAGCCGGACGAAAACCTGACGATTACCGGCTGGCGACGGGGCCTGATCTTTGCGGTCTGCGCGGCCTGTATGGCGGCGGCGATGCTGTCGATGCTGATCGCGTGGACGCCGCGGACGTCCCCGGTCATCGAAGGCGTTCAGGGACGGTACTTCCTGCCGTTCCTTCCGGTGCTGCTGATGGCCTGCAAAAATGACCGGTTGGTTTTGACAAAGGATGGAAACCGTAGTATATTGTATCTGATGTGCTGTGCGAACCTGTATGTGCTGATGCGGCTGTTCAGCGTGGTGTGCCTGCGGCTCTGAGAATTCAGTAAAAGGAGACAGAAAATGGGCAAACTGAAAGTAACTCCCTGTCAGATCGACGGCTTGTATGTGATTGAACCGGAGGTTCACGAAGACGCCAGAGGGTATTTTGTGGAGACGTATAACCAGAGAGATTTTGAGGCGGCCGGGCTTGCCATGAAGTTTGTCCAGGACAATCAGTCCATGTCCGTGAAGGGTGTGCTGCGCGGGCTTCATTATCAGAAACAGTTCCCGCAGGGGAAACTGGTGCGGACGCTGCGCGGCCGTGTCTTCGATGTGGCGGTGGATCTGCGCGCCGAATCCCCGACTTACGCGCAGTGGTTCGGCGTGGAACTCTCGGAGGAGAATAAAAAGCAGTTCTATGTGTCGCCCGGCTTCGCCCATGGCTTTCTGGTGCTGTCGGATGTGGCGGAATTTGCTTACAAGGTGACGGATTTCTACCATCCGGGGGACGAGGGCGGCCTTATCTGGAATGATCCGCAGATCGGCATTCAGTGGCCCGTCGAGGAGGGCATGGAGCTGATCTTTTCGGAACGGGATACAAAATGGGGCGGCTTAAAGGACACCTTTCGTTTCTGAGGAGACAGCGATGAATTATTTTGTGACACTGGCAAAAGAGATGGTCCGCCGGCGCAGGCTGATCTGGGATCTGGCGAAATCGGATTTTCGGAAACGGTTCGTAGGTTCCTATTTCGGTGTGATCTGGATGTTTGTGCAGCCGGTCGTCACGGTGCTGATCTATTTCTTCGTGTTCCAGATGGGATTTAAGAACGCGCCGCCGATCCCCGGATATCCTTATGTGCTGTGGCTGATCGCAGGCATCGTGCCGTGGTTTTATTTCAGCGAGTCGCTGAACGCGGGGACCGGATGTTTGCAGGAATACAATTACCTGGTGAAGAAGGTAGTCTTTCAGGTGGAGATCCTGCCTGTCGTCAAGGTGCTCTCCTGCCTGATGGTGCATGTGATCTTTGTGGGGATCATGCTGGTCGTGTTTCTGCTGTACGGGATAGCTCCCCGGATCAGCTGGCTGCAGATCGTATATTATTCGTTCGCGACGACGGTATTTGCGTTGGGGATTGTGTATTTTACGAGCGCGGTCAACGTGTTTTTCAAGGATATGACGCAGATCGTGAGCATCGCCCTGCAGGTGGGGATGTGGCTGACCACGATCATGTGGGACCCGGCGATGTTTGCGAATCATCCGGCCTGGCTGGATCAGGTGGTGAAGCTCAATCCGGTCTGGTATCTGGTGACCGGCTACCGCGACAGCATGCTGACCGGCAACGCCTTCTGGGAGCGGCCGACGGTGACGCTATATTTCTGGGCGGTGACTGCGGTGCTGTTTCTGGCGGGACTCCAGGTATTCAGGCGGCTGCGGCCCCATTTCCCGGACGTGTTGTAGGAGGAGAGCGGTTTTTGTGACGCAGGGATGGATTCGCGAGGGGCTGTGAAGACGGTTGAGAATCCGAGACTTTCCTTCGCCGGGCAGAATCCCGCGCCGGTCGGATCTGCGGCAGACGGTGAAAGCAGCCGGAATTCCGAGGGCTTTCCCCGGCCGGACAGTTTTGTGTTAGTCAGTTCTGCGGTAGACTGTGAAAAGGACCGAAAAATTATCGTCAGGGCAACATAGGAGAAAACTTCATGGAGAATGCCATCGTCGTAAAAGATGTGACGAAAATCTACAAGCTGTATGATAAGCCCATCGACCGGCTGAAGGAATCCCTGCACCCTTTTCATAAGGAATACCATAAGAAATTCTATGCCTTGAATGGGCTGTCGTTCACTGTGGAGAAGGGGCAGACCGTGGGGATCATCGGAACCAACGGTTCCGGAAAATCCACGATTCTTAAGATCATCACCGGTGTGCTTTCGCCGTCTTCCGGCGAGGTGACGGTGAACGGCACCGTGTCCGCGCTTCTGGAGCTGGGCGCCGGGTTCAATATGGACTACACCGGCATCGAGAATATCTACATGAACGGCAGTATGATGGGCTTTACGCGGAAGGAGATGGACGCGAAACTTGCGGATATCCTGGAGTTCGCAGACATCGGGGATTTCGTGTATCAGCCGGTGAAGACGTATTCCAGCGGTATGTTTGTCCGCCTGGCTTTTGCTCTGGCGATCAATGTAGACCCGGAGATCCTGATCGTAGATGAGGCGTTGTCGGTGGGCGATGTATTTTTCCAGTCCAAATGCTACCGCCGCATGGAGGAGATCCGGCAGAGGGGTACCACGATCCTGATGGTGACCCATGATATGGGAAGTATCATAAAATATTGTGATAAGGTAGTATTAATCAATAAGGGCAACTTCATTGCCGAAGGCACCGCCGGCCACATGGTGGACCTGTATAAGAAGATTCTGGCGAATCAGATGGATTCGCTGGAAGAAGAACTGGCCCGGGAGCGGGAGCAGACGGCCGGAGATGAGACGAAAGGTGTGCCGGAAGGTCTCGAAGCCGGAACGAGAGGTAAGTCGGAAGACACCGAAGCTGGAACGAGAGGGGTGCCGGAAGGCACTGGCGGCCGGACGGCAGAGATGTCGAAGGGATCTGGCGGCGAAACGACAAGGATACCGGAAGGTATCGGAACCGGAACGACAGAGATGCCGGAAG
>CAYYHX010000208.1:0-3682 GCA_964471835.1 uncultured Hungatella sp.
TTCAGAATATGAAGTTGAATCTCTTTTCATAGACCGGCTGGAGAGCATCGGCTACCGGTATGCGGATCTGACGAATTACGACGGTGTTCTCAGGAATTTTCGGGAGCAGCTTGCGGCATTTAATGCGAAACAGCTCATCGAGGCGAAGGGAGAGGCGTCCCTTTCTGATGCTGAGTTCGACCGCGTCCTTCTCCATCTTGACAACCATTCGGTTTATGAGTCTGCAAAATTGCTTCGCGACCGGTACGTGCTTACGCTGGACAGCGGGAAGACGGTGTATCTGGATTTCTTCTCCGGCGACACGGACCGGAACATCTACCAGGTGACCCATCAGGTCACGATGGATCCGGAACATAAGGACGACGTGGTCTATCAGAACCGCTACGACGTGACGGTCCTGATTAACGGCCTGCCGCTCGCGCAGATCGAATTGAAGCGGCCCGGCGTGGAGATCAACGAGGCAATCAACCAGATCAACCGTTATCGGAAGTTTTCCTTCCGGGGTCTGTTCCGGTATCTGCAGATTTTCGTCGTCAGCAACTCCGTCCAGACGAAGTATTTCTGCAATGAGAATGAGATGCAGGACGGCGTGTACAATCCGATCTTAAAGAGCCTGGTGTTCTTTTGGACGGATGAAAGGAACGTCCGCATCAATGATCTTGACGGCTTTACCCGGGAATTTTTCCGCAAGTCCTCTCTGACCGACATGCTGTCCCGCTACATGGTCATCAAGACGACGGAACCCGTGCTGATGGTCATGCGTCCGTATCAGATTTACGCCGTGCGGGCGGCGAAAAAGCGGGTGCTGGAGACGAACCGGAACGGCTATGTGTTCGCCTGCACCGGCTCCGGAAAGACTCTCACCAGTTTCAAGCTGGCACAGCTTTTGCGGGACGAGCCAGCGGTCGATAAGGTCATTTTCCTGATTGACCGCAAGGACCTGGACGATCAGACGGTGGATGAGTACAACTCTTTCGAGGAGGACTGCGTGGATAACACGGACAGCACGGCCGTACTCATCCGGCAGCTTAAGGACGCCGGGAAGGGCTTAATCGTCACGACCATCCAGAAAATGGCCAACGCGGTGAGCAATCCCCGCTATGCCGCCGTCATGGACGCGTACCGGGACCGGAAGGTCGTCTTTATCATCGACGAGTGCCACCGCAGCCAGTTCGGCAAGATGCACGGCATGATCGAGAAGCACTTTGCAGGGGCGAATTACATCGGCTTCACCGGTACGCCGATATTCGAGCAGAACAAGGGCGCGGCAAAGCAGACGACGGCCGACATCTTTAACGCCGGCCCCCGGATCGACCCCTGCCTGCACCGGTACATGATCAAGGACGCCATCGCCGACGGCAACGTGCTGCGGTTCTCCGTGGAGTACCAGCGGACGCTGTTTGCGCGGCAGGCGGCGAAGTACCGCCTCGACCCGGAGCAGATCGACGATCCGGAGTACTGCCGGAATCATCATATCGACATCAACGCACTGTATCACGACGAGGATTATGAGAAGCAGCGCATTTCCGGCATCACGGAGCATATCCTCACACATCACGAACAGCATGTACACCCGCAGGGAAAGGATGTTTATACGGCCCTTTTCGCCGTGGATTCCATTCAGACGCTGGGGAAGTATTACGATGAGTTTAAGCGTCAGAACGCTCTTCTTCCGGAGGAGAAGCGGCTGAAGATCGCGGCCATTTTTACGTATCAGGCCAACGAGGACATGGACGACGGCGCGGACGAACATTCCCGGGAACTGCTCTCCCGCTGTATAAACGACTACAATGCCATGTTCGGCACCGGCTTTGCCGCCGACACCTTCGACGCTTACCGCAAGGACATCGCGAATCGGATGAGGCAGAAGAACCTGCCCCAGGTGGATATTCTGCTCGTGGTCAATATGTTCCTGACGGGTTTTGACGCCAGGCCCTGCAACACGCTGTATCTGGACAAGAACCTGATCTGGCATACCCTGGTGCAGGCGTACAGCCGGACGAACCGGGTCGATAAAGTAACGAAGCAGTTCGGACAGATCGTCACGTTCCGCAACATCAAGAAGTGGCAGGACGATGCGCTCACCCTCTTCTCGGGCGACGGGGATCCCAATGAATATCTGCTGGAGGGATATGACTATTATGTCAATCAGTGGAGGAACCAGGAGCCGACCCTCCGCAAGATTGCGCCCAATGTGGCGGAGGCGGGGCAGCTTCAGTCCGAGGACGAGATCCGGATGTTCGTCATCGCGTTCCGCTCCATGGCGCAGACGCTGGCGACGCTTAGGACGTTCTCCCAGTTTGACTGGCAGGACCTTGAGCCTTCCATGGGCGAAAATGAGTACGAGGGTTTCAAGAGCTGGTATCTGTATTACAGGGAGCAGGCGGACAGGCCGGACCCGAAGGTGCCCGTGCCGCTGGACATTGACTTCGACATCGAGCTGGTGCGGACAGACCGCATCAACGTGGTGTACATTCTGAACCTTCTCAAAAAGGCGAAGGCCGCGGGAAAGACCGAGGAGGAACGGAAGGCCGACGTGGATCTCGTTCTCAGGGAAATCGAGCGCTCCGACAATGAGTCCCTGCGGCTTAAGAAGGACATCATGCGGAGTTTCATCTTCGACCGGTTCTACGATCTGCCGGACGATGCGGACATCATGGAGGCGTTCACGCAGTACGAGAAGGAACAGCTGCAGGCCGACATGTCAGCGTTCGCGCAGGAGAACGACATTGATGTTTCCATCGTGAAGGAACTGTTCAGCGAGTTTGCCTTCAAGGGAAACATCTCGGACGACGGTATCCGCAGGCGCCTCATGGCGTACAGCATGGGGCTTCTGAAGATTACAAAGCTGACGAAGAGCATCCACACGTTCGTGGAGGACACTTACAGGAAATACAGAGCGGAGGCGGCATAATATGGCTGATTCAACGAAATACCAGGCTCAGGCGAACGAGCTTTCCCAGAAGCTGTGGGCCATCGCGAACGACCTGCGCGGCAATATGGACGCCAGCAAGTTCAAGAATTACATTCTGGGCATCATTTTCTACCGTTACCTGTCGGAGCGCACGGTCCTCTATATGGAAGACCTGCTGAAAAACGACGGCCTCACGTATGCGCAGGCCTTTGCCGATCCGGAATTTAAGCCGGTGGTTGAGGAATGGTCGCTGTCGAAGCTGGGCTATGTGATTAAACCGGAAAATCTGTTTGCGGAACTGGTGCGCCGGATCAATAAACCTCTAAACGAGGCGGATAGGTTCAGCATCGAGAATCTGGAACGCGCTGTCAGCGAACTGATCGGCTCCACCATGGGACACCCCTCCAATAAGGCGTTCGACGGGCTGTTCAACGACATGCGGCTGCAGGACCCTGACCTGGGCGATACCGTCTCCGGCCGGACGGCGCTCATCGGGAAAGTCATGACCCGCATCGCAGAGATCGACTTTGATCTGCAGGATTCCCAGTTTGACGTGCTCGGCACGGCTTACATGATCCTGATCGGGCTGTTCGCCTCGGACGCCGGCAAGAAAGGCGGCGAGTTCTTCACGCCTGCCGGGCCGTCCAGGCTCTGCGCCACCCTGGCCGCGGACGGGCTGGACGAGGCGCGGTCCGTCGGGGACTGCACCTGCGGGTCCGCGTCCATGCTGCTGGAAGTGAAGAAGCACCTGACGCAGCAGCGCGTCGG
>CAYYHX010000209.1:0-3671 GCA_964471835.1 uncultured Hungatella sp.
CACGTCAACAGCACGCATCATCAGGCGGTACGCGATGTGGCGCCTTCCCTGAAGGCATGCGCATTCGCACCCGACGGCATTATCGAGGGCGTGGTCATGGAAGATTATCCGTATCTGGTGGCTGTCCAGTGGCACCCGGAATATCTTCTGGAAGAAGATCCCGCCGCCAGGAACCTGTTCCGCGGGCTGGTGAGGGCATCCGCGGCGCTCCTACGGCCGCTCGATGCTTAGGAACCTCGTGATATCCGGCTTCCAGAGCAGGTTCACCGTCCCGATGGGACCGTTGCGCTGCTTGGCAATGATGACCTCCGCCGTGTCTTTGACGTCGGAATCCTTGTTATAGTAATCGTCGCGGTACAGGAACATGACCACGTCGGCGTCCTGTTCGATAGCGCCCGATTCGCGCAGATCCGAAAGCATCGGCCTGTGATCCTGACGGCTCTCGCAGGCGCGGCTGAGCTGGGAAAGCGCGACCACCGGGGCTTTGATCTCCCTGGCCAGCGCCTTCAGCGAGCGGGAGATCTCGGAGATCTCCTGCTGCCGGTTGTCATTCGGCCGGCCGCTCCCACTCATCAGCTGAAGGTAATCGACGACCACCATGTCCAATCCGTGCTCCAGCTTCCTTTTCCTGCACCTGGAGCGCAGCTCCGTCACGGAGATGCCCGGCGTGTCGTCGATGACCATATTCGAACTGCCGATCAGGCCGACCGCCTCCACCACCGCGTCCCATTCCGCGTCCGTCAGGTTGCCGGTGCGCAGTTTCTGGGTGTTCACATTTGATTCCATGGCGATCATGCGCTGCACCAGCTGTTCTTTGGACATCTCCAAGCTGAAAATCATGCAGGGCTTCCCGCGCCGCACCGATACATAATCCAGCACATTCAGCACAAATGCCGTCTTGCCCATGGAGGGGCGGGCGGCCAGCAGGATCAGATCCGACGGCTGGAAACCGGACGTCTTGTAATCCAGATCCGCGAAACCAGTAGGCACGCCGGTCACGACGTCTTTCGAGCGGGACGCCTCCTCGATCTTGTCAAGCACGCTTAACGTCACCTGGCGGATCGGCACCAGCTCCCGCGACGTCCGGCTCTGGAGCAGGTCAAAGATCCTCTTTTCTGTATCGGCCAGGATATCATCCATGGAATCCCGCCCCAGATAGCATTCATTGGAAATGTCTTCGTTAATGCGGATCAGCCGTCTCAGGATTGCCTTCTCGCGGACAATATTCGCGTAGAAACGGACGTTGGCCGAGGTCGGCACCGTGGTGATGATATCACGGACAAATTCCAGGCTCGACACCTCCGGGGGGACGTCCTTCTCCTTCAGGCGGTCCTGGAGCGTCACCAGATCCACCGGTTTGCCCTCATTGAACAGCTCCACCATGGACTCAAACATGACACCATACTGGCGCTGGTAGAAATCTTCCGCCGCCACCAATTCCGTCGCGGTGATGATCGCCTCCCGGTCCATCAGCATCGAACCGATCACCGACTGCTCGGCCTCGATGCTGTGCGGAAGCACGCGTTTGATCAATGCGTCATCCATCGGCATGTCTCTCTGTCCCCGTTTCTCTTAACTCCTGCGTTCCATCCGGTTAAGGCTGCTCCGCCACGACGTCTACCGTCAGCTTCACGGTTACGTCTTTATGGAGTTTTACCGGAACCTCATAGGTCCCCAGAACCTTGATCGGCTCCGGCAACACCAGCTTTCTCTTATCCAGTTCCACCCCCAGCTGGGATGCCACCGCCGTTGCGATCTCCTTGCCGGACACGGAACCAAACGCCTTGCCGTTCCCGCCGGCCCGGATCGCCAGCGTCACCTTCGCCGCGCCCAGCTTCTCGCCCAGTTCCTTCGCCTCCGCCAGCTGCTTCGCCGCCACCCTCTCGGCGTTGGCCTTCTGAAGTTTCAGTTCATTCAGATTCTTCGGCGTGGCTTCTACGCCCAGCTTTCTGGGCAGGATATAGTTGCGCGCGTACCCGTCGCTGACCTTCACGACCTGCCCTTTCTTTCCTAATGACTTTATGTCTTCCATCAATACGATTTCCATAACCGCACCCTCCTGCCTGTATTTTCCCGCTGCGCTGCTTCAACACGCATCGGTATGTTTCCCGCCGTTTCCACGTCTCCGGCATGTCCTGCGTGCTGCCGCCTATCCGTCACTCTCAGCCCGCATCCCACTGCAATCTCCGCCCGCATCCTACTGCACGTCGCCGTCCGCGATCATCTCTCGGATCACGGCCTTCAGCCGCTCTTTCGCCTCATCGATCGTCACTCCCTTAAGCTGCGCCCCGGCGATGGAGCGGTGACCGCCGCCGCCCAGCTTCTCCATCATCACCTGCACATTCACCTCGTCCATCGACCGCGCGCTCAGGAAAATGACCCCATTGTACTCCGACAGCACCACCGAAGCCTTGATGCCGCGAATGCCCAAAAGCTCATTCGCCGCCTGGGCTGCGACGATGGTCGGATTCTCGATGCCGGCCGACGGACACACGCTGATCGCGAACGCCCCCTCGAACACTTCCGCCTCCCCGACGGCACGGGCGCGAGCCTGGTAATTGACCATCTCCTCGCGGAACGCCTTGCGCACACGGGTGATGTCCGCCCCGCTGCGCCGCAGATAGGCCGCCGCCTCAAACGTCCTCACGCCGGTCTGGTTATTGAAATAATTCGTGTCAATGACGATGCCCGCGTACATCGCGTCCGCCTCCTGCGGCCGGATCCGGATGTCGTCGGCGATATACTGCACGACTTCCGCAACCATTTCGCAGGCGGACGACGCATTGGGCTCCACATAGGAAAGCACTGCGTTGTCGATGATTTCGCTTCCCTGGCGGTGATGATCCAGGACGACGATCGTTTTCACCTTCTTCAGAAGTTCCGGCTCCTCGGTAATCGCGGGACGGTTCACGTCCACCACCACCAGAAGCGTATTCGCGTCCGCTTTCTCCAGCGCCGCTGCCCCCCTTAAGAACAGATCCTCCGGATACCCCGCCGCCGGCGTGAACCGCTCGTACATGGGCCGCACCGAAGACGTGATGTCGTTGATCACGATATGGGCCTTCCGGTCCAGCGCGGCCGCGATCCGGTAGATGCCGACCGACGCGCCGAAAGAGTCGATATCGCCCAGACGATGGCCCATGATCAGAATCTTCTCCTTCGTACCCATCAGCTCCCGCAGGGCATGGGCCTTCACGCGCGCTTTCACGCGGGTGGTCTTCTCCTGCTGCTGCGACTTGCCGCCGAAATACTCGATCTTCTCGCCGTTCTTGATCACCGCCTGGTCGCCGCCGCGGCCCAGAGCCATGTCAATCGCCATGCGGGCAAACTCATAATTCTGACCGTAAGTGTCGCCGTTCATCCCCAGGCCGATGCTTAAGGTGACGGCCATCTCATTGCCGATATTCACCGACTTCACATCCTCCAGGATGCTGAACCGCTGCTCGCGAAGCTCCTCGACATAGTATTGCTTGATGATAAAGAAATACTTGTCCTTCTCCATCTTCTTCACGACGCCGTTCATACCGGCGACATATTTGTTGATGCGCCGCTCGATCAGGGCCATCAGAAGGGAGCGGCGTACTTCCTCAATACTCTCCAGCGCTTCGTCGTAATTGTCCAGATAGATCAGTCCCGCCACCATCTTCTGGTCGGTAATCTCCTGCCGGTAA
>CAYYHX010000210.1:0-3664 GCA_964471835.1 uncultured Hungatella sp.
TCCTGGGCAGACGCCGCGCTCCGGCTTGACGCCGCTCCTTGGGTATCCGACGCACTCCGGTTCACCGCCGCCCCTTGGGCTGCTGCACTCTGGTTCGCCGCTATCTCCTGGCCCGCCGCCACCCCCTGACCAGCCGCTGCCCCTTGATCAACTGCCGCATTCTGGTTGAACCCTGCATTCTGGCCGTATCCCCCGGAGCCTTCTGCTCCTGCGAAATCCCCGGCTCCGGAGATGACTCCATATCCCGATTCCGTCGCTCCTCCTTCGGAAATCTGGTTTTCGGAAGCCCCCGAAGCAGAACCACCCGTCTGAAACGTCTTGGAACCTGACGCTCCCGACGCATCCGCACGCACTTCTCCCGTCCCTTCCTGTCCGTCTCCCGCATCCGTCTTACCACTTACCGGAATGCTGATCATGCCGTATGCCCGTATACCAGCCGCGCCGACCGCGCTGTCAGACTGTGCATCTTCCGCGTCATATGCGCCGTCCGCCTGCCCGGCATCCGTACCGTAAGCGCTTCCAGTCTGTATACCTGCCGCACTACTCGCGCCGCCAGCCGGCATACCATCCGCACCATACGTGCTTCCGGTCCGCATCCCGGCCGAACCGCCTGCATTGCCAGCCGGCATATCATCCGTACCGTATGTGCTTCCGGTCTGTATGCCGGCCGCACCGCTCGTGCCGCCAGCCGGCGAACCATCCGCACCATACGTGCTTCCGGCCTGCATCCCGGCCGCATCGCCTGCATTGCCAGCCGCCATATCATTCGCACCGTATGTGCCTCCGGTCTGTATTCCATCCGTACCGCCTGCACCGCTCTCGCCTTCCGCCGGCATACCCGCCTCCGGGAACGCCGGTTCCTCCCCTGCACGCCCCATCTGGCCTTCACCACTGCCCGAAGCGCCGGTCCACGGTTCATCCGCCATCAGGGAACCTTCCGCGTTCCCCATACCCGCATCCGCCCGTTTCTCCTCCCCCGCAAGCAGCACGTTCACCTGACCCGGACGTTCCAGGTTGCCGGTCAGATAGGCGGTACAGAGCGTAACCGCCGTTCCGGCCATCGCCACGCAAAGCAGCAAAATAATGATTTTTCGGTCTTTCATTTCCATCCCTCGCAGCGTCCTGCGCCGCAGCAAACCTATGCCAGCGCTTCCTCCACGCCCTCATCCACCAGCAGATCCCCGCTGTCCGCGGCCGAAGTCGCCAGCAGATCGCAGCGCTCGTTGAGCGGATTGCCCGCGTGTCCCTTCACCCAGATAAAGGTCACGCGATGGTTCCGTTTCGCGTCCAGCAGCCGTTCCCACAGATCGATGTTCTTCACCGGCCCGCTCTTGCCCCGGCGCCAGTTGTTGCGCACCCAGTTGTCGATCCAGCCCTGGTTGAAGGCGTCGGTCAGATACTTGGAGTCCGAATAGATTTCCACCTCACAGGGGCGGTTCAGTGCCTCCAAGCCGGCGATCGCCGCCATCAGCTCCATGCGGTTGTTCGTGGTCCGCTCGTAACCCGCGGAGATAATCTTCTCATAGAGATCCCCTTTTTTATCTACATAATGCAAGATCGTTCCGTAACCGCCTGGCCCGTCGGGATTGCCCCGCGCCGCGCCGTCGGTGTAAATCTGTACCTTACTCATGATGCGTATTCTCCCATCCGCTATCCCTCGACGGATGCCATTCCGGTGGCTGTCACTCCGGATACAGCCTCTCCGCCCGCCTGCCTCAGCGGTCCCATTTATCGCACAGCGAATGGATCTGATCCGTGAACTTCGCCAGATCCTTATTCGGCGCGCCTTCATTTTTCCGGATCACCTGTACAAGCCTCTCGCCCGCCGCAACCAGACGCGCGAAGACGCTGTCGGTGCGCCTCCTGGCCGCCGTTTCCTTCACCACCGGCACGCCCTCGGTCTGCAGGATCCATCTGCCGGCCGCCAGATCATAGACCGACCCGGAGAACGGCGCAGACGCGGGAATCTTCTCGCCGCGGGTCAGATATTCCGCGAAGGCGCCGCAGACCTTGTCCTCGCCGTGGACCATAAATACCTGTTCCGGTTTTTTCTGAAACGCACGGATCCATGTAAGAAGCCCCTCCCGGTCCGCGTGTCCGCTTAAGCCCGGCAGCTGCTCGATCCGCGCCTCCACATCAATCGTCTCGCCGAAGATCTTCACCGAAGCCGCACCGTCCACGAGCGCGCGGCCGAGCGTCGCCGTGGCCTGGAAACCGGCGAACACCACGCAGCACTCCGGTCTCCACAGATTGTGCTTCAGATGGTGGCGGATTCGGCCCGCGTCGCACATGCCGGAGGCGGAAATGATCACCTTCGGCTTCGTATCGAAATTGATCGCCTTGGATTCCTCGCTCGTGACTGCCAGCTTAAGTCCGGGAAATTCAATCGGATTGATCCCCTGCTCTACCAGTTCTTTCGTCTCCTCGTCATAGCAGCGCAGCAGATTCTTCTTAAATACATGGGTTGCCTCGATCGCCAGCGGACTGTCCACATAGACCTCGAAATCGTCATGTCCGTGGATCATGTGGTCGAGCCGGATCCTGCGGAGAAAATACAAGAGTTCCTGCGTGCGCCCTACCGCGAACGCAGGAATCACCACATTGCCTCCCCGGTCCAGTGTCTCCTGGATGATCTGCGCGAACCGCGCGATATGTTCTTCCGTCGTCTTCCGTCCTCCCGCCGTCTCATGACTGCGGTCGCCGTAGGTACATTCCATCACCACATAATCCGCTTCGCCGATGTACTGCGGGTCGCGGATCAGCGGCTTGTGCAGGTTGCCGATGTCGCCGGAGAACACGATCTTCTTCTGCACGCCGTCCTCCCTGCACCAGACTTCGATGGACGCCGAACCGAGCAGATGCCCCGCGTCCGTAAAACGCAGGGAAATGTCGTCGTTCAGCCGTACCATTTCGTCATACTCATAACCGTCGATAAGCCCGATTGTGCCTTCTGCGTCGTTCAATGTATAAAGAGGCGCCTCCTCCGCTTTGCCGGCGCGGCGCGCCTTGCGGTTCTTCCACTCCGCCTCCATCTCCTGGATATGGGCGCTGTCACGAAGCATGATCCCGCACAGATCTTTCGTAGCCGCCGTGGCCAGGATCCGGCCGCGGAACCCCCGCGCGTAGAGAAGCGGCAGATAACCCGTATGGTCGATATGCGCGTGCGTCACCAGCACATAATCGATCTGCGCGGGGCTGACCGGCAGATCCGCGTTCTCGTATACATTGACCCCCTGTTCCATCCCGCAGTCCACCAGAATCTTCGTCTGTCCGCATTCCAGATAGTGGCAGCTCCCCGTCACCTCATGATCCGCCCCGATAAATGTCAGCTTCATAAGCCTTCTCCCTGTCTCCTTCCGCAGTCATTTTCCACCGTTATCCTGTTTTATTCTACCATGTGATGCCATTGCCATTATCCAATTATTCTACCATGCGATGCCATTACACTCAATCATTTTGTAACAGTACAGACGGCACCATTTCATTCAATCTTTTTGTAACCGTACAGACGGCACCATTTCATTCAATCTTTTTGTAACCGTTCAGGCAGCACCATTTCATTCAATCCCGTTCTTGCCGGAATTCGCCCCTTCCCCATAGATTCTCTGCCGCAGAAAATTCCGGTTCTGCTCGAAATCCGGCTGCAGCACCGCCATATCCCTGA
>CAYYHX010000211.1:0-3659 GCA_964471835.1 uncultured Hungatella sp.
CGAGTATCTATGAACCGGATATCCCCTCAAGCCTTGAAAATATTATCCTCAAATGCACGGAGAAGAAGCCGGAGAGGCGCTATTCCTCGGTCAACGAGGTAATCGCCGACCTGCGGCTGGTACTCCTGTACCCGGATGAGGATTTCGTGGAAAGATTTCCCGATATTGATTATGCGGCGGATGCGCGGTCGATGGGGACGATGGATACCGATATCGGTTATGCGGCGGATGCACGGCCCGTGGGGACGATGAATCCCGATATTGATTATGTGACGGATTTGCGGTCCGCGGGTGAGATGAATTCGGGTGTCAATTATGCGTCGGATTTGCGGTCCGTTGGGTCGATGAACCATGGAGGCAATTATGCGTCAGATTCGCGGTCCGCAGGCGCGATGAACTATGGGGGCAGTTATGCGCCGCCCTCCGGGCACGCCGGGCCGGACGAACTGGATGTGATCGATCTTGGCCATAAGCCGTCTTACAGGACGGCGGACGACATGGATTCGGAGCCGGACTATCCTCCCCAACCGCCGCGCGGCCCGCGCCTGAGCCGCGGGATCGAGCGTCTTCTGACGGGGCTGGGCGTTCTGGTCGCGGTCATTATCGTGGCGGTCCTGATTCTTCTGTTCCTGAGAATCGGCGGCCTGTTCCGCGGCGGCTCGGGCTTGGGCTTCGGATCGGGGGACGATCAGCAGACGGCCCAGACAGAGACTGTGCCGGAGGAAACGGGGACGCAGCTTGCCGAGACGGAGATTCTGGCTCCTGACGCGACGAACCTGCCGGTTGATATCGCGGAGCAGAAGCTGAAAGATTCTACCCTGGTGATGCGGGTCGTCGGCTATGAGGAGTCGGACACGGTAGAGAGCGATTATGTCATTTCCCAGAATCCGGAAGCGGGAAGTGTCGTCCAGAAATACTCCGCCGTGGATGTGGTCGTCAGCACCGGCAACGGAAAGATCGACCTTGCGGCCCTGTCGCTTACCGGTATGGACAGGGATGCCGCGTCCGCAGCGCTGACGCAGAACGGGCTGAAATTCATTTTTCAGGAAGAATACAATGACACGGTAGCGCAGGACGGAATCATCCGCTATGAACCGGCGGAGGTCCGCGAGGGGGAGACGGTGACGCTGTATGTGAGCCTTGGTCCGGCTCCTGTCGTGCGTACCGTGCCTGACCTTTCCAATATTACCGAGGAGGAGGCGCTCCAGCGGCTGGCCGACGCCCGGTTGAATCCCGGCGACGTCACCAGAAGCTATAACGACACCATTCCGCAGGGCTATGTGATCAGTCAGGATATCGCGGCGAATACGAGCGTGGAGGAGGGCAGCAGGATTTCCTTCGTCGTAAGCGACGGCCCCGAGCCGCCCCCGGAGCCGCAGCGTTATATCGCGTCGATCAGTGAGACCTATAATCCGCAGGGCGCGTTTGGCCCCGGCATGGAAGGGACGTCACTGTTTCTGGAAGTACGTCTGCGCCAGGATTCGGAGGACGGACCGCAGTACCGGACGCTGATGGAGACCACCGAGGTGGGCAGCACAAGCCTGCTGGTAATCGATTATCCGGAGATCGAAGCCATCTTCCCGGGAGCGGAGGAGGGAATGGTCGAGGTGGTGAACGCGGAAGACGGGCAGGTGCTGGCCAGCTATCCGGTTCAGTTCACCGCGCAGTAGCGGAGGGGCTGGCGCATGACGGGCAAAATCATCAAAGGCATCGCCGGGTTCTATTATGTCCACGCGGAAGATGGTCTGGTCTATGCGTGCAGGGCCAGGGGCATATTCCGCAGCCGGGGGATCAAGCCGCTCGTCGGCGATGACGTGGTTATCTCTGTCCTGGGGAACGACCCGCCGGAAGGCAATGTGGATGAGATCCTTCCGCGGCGCAGCGAGCTGGTCCGTCCTGCCGTGGCCAATGTGGATCAGGCCCTTGTGGTATTCGCGGTGAAGGACCCGGAACCGAACCTGAATCTGCTGGACCGATTTTTGGTGATGCTTGCGCGGCTCGGTGTGGACGCGGTTATCGTGATGAATAAGGCGGATCTGATTGGGGGAAATAATGGCAAAGGTGTAGCTCCCGTTGCGAATAAAGCGGATCTGGCGGGCAAGGATGAGGCAGCCGTCACGATGCGAGCGGATCAGGCGGGCAAGGATGCGGAAGGCGTCACGATAAGAGCAGATCTGGAAGATGGGGACAGGAATGCGGCAGCCGTCACGAACGGGGTGGATCAGGCGGATGAAGCCAGGGATGCGATCCTCCGCCTCCGCGGGATCTACGGCCCGGCCGGCTATCCGGTGCTTCGGCTCAGCACATATACAGGCGAGGGGCTGGCGGAAGTCCGCGAAAGGCTGCGGGGGCGGACCACGGTGCTGGCCGGCCCTTCCGGTGTCGGGAAATCTTCTCTGACCAACCTGCTGCTGCCGGAAGCCCGGATGGAGACGGGAACCGTCAGTGAAAAGATCCGGCGTGGGCGCCATACGACCCGCCATTCCGAGCTGTTCTGTCTGGGGAGCGGGACGTACCTGCTGGACACGCCCGGTTTCAGTTCGATGTATATGGAAGAAATGGAGCCGGAGGAGTTAAAAGACTGCTTCCCGGAATTTGAATCCTATGAGGCGGAATGCCGGTTCCCGGGCTGCGTACACATAGGGGAGAAGGTCTGCGGCGTCAAGGCCGCTGTGAAGGCGGGCGGGATCAGCAGCAGCCGCTATGAGAATTACCGGCTGCTGTATACGGAGCTGAAAGAGAAAAGGAGATACTAGTTTATGAATATTCTGTCACCCTCGATTCTGGACGCGGATTTTAAGCGGCTGGGGCAGCAGATCGGCGATGTGGACCGCGCCGGGGCTCAGTACATCCATCTGGATGTGATGGATGGGACGTTTGTCCCCTGCATCTCTTTCGGGATGCAGGTGATCGCGTCGATCCGCAGCTGTACGGAGAAGGTATTTGACGTACACATGATGGTGCAGGAGCCGCTCCGTTACCTGCCGGACTTTGTCAGGTGCGGGGCGGATCTCATCACGGTTCACGCCGAAGCCTGCACGCATCTGGACTACACGCTGCGCCAGATCCGGGGAGCCGGGCTGAAGGTGGGCGTGGCGCTGAATCCGACGACGCCGATCCTGATGATTCAGGATCTTCTGGATGTGGTGGATATGGTGCTGATCATGACCGTGAATCCGGGTTTTGGCGGGCAGGAAATGATTCCCTATACGCTGAAGAAAGTCCGGAGCCTGCGGGAAATGTGTCTGAGCCAGGGCCTGGATATGGATATCGAGATTGACGGTGGTGTCACCCTTGACAATGTGCGGGCCTGTCTGGAGGCGGGGGCCAATGTGATCGTATCCGGTTCGGCCATCTACCGTGGGGACGCCTGCGAGAATACGCGGAAGTTTCTGAAGATTTTAGAGGAAGCGGAGAAGAAATGAAATGAAGACCGGACTGATTCTCACCGGCGGAAGGCTGGACGTGTCTTTCGCCGGTGATTTTTTACGCGGGTACGCCGGGAGGAAGAGGGCGGGAGAGAGCGGCGGGGCTGCCGCCGGAGCATACGGAGAGGGCCGGACGGAATCTTTCGGCCAGGCTGAATCCGGGGAACGCAGAGATGCCGAGTCGGTCCGGGACGGCAGTTTCGGCTTCGATTGTGTGATCGTGGTGGACGG
>CAYYHX010000212.1:0-3646 GCA_964471835.1 uncultured Hungatella sp.
CGGAACAATGCATACAGTCGCCGCCGCAGGCCAGCACGGAGCCGTTGTTCTCGACATTGGTCGCCGACGGCATCTTGAACTTGTTCTGCAGGGCGGTCAGGCAGGCCAGCACGAAGAACGCGCCGGGGGCCAGGCCGAAGATGGAGATGCAGTAATCTTCCGGGATGATCTGGATGCCGAACGCGGAGCCGGAACCCAGAAGCTCGCGGACCAGCCCGATGCACATCAGGGCCAGCGCGAAGCCGAGTCCCATGCCGATGCCGTCAAACGCGGACTCCAGCGGGCCGTTCTTGGCGGCGTAGGCTTCGGCGCGGCCGAGGATGATGCAGTTGACGACGATCAGCGGGATGAAGATGCCGAGGGCGTCATTCAGGCTCGGCAGGTACGCCTGCAGAAGAAGCTGCACGATGGTTACAAGGGACGCCACAATCACGATGTAGGACGGGATGCGTACCCGGTCCGGAATGATGTTCCGGAGCGCCGAGATGATCAGGTTGGAAAATACCAGCACCGCCGTGGTGGTCAGTCCCATGCCCAGGCCGTTGATGGCCGAGGTCGTGGTCGCCAGCGTCGGACACATGCCCAGCATCAGCACGAAAGTCGGATTCTCCTTAATGATACCGTTGTATAACCGTTCGATACATTTGTTCATATTCCACACCTCCTATTGTCCCAGACAGCTGCGGACGAAGTACAGCGCGCTGTTGACCGCGCCTGTCACCGCACGGCTTGTGATGGTGGCGCCGCTGATGGCGTCGATTTCATTGTCCGAGGAAGCGCCGGACTTGGTCACGGCAAATTCCTCCACCGTCCTGCCCGCGAACTGGCCTTTCCACTCCGGCTTGTCGGCATTCATGCCGAGCCCGGCGGTCTCCGCCAGGGTCAGAAACTCGATTCCTTTCACCTCGCCGCTGTCCGTGATGCCCACGGACACGGTGATCGCGCCGCCGTAGCCGTCCTTGGAAGTGGCCGTCACCACATAGCCGAGCGGGCTGCCGGAAGCGTCCACGGCGGTAACGCACTCGTCGATCACGACGTTGCCGTAGCTTAAGTCCGCGATGCCGGTGTTCGCCTGCCCGATGGCTGCCGCGAAGTCGCCTTCCTCAAAATCCGCCGCGTCCGGGAGGACGGTGCGGTAGGCTTCCTTCTTCGCCTCCAGCTGGGCCGCCGCGATCGGCTCCTTCGTCACCGTGTAGACGCCGCCGAGGCACGCGCCGGCCACCAGCGTAATCGCGAACAGGATCAGCGCGTCTTTGATAAACCCGAGCTTGTTCATGCCTTCTTGCCCTCCTTTCCAAATGCGACCGGAAGGGTGAATTTCTCGATCAGCGGAACAAAGAGGTTGCCTAAGATGATCGCGTAGGACACGCCCTCGGCCGAGCCGCCGAAGATGCGGAACAGGCCGGTCAGGATTCCCAGCAGCACGCCGAATACGATCTGCCCCACGGGCGTGATCGGGCTGGTTACATAGTCGGTCGCCATGAAGAAGGCGCCGAAGATCAGGCCGCCGCCGCAGATCTCGGCCAGCACATAGGTGAGATCATGCTTTCCGAAAATGAATACGAACACCGCCACGGTCAGGATGTAGGCGCCGGGGATGCGGATACTGATGACTTTCTTATACAGCAAGTAGGCCGCGCCGATCAGAAGCGCGACGGTGCTGACCTCGCCGATGGTTCCGGGAATCCGCCCCAGGAACATCGCCGCCAGATCCACGCTCTCGCCGCTCTTCAGAAGCGCCAGGGGCGTCGGGCCGCTCACGCCGTCCAGCGTGAAACTCGACATTTTCTGGGCAAAGGAGATCAGCAGGAAACAGCGGGCCGCCAGCGCGGGGTTCATGAAATTCTGGCCGAGGCCGCCGTAGAGCTGCTTCACGATGACGATCGCGAAGACGCCGCCCAGCATGGGGATCCACACCGGGATATCCGGGGGCATATTCAGTCCCAGGATCATGCCTGTCACCACTGCGGACAGATCGCCGACAGTGATCGGCTTATTCAGGATCTTCTCAAACAGGTATTCGCTGACCACGCAGCTTAAGACCGTCATGACCAGCACCAGCGCCGCGTGGACGCCGAACTGCCACACGCCGAAGACCGTCGCGGGGATCATCGCGATAATCACATCGCCCATCAGGTTGGGCGTACGCACATCGCTTCTGACGTGGGGCGAGGAAGAAACATTTAACAGTTTGCTCATCTTCTATCTCCTCCTCCTATTTCCTGCGGGCGGCCGCGACGGCCTTGCGCATCTCTTTGAATGACTGGGTCAGCGGTTTCCTGGCGGGGCAAATGTAGGAACAGGAGCCGCACTCGCAGCACTCCATACCGTTCAACTTTACGAAAGCGTCCAGATCGTGGCGCAGGGCAACCTTGTAGAGCTTCTGCGGCACGATCCGTTCCGGGCAGACCGTCACGCAGCGCCCGCAGCGGATGCAGGCCGTCGGCTCTGACTCCGCCACCGCGTCGTGGCTAAGGCAGGTCAGGGACGACGAAGTCTTCGCGACGGGGATCGACAGGTCGAACAGGGCCTGCCCCATCATCGGGCCGCCGGAGATCACCTTCTCCGGTTCGGTCTTGAACCCTCCCGCCGCGTCGATCAGCTCCTGATAGCAGGTGCCAAGCCGCACGCTGTAATTCTTCGGATTGGCGATGGCGTCTCCGGTGACGGTCACGGTCTTCGTCATCAGCGGCGTGGTCCTGCACACCGCCATGTAGATGGCCGCCGCCGTGTCCACATTGTCCACGATGCAGCCCACGTCCGCGGGGAGCATGGAGGAATTGATCTTCCGTCCCGTCACCGCGTAGATCAGGGTGCGCTCGCCGCCCTGCGGGTACTTCGTCTTCAGAGCGCGAACTTCGATGCGGGGTTCGTCTTTCACCAGCTCCGTCATCTTCTCGATGGCCTTCGGCTTATTGTCCTCGATGCCGATGACGCCCTTCGCGTTGTCAAAGAGCTTCAGGATCACCTTCAGGCCGCCGATCACCTTCTCCGGTTCCTCGATCATCCTGCGGTAATCGCTGGTCAGGTACGGCTCGCACTCCGCGCCGTTGATGATCACATAGTCGATCTTCCCCGGCTCCTTGGGGGAGAGCTTGACATGGGTCGGGAAGCCCGCGCCGCCCAGACCCACGATGCCGGCCTCGCGCACGGTGTCAATGATCTCCTGCTTCGTCATGGTATCCGGGTCCCGCTCCGTACCTGTCCCCTCGACCTCCGCGTAGCGGCCGTCATTCTCCACAATGACGGAATCCACCATGGAGCCGGCCGCTGTCCTGCGCTTCTCGATGCCCTTCACCGTGCCGGACACGGAAGACAGAACCGGCGAGGAGACGAACCCGCCGGCTTCCGCGATCTTTTGCCCGGCCAGAACCGTATCCCCTTTCTTCACCAGGGCCTTCGCAGGCGCGCCGATATGCTGGGACAGGGGAAAGACCAGCTCACCCCTGGGCATCAGCACTTCAATCGGCTGGTTCTCGGACAGCTCTTTCCCCTCGTAGGGATGGACGCCGCCGGCAAATGTTGCCAATCCCATTCAACAAACCCCGCTTTCTTCTCTATTTTTGAAAATATCACGGCAGAAACCGAGAAAAAATCTGCACTGGGAATACTATAACATAAGTTGACGGCTACCGCAATTACTAAA
>CAYYHX010000213.1:0-3624 GCA_964471835.1 uncultured Hungatella sp.
CCCGTTCGCAAAGGCTTTCTGTAAAGGGACGTCATATTCATCAATCAGAAGAATCACTTTTTTGCCGAAGTGCTTTTTCAGCAGCTCTGACAGCAGCTTCAGACTGATGCCCAGTGTTTCTTCATCCATGGTTCCGTCCAGAAGATTCTCGTAGATCCTTTTCTCCCGTTTATTGAGTGTTTCACTGTCAAGAAGGAATTCAAACCGTCCGGCTGTTTCGGCAATCAAATGAACGGTTCGCCGGTAAGCGGCCTCGTATGTCAGCTTATCGATTCCCTTCAAAGTGAGAGAGATAACCGGGTATTTTCCCATATAGTTCTCACAAAGATCCGCATCTCTCGAAATGGCCAGCCCGTCAAAGATCTGTTTATCCCCCTCCGGTGAGAAAAAATGCGCCAGCATGCTCATATTCAGCGATTTGCCGAACCGGCGCGGGCGGGTGAACAGGGTCACTTTCGCCTGGTTCGCGAGAAGTTCCCGGATCATGCCCGTCTTATCGACATAGTAAAAATCCTTTTCCCGTATTTCTTCAAAATCTTCGATTCCGATCGGAAGCATCTTCTTTTTCGGTTCCATAGACGGCGCCTCCTTCCCTGTTTGCGGCAGCTTTGGTAACGGGATTCGGCACTGCTTTTCATTCAGCCACCGAGTCTGACCTTGCACTGCTTTTTATAGCAGGCGATCCCGTATTTCCGTATCGTCCTGTATTTCTCCCGGTACAGCCCGTCGGCATAGCGCCGCTCCTCAATCTGCTCCAGCGCTTCCCGGACGCCCCTGTCCAGATCCCCGTCATGGGCGTATTTTACCTCGATTACCGCTCCCAGACTTTTATCCGCTGTCCTGACGGTTATATCGCCGTACCCGTCCCCGGTCTCGTAGTTGCTGGTCACGTTCCAGTCCGCCTTGAACTGCAGAAGTCCTAGCAGGAGCCCGTGGTAAAAGTTCTCCTTCTCATCACGGGAAACAGCGGTATCCCGGATACTGATCACCCGCCGCAGGTATCCGTTCACCGACTGCTCCACGCTTTCCGCGTCGCCCGCCGCGATCGCCCGGCACAGGATCCGGAGCGCATCTCCGTCCTCTTTCGACTCCTCGAAGAAGAGATCCATGATCTGGTCCTGGAAAATACTCCGTATCTCCCGGTTGGGGATGCAAAGATCATAGACGCCGCCCGCCGGCCGGGTCCGGGACGTCAGATAACCGGTCATGAACAGAAGGCTCCACAGGTTCTCCATCGTATCGTACATGTCCCGGTAAGTCAGGTCCGGTCGGATCTTCTTGCGGACGGTGCCGCCTTCCGCGAGGGTTTCCAGTTCCTGCCGGGCGGACTCGGTGCCTTGCCGCCTTACGAATTCCCGCACCGCGTCGTTGCCGCTGGAGTTCGCCCAGTAGTTCTGCGGCGGCGTTTTCGGGTTATGCAGGAGCCGCCGGCAGTGGTTCAGCACATCCCACGGGCAGTAGACTTCCGTATCTCCGAACCGGTAGCCGTCATACCACAACTTTATATCTTCGTAACATTCCCCGATGTCATAATATCCGAGGAGTTCCCGCACTTCCCGGTCCGTAAAGCCGAAATATTCGCTGAATAATTCATCCGTGACGGAGAAAACCTCCAGATTATTTAGCCCTGTGAAAATGCTTTCTTTTGAGACGCGCAGGCACCCCGTCAGCACGGCGAACTCCAGGCTGTCGTTTGACTTCAGCGCCTCACCGAGCAGACTGCGGATCAGGGAGACCATCCGGTCATAGTACCCGTTCGCAAAGGCTTTCTGTAAAGGGACGTCATATTCATCAATCAGAAGAATCGTCTTCGTGCCGAAGTGCTTTCCCAGAAGTCTGCAGAGCAGTTTCAGACTTCCGGTGAGCGTATTTTTGCGCATGGCGCCGTCCAGCAGCTTTTTATATCTTTCCTTGTCATAGTTACTTAACGTTTCGCTGTCAGAAAGAAAGTCAAACCGGGCAGCCGTGTCTGCGATAAGGTCAGCCATTACCTGGCAGGCTTCCTGATAATTCTCACCCTCGATATCTTTCAATGAGATGAAAATAACCGGGTATTTCCCCATATAGTTCTCACAGAGATCCGTCTCTTTTGAAATGGCCAGCCCGTCAAAAATCTGTTTATCCCCGTCCGGTGCGAAGAAATGCGCTAGCATGCTCATGTTCAGCGATTTGCCGAACCGGCGCGGGCGGGTGAACAGGGTCACTTTCGCCTGGTTCGCGAGAAGTTCCCGGATCATGCCCGTCTTATCGACATAGTAAAAATCCTTTTCCCGTATTTCCTCAAAATCTTCGATTCCGATCGGAAGCATCTTCTTTTTCGGTTCCATCCTGACGGGTATCCTTTCCTGCTGCTGGCGGTGGCGTCGGCGAAAGGCACCGCATATCAATCCCTTATCATTATACCCCATCGGGGAACGCGGTATCAAGTGATTTTTTGCTCAAGTGATTTTTGCGATTGTCCTTGCATCGGTTGACCATCCCGTTTTCGACACTTAGAAGATCTGTAAAAGCTGGAATTCCTTGTAAAATAAGGAAATTCCGGCCCTTATCAGAAGACGGAAATGTTGTATATAAGTCCTACCTCAAAAATTTTTTAATCATGGAATTCAACTCTTTTGGACGGTAGTGGAGCCGGTCCAGCGGCAGCATCGTCAGCCGGGTCAGCGCGTCAAGCGCCATGCTTCCCTTATAAAGTGCCATGTATTCCACATCGTGGATGTTGGCAACATTCATGTTCTTCAGGGTGGTGATCAGGTCGTTTACCGTCACATGGGTTCCCTGGTCATCAAGTTTTGCCTCCAGCAGCCGGTATACCAGCAGCGCCGTATAGCAGATCAGAAAATGCGCCCGGATGCGTTCCGGCAGCCGGTGGTTCACCGGCCGGCCGTCAAAACTGGTCTTCATGATCCGGAAACAGTCCTCGATCCGGTATCGTTCGCCGGATACCGCCAGGATGTCTTTTGCCGGGTCCTCCAGATTGGTCGCCACCGCGTAAAAGCCGTCATATCTTTCTTCCTCCGCAATCTTTGCTTCATCCAGGATGTATTCCACTTCCGCCTTTTCCCCGGACTTTGTCTTGGTGATCCTTTTCAGAAAGCGTTTTACGTCATTCGGACCCTTTTTGATCTCTTCCGGATCCTTCAGGGCCAGCAGTTTTTCAGCCCGTTCCACCTGCCTGGCCCGTACGGTTCGCTGGTATTCCATCATCTTCCTGGAAAATGTGATGATGATCCTCTGTTTCAGGAGCCCTTTGGCCTTCACTTTCACCGTCCGCCCGTTTTTCAGCGTTTTTTCCTCATACAATCCCAGGTCAACCGCCCGGTCGGCGTTCACCACCTTATAGGCGATATCATTATATAAGGAAAGATTCCCTTTATCATGACGGTCAAAGCTCTTCATGCCGGCGATGGTGACGGGAGCGTCATTGGAAAGGAGCCGGTAATCATAATCATTGAAGACGGCCTGTTTCAGGACATCACTCATCTTTTTGATGGACTGGGTAACAATGAATGCCCTTCCTCCCATGCTGTTGAACTTCCGGATGTTATAAGAACCGAGTCCCGCGTCCGCGCAATAGATGAACTTTGCCCCCGGGATCATCTTCAGGACCTCCTGTTCCAGGGG
>CAYYHX010000214.1:0-406 GCA_964471835.1 uncultured Hungatella sp.
TCCTCGACATAGCGGCCCAACGGAATCTCGCCGTCCGCCGCGCCGGATCCGGATGACTCCCCGGACTGGCCTCCCCCAATGCCGGAGCCGGACGCTTCCCCGGGCTGGCCGCTCCCGCCGCCAGAGCCGGAATCTTCCCCGGACTGACCGCTCCCGCCGCCTAAGCCTCCGCCGGAACCGGAATCGCCTCCTGCGCCGTCGTCTGAAACGCCGGAACCGTCTCCGGCCTTGGTGTATTCATTTCCGGAACCGCCGCCGCATGCGGTAACGGCTGTGACAGCCAGCGCCGACGCCAGCAGCAGGGACAGGATTCTGTATTTTCTCATCTGTAATGCCCTCCTTTTGTCTCATAGCCCTGATTCTTGTCTCATAGCCCTGATTGTTGTCTCATAGCTCTGATTGTTGT
>CAYYHX010000214.1:506-3570 GCA_964471835.1 uncultured Hungatella sp.
CTCATGGCTCTGATTCTTGTCTCATGGCTCTGATTCTTGTCTCATGGCTCTGATTCTTGTCTCATGGCTCTGATTGTAACAGCGGTTTCTCTAAAAATACTGGAAGGAAAACGATTTTCTTAAAGATCTTTTAGAGAATCCTGTGGTAAAATGAGGATTGGAGGGTAGGGACAAAGACTGCCGTAAGGAACAGTACGGGAAAACCGGGAGAACCGGTACGGGAAAAACCTGAAACCAGATACAGAAAAATCAGGAGACCCGGTATCGGAAAACCGTAAGCCCTGGTATTAGGAATAAGGAAACAGGGGAGCATTTGAATGCGTGTGTTGATGATCGAGGATGACAGGGATCTGTGCAGGAACATAAAGATGATGCTGGACGCGGCGGGATATAAGACAGACTGCTGCCACAGCGGGGATGACGGGCTGTATTTTGCAAAGAACGCGGCCTACGATGTGATTGTGCTGGACCGGATGCTGCCGGGAGTGGACGGGCTGACGCTCCTTCAGAGCCTGCGCAGGCAGGGCGTGCAGACGCCGGTGATCCTGGCGACGGCGCTGGACGGTCTGTCGGAACGGATCGACGGGCTGGACGCGGGGGCCGACGATTATCTGGTAAAACCATTTGCGGTGGAAGAACTGATGGCGCGGATCCGGGCGGTCACGCGGCGGCCCGGACGGCTGCAGGATCTGAACCGGCTTTCGGCCTTCGGCATTTCCCTGGAACCGGAGCGGCGCATCCTCTCCTGCGGAGAACGAACCGTGAATCTGTCCCGGAGAGAAACGGCGCTTCTGGAATGTTTCCTGAAGAATCCGGGGCAGACACTGCCGCGGGAGCGGATTCTCTCCTACGTCTGGGGCGCGACCGCGGAGGTTGAGGACGGCAATCTGGACAACTACATTTATTTTCTCCGGCGGAGACTGGCTTCCGTAAAAGCGCCGGTGAAACTGACGACCGTTCACGGGGTCGGGTATCTGCTGGAGGCGGCGGAACCTTCCGATCCTTGAAAGAACACCCCGCCCGCGCGCCCGTCAGCGCTGCGCTGGAAATGCAGAAAACCTTCCGGAGCAACCAGACAGGAGCAGACAGAAAGAGTCAACCAGACAGGAGCAGCCGGACAGAAGAAACCAGACGAAAGCAACAAAACGGAAGCAGCCAGACAAGATCTAACAGGCAGAAGCGACTAAACAGAACCTACCAGACAGAAACGGCCAGACAAGAGCAATAGACAAAAGCAATCGGACAAGATAAACCGGATGGAAGCAGCCAGACAGAACCTGTCAGGAGGGTCAACCATACCGAATAAGGAGCATACCATGAAAGCACAGACTTCCGACCGTCCCATAGCGGTTCTCCGGCGCCGGCTGACGCTGCTTTACGCCGTTACGGCCTCTCTGATCCTCACGCTGGTCACGGCCGCATTTCTCCTGACGCGCGTAAGGGAAACACGGCAGAAACAGCTGGATGATTTCAATGACCTGTGGAATTCCCTTCAGTTTCGGCTGCAGTCGGATACGACAATCTCGCAGGGATTCCTGGCGCAGACGGAGACGGAACGGAAGGCCCTGATCCATATTGAAGAAAATGGAACCGCCCTGCTCTTTCACGGTTCCTGGATGCCGGAGACCCCGCGTGCGGAACTGATCGGGCATGTCAAGGCACTCGCGGAGACGGAAGGCGTATTTACTGCTGTCCATCCCATCTCCGCCTCCTCCATGGCCAGCTCCATCTTTACATTTCAGGGAAATTCCGGCGAACATTACCGTGCGCGGGTGCTGGTCGCGTCCTACGGCAAATCCGTCCGTTCCCTGTGCCTGATCGCTTACGTTCCTCCCATCGCAGAAGCGCTTAAGGCATCGCTTCTTCAGCTTGCAGCCCTGGAATTCCTGGGTGTTTTCGGGCTGTCGCTTATCAGCTGGTACTTCGTCGGATGGTCGCTGCGTCCGGTCGCTGAAAGCCGGCAGAAACAGGCCGAATTCATCGCGGCGGCCTCGCACGAACTGCGCTCGCCGCTGGCCGTGCTTCGCTCCGGCATGGAAGCGGTTCGCGGCATGCTTCAGGGAGAGAGCCCTGTCTCCACCGGCCTGAAAGACACATCACCTGCTTCCAATGCTGCGTATGCCAGCTCGAAATCCCAGTCATTTTTCTCCGAAACTGTACATGACAACGTGGGTACGGCGTCATCTGTCCGCCACCCGGTACCGGCTGGCTGTGAAAGTACATCCACCGCTTCCGGAACCACGTCCGCCGCTTCCGCGGCGCTGACCCTTCTCTCCACGCTCGACAGCGAATGCGTCCGCATGTCCCGGCTCATCGACGACATGCTCCTGCTGGCGGCTTCCGACGCCCATAGCTGGAGCATTCAGAAGTCAGAAGTAGACATGGATACGCTGCTGATCGACACATACGACGCGTATCTCCCCCTCTGCCGGCAGAAAAATATCGACTTACAGCTGGTGCTGCCGGAACAGCCGCTCCCGAAATTCTACGGCGACGCGGAACGCATCCGGCAGGTTCTGGCAATCCTCCTCGATAATGCGATAGCCTGCACACCGGCCGGCCGTATGATCCGCATCTGCGCGGAAACCGCCGGCAGCAGCACCAGCCGGACAGCCTTTTCCAAAATAATTCCTCGAATGCAGGAAACCCATGCCGCGGGAACCGCGAAAAAGGCCGCTTTTCTCATCCTTCGTGTCATCGACCAGGGACCCGGCATCCCGGACGACAAAAAAGCGCGCGTTTTCGACCGCTTCTACCGCGCCGATTCCTCCCGATCAGACAAATCTCATTTCGGCCTGGGCCTAAGCATCGCCAAAGAACTGGTCCGCCTCCATGGCGGGACGATTGCTGTCACAGACGCGGTATGGGATATGCCGGCGCAAACAGGGGGAAGCTGCTTCTCAGTCAGCCTCCCCTGCATAGGAATACAGAGCACCTCGGGGTGTTCTTCGCCAAGCTGATTTTTCTGCCTTGCCAGTTCCGCTTCTGCTTCTGACTCTTTCAGACGTTCCCCGTCAATACCTCTGTTTTACTTTAACCCGCCAAATCTCCGCCATATTTCTTT
>CAYYHX010000215.1:0-3561 GCA_964471835.1 uncultured Hungatella sp.
TGTTGTCCCGCTGTTGTCCCGTTGCCGTCCCGCTGTCGTCCCGCTGTCGTTCCGCATCCTGCGTCGCCCGCAAATAACCGTTCTGTTATGCCTCAGGGAATATGCCATAAGTTTTCCCTTATGGGTTCTATAAGGATTTATGTATTTGAATAGTAATTCGAAAGATGATACATTAAATGTATTATATTTTGTTTATTTTTTATTATTTCCGGCATGGATTTTCTGGCGATATGCCCGAAAAAAGAGGCAGGAAACGAAGAAGGAGGACGCAGTATGGAAGTTAAGAAGGCCGCCATGGCCGGTACTCTGGAGTCCAGCGACGCCCAGGTTACCGTGGAGCCGGGCAACGGTAAGATCGAGCTTTCCATCGAGAGCAGTGTGATCCACCAGTTCGGAAAGCAGATCAGAGCCACCATTCTCGAAACCCTTGACCGCCTGGACGTGACGGACGCGAAGGTGACGGTGGTGGATAAGGGCGCGCTCGACTGTACGCTGAAGGCGCGCGTGGAGTGCGCGGTCTACCGCGCGAACGACATAACCGAGAATCTTCCGTGGGGAGGTGTGATCAAATGAGCCATCCGAACAAGAAAAGACTGAGACGTTCCATGATGTTCTTAAACTGCCAGAAACCCGGCCTCATCAAAGATCCCTACATCTATAAACCCGATTCCATCATGCTGGATCTGGAAGACGCCGTGGCGGAGAACCAGAAGGACGCGGCGCGCTATTCCCTTTACCATGCGCTGAAGGAGATCGACTATCACGGCGTGGAGCGCGTCGTCCGTATCAATGGCCTTGACACGCCTCACTGGAAAGAGGATATCCGCGTCTGCGTAGCCGGCGGCGCCGATACGATCCGCATCGCCAAGACCGAGAGCGCGCAGGATGTGCGTATCGTGGAGGAGCACGTGCTGGCAGCCGAGAAGGAGTTCGGCCGCCCGGAGGGCTCCACCCTTCTGATGGCTGCTTTGGAATCCTGCAAGGGCGTGCTAAATGCCCTTGAGATCTGCCAGTCCTCCGACCGACTGATCGGCATCGCGCTGTCCGGCGGCGACTACACGAAGGATCTGCAGACCGTGATCACCGGCACCGGCGTGGAGCTGCAGGGAGCGAGGCAGCAGATGATCATCGCGGCCCGCGCGGCGGGCGTGCAGTGCTGGGACACCGTTTTCACGAACCTGGACGCGATGGACGTGTTCGAGGAGGAAGTGAAGATGATCAAGATGATGGGCTTCGACGGCAAGTCGCTGGTCAACCCGAGGCAGATCGACATTGTTCACAAGGTCTTTACACCGACCCAGAAGGAGATTATCTTCGCGGAGAAGGTTGTGAAAGAGATCGATGAGAAGAAGGCTCTGGGCATCGGCGTATTTACTGTGGACGGCAAGATGATCGACATCGCGTTCTATGACGGTGCGAAGAGAACCATAGACCTGGCGAAAGCGTCGGGCGTATATGAGGGGGATCTGTGATATGATTAACGCAGTAGGCAGAGACATTCCGGAAGAAGTCTTAAAGGCAACCGGCAAGAAGGTATTTGAAGGCGCGTACGCCTATGATAATTATGAGTATACCAAGGCCGCACCCACCGTACACGCGGTATGCGACCCCAAGAGGAGCAAGCTGGTGGAGAACATCCACGAGGCTCTGGTGAAATGCGGAATCCGCGACGGCATGACGGTCTCCTTCCACCATCATTTCCGCGAGGGCGACTACATTGTCAACATGGTTATGGAAGAGATCCACAAGATGGGGATCAAGGGTATCACGATCTGCGCGTCCTCCCTCGGCAAAGCCCATGATCCCATCGTCCCGATGATCGAGGACGGAACCATCGTCGGCATCCAGTCCTCCGGCGTGCGCGGTAAAATCGGCGAGGCCATCTCCGCCGGCAAGCTGCGCGACCTGGCTATCATGCGTTCCCACGGCGGGCGCGTGCGCGCGATTGAGTCCGGAGAAGTCCATATCGACATCGCGTTTATCGGGGCGCCCACTTGCGATGAGTACGGCAATATGCGCGCCAACGGCGGCAAGAGCGACTGCGGCGTGCTGTCCTACGCGTATGCGGACGCGGAGTACGCGGATAAAGTTGTCGCCATCACCGATTGCTTAGTGCCGTTCCCGAACGTGCCGGCCAGCATTTCCATGGTTCATGTGGACTATGTGTGCGTGGTGGACGCCATCGGCAACCCGGCGAAGATCGCGACCGGCGCGGCGAAGCCGACGACCGACGTGCGCAAGATCATGATGGCCGATTACTGCACCCAGTTCGTCATCAACACCCCGTACTTTAAGGAAGGCTTCTCCTACCAGACCGGCGTCGGCGGCGCTTCCATCGCGTCCACGATCTCCTTGGGCAAGATCATGGAGGAGAGGGGCATCCACATGGGGCTGGGCCTGGGCGGCATCACGACCCCGATGTGCGACCTTCTGGCGAAGGGCCTGGTGAAGACGCTGGTGGATACCCAGGATTTCGATCAGGGAGCCATCGAGTCGATCAAGAAGAACCCGAACCACATCGAGATCACCGCTTCCGAGTACGCGAACCCGTTTAACAAGGGCGCGTATGTCAACAAGCTGGATTTCGTCATCCTGGCTTCGCTGGAAGTGGATGTGAACTTCAACTGCAACGTGGTTGTTGGCTCGGACGGCGTTATCACCGGCGCGCAGGGCGGCCATCCCGACACGGCGGCCGGAGCGAAGTGTACCATCGTGATCGCCCCGCTGCTGCAGGGACGCATCCCGGCGATCTGCACGAACGTGACGACCGTGACCACCCCCGGCGAGACCGTGGACGTCGTGATCACCGATTACGGCATCGCGATCAACCCCCGGAGGCAGGATCTGATCGAGTGCATGAAGGGCGTGAAACTGCCGTTCTGTACGATCGAGGAGCTGCGCGACAAGGCTTACGCCATCGTCGGCGAACCGGATCCGGTGCAGTTCGGCGACCGCGTGGTCGGCATCATCGAGGCCCGCGACGGCACCATTCTGGATGTGGTGAGGGAGATCAAGGAGTACGAGTTTAAGGACTGACGGTTCCTCTCCCTGCGGGGCTGGGATCCGGATAACTGGTTTCAAGAAATGGTTCGGATTTAAGACATGATCCAGATTTAGGATGTGATCCGGCTTTAGGTAAGATATGATCCCGCTTTGGGATGTGATCCGGCTTTAGGTAGGATATGATCCCGTTTTAGGATGTGATCCGACTTCAGGATATCCGGAACCCTAAGACATGGCAGAAACGCAGGCGGAGCGCACGGATCCACGATCTACTCGCGTTCCCGTCTGCGATAAGCTGCAAATCAATATACTATGGAGGTATAGGTATGGCAGAAAGCAAAGAAGCAAAAAGCGAGTTGAAACTCGGCGGACTTCCCTGGTGGCTCGCGATCGCTGCGATCCTGATCTGCGGCATCACGATGTTTCTGGGGGTTCAGTCCAACACGATGACCGGTACTCTGGCGTCCTGCTTTGCGCTGGCGGTCGTCCTCAACGAGATCGGTGAGCGGATCCCGATCTGGAACACCTACATCGGCGGCGGCCTGCTGCTGGTATTCT
>CAYYHX010000216.1:0-3542 GCA_964471835.1 uncultured Hungatella sp.
GCATATCACGGATGTTCCACTGATCCATGCCGATCAGATAATCGTACTCCCGGTAATCCCGCCGCGTCATCTGACGGGCATATTTGCCGGCGGTTGAGATACCCTTCCGACGAAGGAGATCGCGCGTGCCATAATGAACCGGGCTGCCCGCGTCCTCGCTGCTGGTCGCCGCGGAAGCGATGCAAAACCGGGAAGAACAGTGAAGTTTGTCTATTATATCCCGGAAGACAAACTCACACATCGGGCTGCGGCAGATATTGCCGTGACAGACAAATAATACTCTTATCATACTTTAGCGCCCAGATCGATCAGCCCTGCCGGAAGCAGGCTGTTATCCCAAAAAACGCAATCAAACTTTTTCATCTCATACCCTCCGTTCCCGCGCATTATTATAGCATTCTATAGGTACAAAATCAAGAGGACGGCCGCTCTGTCACGGACACGGCATTCTATCACGGACATGGCGCGTATACCGTCATATTATCGATATAACATGCAATCAATCCGCGAACGCAACCCTGCACCGCTTCTTATAGCAGGCAATCCCGTACTTCAACACCCTCCCGATCCCGTCGTCCTGCAGTTTCTCCGCATAGCGCCGCTCCTCGATCTGACGCAGCGCATCCTGCACCGCACTCTTCAGATCGGCATTTTGGGAGTATTTCACCTCAATCACAATCCCGGTTTTTCCCGTCCCGTCGTCCTCCGCCTCGACCAGGATATCCCCGCAGCCGTCCCCCGTCTTGCAGTTGCCGGTCACGGTCCAGTTCTCCTTAGAGTCCAAGATCTCCAGCAGGATGTCATGGTAGAAATTCTCCTTCAGATTCCGCCCCGCAAATGTATCGCGGATGCAGACTGTCTTACGGAGATACTGTCCGAATAATTCTTCCACCTTAGCGGCATTTCCCGCACGAAGCGCGCTGCAGAACTCCCGCACCATCTCTCCGTCCTGAGATACCTGCCTCTTGAGCAGGTCGAGGATTTGCGTCTTGAAAATGTCCCGGATCTCCATGTTTGGAACCGTCAGATAGAATGTCCGCCAGTCCGCCTCCTGCTCCCCCGTCAGGCAGCCGGTCATATACAGCAGGCTCCACAGGTTCTCCGCCGTTTCATACATCTCCCGGTATGTGACCCCTTGCCGTATCTCCTTGCGGACCGGCACACCCGCCACAATTTCTTCCAGCTCCCTCGACATCACGCCCACACCAAGCCGGTTCACAAACTCCCTCACCGCATCGCTGCAACTCGAATTCAGCCGGAAATTCGCCGGCGCCGCCCCTGGATCAGCCCGCAGCAGATCCACATAGTTGATGACATCCCACGGGCAGTAGATCTCTCTGTCCCCGAAGCGGTAGCCGCCGTACCACTCGTGAACCGCATCATAAGCGTCCGACAAGCCGTAATATGCCAGTAACCTGCGGACTTCCTCATCCGTGAATCCGAAATACCCGCTGAAGTGGGGATGCGCGATTGAAAGTATATGCAAATGATTCAGCCCCGTAAAGGTCCTTCCCCCGGAAATACGCAGGCATCCGGTCAGCACCCCAAACTCCAGACTGTCATTCGTCTTCAACGCCTGTGAGAACATATTACAGATCATCTGCACCATCTCGTCGTAATATCCGGCGTAGAACGCCTTCTGCAACGGCACGTCATATTCGTCGATCAGCAGAATCGTCCTGCGTCCGTAGTGCTTCTTCAGAAGCCGCGTAAGCATCCACAGACTATAGATGATCGTCAATTCATCCATATCCCGATCCAACAGCTTACGGAATTCATTTTTGTCTTCTTTGCCGAGCCGCTCACTCTCCAGCAGGAACCGATGCTGCCCCGCCGTATCCGCTACCACGCCCGCCATCATTTCCCGAGCCATCGTGAAATTGGCGGCGTCCACATTCTTCAGCGACAGGAACACCACAGGATACTTCCCCATGTACCGTTCACACAGATCCTTCTCCTTTGTGATCGCCAGCCCGTCAAACAAAGACGGATCGCCCCCGATCTCAAAGAAGCATTTCAGCATCGTCATGGCCAGCGTTTTGCCGAACCGGTGCGGACGTGTAAACAAAGTCACCGCCGCAGGACTGCGCAGCAGTTCCGCGATCAGCCCGGTCTTATCTACATAATAGTAATCATTCTCACGTAATTCGTCAAAGAATTCCGTCCCGATTGGAAGACATTCCTTCTCCCGTTTTTTCTCCCGTTTTTTCTCAGGCATACCGTCTCCTCCATTTTGTTCCTGAAACCATTCACCGGTGTCAGTCATCTCCACGCAGTTATCCTGTCCCGAAACATGACCCGAACGAAGTCACCGTACTCGATAATTTCCCGGATCTGCAGCGATTCGTACCATTTCTTCATTAAGCATTTCCTCCATCCGTCCACACACGATCTTCCCATGTGCCGGAATACCGCTGCTCCTTCCGCCGCCGAGCGGGACACCTTCTTCCGTACCTCTCCGGAAGGCCGGGGTATCTGGAGAAACCAGAGACAATATGCCCGGGATATTATCCGGTATGTCTGGTATGCCCGGAACGTCCGCGGCCAGAGGAACCGCGGCCTTCACATACTCGCGGGTATGGCCCGCCAGATAACGGACACCGTTCACCACAACCTCCTCCTCCAGAAGAACCTCCCGCTTCTCCCCGAGCCAGGATCTGCGGTAAGCCAGGGACGCCTCACGGTTCAGTTCAAGCAGGCAGGCGCTCCGCTCCTTTTTCACAGCCTCGTCTACCTGATCCGGCATCCGGGCCGCGCGGGTACCCTCTCGCCGGGAATAGGGAAAGACATGAAGCTCGTAGAACCCGATCTTCCGAATAAAAGAAACCGTCTGCGCGAATTCCTCCTCCGTCTCGCCGGGGAATCCCACAATTACGTCGGTGGTGATCGCCGGACGGTCGAAATAACCCCGCAGCAGCCTGCAGCAGCCCGCGTATTCTTCCGTCGTATAGCGGCGGTTCATCCGTTTCAGGGTCGCATCACAACCGCTCTGCAGAGAGAGATGAAAATGCGGACAGACCGTTTTCAGCGCCCCGATCCGCCGCGCGAATTCCTCCGTCACGATCCGGGGTTCCAGGGAACCCAGCCGCAGGCGTACAAGCCCTTCGACTCCGTCCAGCATTTCCAGAAGAGAAAGGAGACTGACACGCTCCGCCTCCGGCATGTCGAGCCCATAAGAACTGATGTGGATGCCGGTGAGCACAATTTCCCGATAACCCGCCCTCACCAATGTTTCGGCTTCTTTCACAATCTCCGCCGCGGCGCGGCTTCGGACGCGGCCCCTGGCGTAAGGGATGATGCAGTAGCTGCAATACTGGCTGCAGCCGTCCTGTATCTTGATAAATACCCTCGCGTGTCCGCCGGCGCCGCTGACGGAGAGCGTTTCGTATTCGCGGGTACTCGCGATGTCAATTTCGTATTCGCGGGTTTTCGCGGCAGCAGTTCCGATTTTGCTTTCACGATTTTTCGCGGCAGCAACTACTTCGTTTTCACTAGCTTCCGCGACAGCAACTACCTCGTTTTCACTAGCTTCCGCGACAACG
>CAYYHX010000217.1:0-3537 GCA_964471835.1 uncultured Hungatella sp.
GGAACGGCAATTATGCGGGCGCGTTCCGTATTGGCAGCAAAATGGAGAACGAGAGTATGTTTCATGTCGGCGACGACTACTATATTACGTTTAACCACGCCGGCGGCAGGGTTTATAAGATCGATATCGATAAGAGCCTGCTGAACGAGCCGCAGTAACACCAGAGATTTTCAACGAATTTTAATGTGTTGCGATAAACAGTCATTTTTAACGATACCAATTATCATACGGGGAGGAAAAGAAAATGAAAATCAGTGTGCAGACCGGCGGGATCGTGCCGGATTGCGGAGATATGGAGAAAGGATACAGATGGATCCGGGAGGCCGGCTTTCAGGCTCTGGACTGGAACATTGACAAGGCCTGGAATAGCGCGAAGGTGGCAAAGAAACAGCTGGAACATTGTATCTTTGAGGACTCCCTGGAGGAGATCCAGAACTATTACGCGGAAGAACTGGCGATCATCCGCAAGAACGGACTGGAACTGTTCCAGGCGCACGCGCCGGCTCCGGCTTATGTAAAGGATTTCCCGGAGTTTAACGATTACGCGATCCGCATCTATCAGCAGTGTATCCGCTTCTGCGGCAGCATCGGGCTGCGCCGCCTGGTGATCCACGGGATATCCCTGATGGTGGATGACAAGACCCAGACTCCGGAGTCGATCCGGGAGATGAACCTTCATCTGTTCGAGAGCCTGATCCCGACGCTTCTGGAAACGGACGTCGTAGTCTGCCTGGAGAATCTGCCTGCCGGCAATTACCAGGGGCATATCATGGAGGGCATCTGCTCCGAGCCGGAGGAAGCCATCTGGTATATCGATCATTTGAATGAAAAAGCCGGGAAGGAATGTTTCGGCCTGTGCCTCGATACGGGGCATCTGAACCTTCTGGGGAAGAACCAGGCCGTATATATCCACAAGCTGGGCAAGCGGATTAAGGCCCTGCACCTTCATGATAACAGAGGCGCGCTGGACGACCATCTGATGCCATACACGGGCAATATCATCTGGAAAGATGTGATCGGGGCGCTGCGTGACGTCGGCTACGAAGGAACCTTGAATTTTGAGACGTTCAAACAGGTTCGCCCTCCCAAAGTGGATGAACAGGCGGTACCCATCCTGCTGCGGACCATCTGTGAGATCGGCGAAATGTTCCGCGGCTGGATGGAGAGCTGAGCGTCTCCATGGTGCTGGCACTGGCAGCCTGCGGCGGCGGAAACAGTTCAGGCAACGAAGTTTCCACGACTGTGATGGTGCAGTAGGACAAAAAGTTCGGATGAAACAAAATTCAGGAGGAAGCATGATGGAAACAAAACAGGATTTCCGCCGCCAGGCGGAGGAACTGGTGGATCAGATGACGGTGGAGGAGATGATTTCCCAGCTCTGCCACGACGCGCCCCCGATCCCGCGGCTGGGCATCCCGGGCTACAACTGGTGGAACGAGGCCCTGCACGGGGTGGCCAATGCCGGGACGGCGACCGTCTTTCCCCAGGCGATCGCGCTGGCGGCGATGTTCGACGAGGAGCTTTTGGGGCGGATCGGCGAAACGATCGCCACGGAAGCCCGGGCCAAATACAACGCCCAGTCCGCCGAGGGCGACACGGACATTTTCAAAGGGCTGACGTTCTGTTCGCCGAACATCAACATTTTCCGCGATCCCCGCTGGGGCAGGGGGCATGAGACATACGGGGAGGACCCGTATCTGACCTCGCGGCTGGGCGTGGCCTTTATCCGGGGTCTGCAGGGGGACGGCAAATACCTGAAAGCGTCCGCCTGCGCCAAGCATTTCGCGGTCCATTCGGGGCCGGAGAAGGAGCGCCATACGTTTGACGCGCAGGCGACGGCAAAGGATATGGAAGAGACCTATCTGCCGGCATTCCGGGCTGCCGTGCAGGAAGGCGGTGTGGAGGAGGTCATGGGCGCGTATAACCGGACCAACGGCGAGCCCTGCTGCGCCAGTGAGACGCTCCTGCAGAAGACCCTGCGGGAGAAATGGGGATTCACGGGTCATGTGGTCTCCGACGCCGGGGCGCTCCGTGATATCCATGAACATCATGGGGTGACGGCCACCGCCGCGGAATCGGCGGCCCTGGCGCTCCGCAATGGCTGCGACCTGAATATCGGCTCGACCTACCGCAGCCTGCCGGAGGCGCTGGAGGAGGGGCTGGTCTCGGAGGAGGAGATCCGCCGGGCGGCCGTGCGCCTGTTCACGACGCGGATGAAACTGGGGCTTTTTGACCCGGAGTGCGAGTTCAACCGCATCCCCTACGAGGAGAATGACAGCCCGGCTCATCGCCTGCTATCCCTGGAGGCGGCCAGACGGTCCGTGGTGCTCCTGAAAAATGACGGTCTGCTGCCGCTTGAGCGGTCGAAGCTGCGCACGGTCGGCGTGATCGGGCCGACGGCGGACCTGCGGACGGTGCTGGCGGGGAATTACCACGGAACCGCGTCAGAATATGTGACAAACCTGGAAGGGATCCGCGAAGCGGCGGGAGACAGGGGAGCGGGACAGGACGGCATCCGCGTCCTGTATTCGGAGGGATGCCATCTGTGGAAGGACCGGATGGACAGTCATGCCCGACCCGGCGACCGGATCAGTGAAGCGGTGACGGTGGCGCGGCACAGCGACGTGGTGATCCTCTGCGTGGGTCTGGACGCTTCGCTGGAAGGAGAAGGGGAGGGCAGGGACAAGACCGATCTCCTGCTGCCGGAAAGCCAGCGGCGCCTGATGGAAGCCGTATGCGCGGTGGGGACGCCGGTCGTCCTGGTGCTGAACGCGGGGAGCGCGATTGACCTAAGCGGCATAGAAGAACATTGTTCCGCCATCCTGGACTGCTGGTACAGCGGCGCCCAGGGCGGAAGGGCGCTGGCGGAAATCCTCTTTGGCGAGGTGAACCCGTCGGGGAAGCTGCCGGTGACATTTTACCATGACGGGACGCTGCCCGATTTCCGGGATTACCGTATGAAGGGCCGGACCTACCGCTATCTGGAAGGGGAGCCGCTCTACCCGTTCGGGTACGGCCTCAGTTACAGCCGTTTCCGTTTTGATGACCTGCGGCTGGAAACGGCGGCGGAAGGGGTGGCGGCAGGGACGGAAACGGTGGCCGTGACAGAAGCGGCGGCAGAGGTTGGGACGTTGGCTGCAACGGAAGCGGCTTCAAAGGCCGGGATGCTGGCTAGGACGGAAGTGGCGGCAGAGGTTGGGACGTCGGCTGCAGCGGAAGCGGCGGCAGAGGCCGGGACGGGGGCCGTGACGGAAACGCCGACAGAGGCCGGGATGCTGGCTAGGACGGAAACGGCTTCAAAGGCCGTGACGGAAGCGATGTTCAGGGCAGCGACCGGGGCGGAAAAGCTGTCAGAGACCGGAACGCCGGCCGGGACAAAAGCGTCGGCCGTGTCCGCCCCCGGAACCCCGCTTCTGCGCGGCAGCATCCGGGTCACCAACTTAAGCAGCCGGGACGGCGCCGCGGTGGTCCAGGTTTATGTGGACAGCCAGCCGCAGGAAAAGGCGTCCAACGGGAAGAATCAGGCATATATGGACC
>CAYYHX010000218.1:0-3535 GCA_964471835.1 uncultured Hungatella sp.
GTGTGCCTTCGCATAGAAATATCCGGTCTGAATCAGGCCGCAGGCATATCCGACCGCCAGACAAATGATCCGTTCCATTCCCTCTCTCCCTTCACTCCGAATGTTGCCCGAACCTCATCCGCTTTTTTCCCCCGCGTCGCTCGCGAATCAAGAACCTCATCCGCTCTCCTTCGCGCCGCGTTCGCGGAGCAGGAACCGCAGCGGCGTCCCCCTAAAGCCGAACGCTTCCCGGATCTGATTCTCCAGATACCGCTGGTAGGAAAAATGCATCAGCTCCTTATCATTTACAAATACCACGAATGCCGGCGGCTTCACGGCCACCTGGGTCGCATAAAAGATCTTCAGTCTCTTTCCCTTATCCGAAGGCGGCTGCTTCATCGCCGTCGCCTGGGTGATAATCTCGTTCAGCACGCCCGTCGCCACCCGCAGGTTCTGGTTCTGACGCACCATGTCAATCGTTTCGTAGAGCCGATTCAGCCTCTGTCCGGTCAGCGCTGAGATAAAAACGATCTCCGCATAGGGCATGAACGACAATGTGTCCCGGACGCGGCGCGTAAACTCGTAAATCGTCTTATCGTTCTTCTCGACCGCGTCCCATTTGTTCACGGCCACGATCGCGCCCTTGCCCCGCTCGTGCGCGATCCCCGCGATCTTCGCGTCCTGTTCGGTAACGCCTTCCACGGCGTCGATAACCACGATCACCACATCCGCGCGCTCCACGGCGGCTACGGCCCGGATGATGCTGTAACGCTCCAGGTCTTCCTTAATCTTATTCTTTCTCCGCAGGCCCGCCGTATCGATAAACACATACTCCGTGCCGTTGTGAACCACCTGCGTGTCCACTGCATCCCTCGTGGTGCCGGCGATGGCGGAGACGATCATCCGGTTCTCCCCGACCAGTTTATTGACCAGGGAAGACTTACCGACATTCGGTTTGCCGACGATGGCGATGCGCGGGCGGTCGTCGTCCTCATCCTCCGTTGGGATCTCGTCAAAATGTTTCACGACCTCGTCCAGCAGCTCGCCCAACCCCAACATCGAGGCCGCCGAGATGCCGACCGGATCGCCGATGCCTAAATTATAAAATTCATAGACGTCATTGGCGAACTTCTTCACGCTGTCCACCTTGTTGACGCACAGGACAACCGGTTTCCTCGCCCTGCGCAGGATGTCCGCCACCTTGGAATCCGCGTCTGTCAGCCCCTGGCGCACATCCACCATGAAAATGATCACGTCCGCCGTGGCGATGGCGATCTCCGCCTGCTCCCGCATCTGCGTAAGGATGGCATCCCTGCTCTCCGGCTCGATGCCGCCGGTATCGATCAAAGTATAATTCCACTCCAGCCACGTGCAGTCCGCGTAGATCCGGTCCCGCGTCACGCCGGGCGTATCCTCGACGATCGCGATCTGCCGCCCCGCCAGAGCGTTAAACAATGTTGACTTCCCCACGTTCGGGCGTCCCACGATGGCTACGATGGGTTTGCTCATGTAAATCTCCTGTCTGCTTCTTTCGTTCCTGCTGCGATGCCGGAACACTGCCTGGCTGCTTCTTCCCTTCCTGCCACGATACCGGAACACCGCTCGGCAGTTATACGGATCGGCCCCCGCATTTGTTCCGACCGGCTGACCCCCATTTGTTCCGGTCGATTCCGGCAGTTTGTTCCGGGCAGCCCCACATTTATTCCGACCGGCCTCCCTCATTTATACCGGCCGGCCCCGGCAGTTCGTATGCCGCATGCTCCGCCCGTCCGCCTTCCTCCGGCGGACAGAGTACGGCCTCCACAAAGTCCCGGCCGCTTGATTTTACAATATTCACCGGCACTTGTAAAGCATTTTCCACGTCTTCCTTCGTCACATCGTCCAGGAACACATCCTCGCCGCTGCGGAACATCGAAGCCGGCAGCAGCAGGCGGCTGCCCAGCGGCTTTCCTTTTAGCTGCCGGATCAGGTCGCGCCCGGTAATCAGTCCCGATACCGTAATCATTTCCCCGAAGAATTCATTGGTAATCGGATATAAATGCACGTTCCGGTTCGGATATTTCGCAGTGATCTCATCCAGGAATCCCTGAATATAACCGGCCGCCAGCAGCCCGGTCGCCAACGAGAGTTCCTCCGGCCCGGCGTCCCTGCCAGACCGCCCGGAACGCCGCCTCGTCTCCTCATCACAATCCGAACCGGAAACCCTCCCGGCGCCTTCATTCTCATCTGCTCCCGAAAACTTTCCGGCGCTTTCATCTCCATCCGCTCCCAAGGAACTCCCGGCGCCCTCATCTCCATCCGCCCCCGAAAGCTCACCGGCGCCCTCATCTCCATCCGCCCCCGAAAACATCCCCGACCCCTCATCTTTATCCTCATCCATCCCGGCAAGCGCTTCCTGCACTTCCTCCGTCATCAGCCGCACCATGCCGACGCCGTTCTCCAGCTGCGGGTAGCCGTCGTAGCGCTCCGCTTCCGGCAGGGGACGTCCCGCCAGAATATAGAACTCGTCGCTCGCGTGGACAAAATGCGTCCCGTGCTCCGCGAAAAGTTTCCGCTGCCACCGCTCGATCCGGTCAATCACGCGCACCGCGTCCTCTGCCGTAAAGGGTTCGAGCGGATACAGACCCTGCCTGTATCTCGTAAGCCCAACCGGCACTACCGATACGCTCTCCATACACGGAATATAGCGGCTCAGATCGCCGATCGTCCGCTCCAGCTCCTCCCCGTCGTTGATTCCCTTGCAGAGAACGATCTGCCCGTTCATCGGCGTCCCGGCCCGGAAAAGCCGGTCAAGCGCCCTAAGCGACTCCCCCGCGAACCGGTTGCGCAGCATCCTGCACCGCAGCGCGGGATTCGTCGTGTGGATCGAGATATTGATCGGCGACAGCTTAAAACGGATGATCCGGTCGATATCCTTCTTCTTCATATTCGTCAGGGTGATGTAGTTGCCCTGAAGAAAGGAAAGGCGCGAATCGTCGTCCTTGAAATACAGCGTTTCCCGCATCCCCGGCGGCATCTGGTCAACGAAACAGAAGATGCAGCGGTTCGTGCAGGAGCGGTACTCGCTCATCAGCCCGTTCTCAAACGTCAGGCCCAGGTCCTGATAATTGTTCTCGATATCCAGCTCCCACTCCTCGCCGCCGGCCTTCTCCACCAGCACGATGACGGAATCATTTTCCAGATAATACTCATAATCGAAAATGTCTTCCGGGTCGTGGCCGTCAACAGAGAGCAGGCGGTCGCCCGGTTCAAGCCCCATCTCTTCCGCGATCGAGCCCGGTTCCACCGAGCAGATCACATGACCGCGCTTTTTCATCATCCCGTCTCCTCATGCTTCCGTTTCCACAGTTTCCACATAATCCCGTTCCGCACTGCCCCTCATGCGGAAATGCGCCGCCGCCGGAAACAGCTTTCCCGGCGCACGGCGCCCCTCTATAAATGGTATTATAGCATATCCATCTCCCGTTTCAAACACTTTTTTCACATTCCTATTGACGCCGTCCCCCCGAGTTTGCCACTTTACCACTCTTGACTCATAAAAAAATCTAAAGAAAAT
>CAYYHX010000219.1:0-3532 GCA_964471835.1 uncultured Hungatella sp.
CCGTGCGGGGCGGCAGAAGGAGGAGATTATGTCATACAGAATGAATCAGGGGGAGAATGTGTCCGGTAACATGGTTTTGCATGGGAAATGTATTTCCGCGGCGGCGGGAAAGAGGCCGTGCGCGGGACATCTGCTGCCGGCGCTTCTGGTGTTTACGGCGATGTTCTGCCTGTGTGCGGCGCAGGCCTTTCCGGCCAGGGCAGACGGGGGTCTGGAACTGCATACCGGCTATCCGGGGATGGCGGTGGAACCGGGCGACAGCTTAAGCCTGGCGGTTGATGTGGACAACCTGACCGGGGCGGCGCTGGAGGCGGATGTGTCGGTTACGTCCATGCCGGACGGCTGGGACGGCTATCTGCAGGGCGGGAGCTATGAGATCAGCCGCATCTATGTCCCTGCCGGGGAGAGCAGCGCGACGATGAACCTGCATCTCACGGTTCCGGGCGAACTGGAAGAAGGCACCTACACAGTGAGGATTCATGCGAAAGCGGCGGGTTCTGAGGCGGCGGACGATCTGGAATTCCGCTTTTCTGCGGCCAGCCAGGAAGCGGGGCGCGGTACATTTACCTCGGAATACCCGATGCAGGAGGGCGCGTCGGGGACGACGTTCAGTTTCAGCACGACGCTGATCAACAACAGCTTAAAACCGCAGACCTACAATCTGTCCTCCAATGCCCCGACGGGCTGGACGGTGAGTTTTCTGCCGTCGGACGGCAGCACCGCGGTGGCGGCCATCGACGTGGAAGCGGGAGCCAGCCAGGCGGTTACTGTTTCCGTGGAGCCGCCGGAGAGGGTGGAATCCGGCGAGTACCAGATCCCCATCAGCGCCGTGTCGTCAGCGGAGACATTGTCCACGGACCTGAGCGTGACCATCACGGGAACCTACGGGATAGAGCTGTCCACGCCGGACGGGCGGCTGAGTTTCGACGCGAACGCGGGCCGGGAGTCGGACGTGACGCTTTACATCACCAACACGGGCAACGTGGATCTGGAAAATGTGTCCCTGAATTCTTCCGCGCCGAGCGGATGGACAGTCACCTATAACCTGGACGACAATATCATTGAATCGCTGCCGGCCGGCAGCACGTCGGAGGTGGTTGCCAGCGTGAAACCGGGCAACGACGCGATCACCGGCGATTATGTCACATCGTTCAGCGTCAGCAGCGAGGAATCCTCGGATACGCTGGAATTCCGGGTATCCGTTAAGACCAGCACCATGTGGGGCGTCGTGGCGATCGCGCTCGTCGTCGTTGTGGCCCTCGGAGTGACATTTGTATTCAACAAATTCGGCAGACGGTAAGCGCCGGGAGGAGGAATGACGATGGACGGGAAGGAAAAGAACCCGGCCGGCCGCGCGGATGCGGGCGGGAAGGGAAAGAACCCGATCATCCACACGGATGCTGTTGGGAAGAGTCCCGGTACCGGCGCCGGCGTGAAGGACGGGCCGGCGAAGCGGTACGGCGGAGCGGACGAGCCGAGGGAACGGAATGCCGGCGGAATGGACGAGCCGAGGAAGCAGTATGCCGATGGAATAAATGAGCCGAGTGAGCGGTACGGTGGCGCGAAGAACGGGCCGAGTGAGCGGTACGCCGCCGGAACAGACAGGTCGGCGAAGCGGTACGGCGGCGGAGCAGAAGCCGGAAGAGGCCCGATTATCCATACGGAGAGGCTGACGAAGAAATACGGTGAGAAGACGGCTGTATCGGATCTGAACCTGGACATTTATCCGGGAGAGATCTTCGGACTTTTGGGACCCAACGGCGCGGGCAAGACCACGACGACGCTGATGCTTCTGGGCCTTTCCGAGCCGACTTCAGGCAAGGCAGTGATCGACGGCCGGGACTGCACGAGAGAGCCGATTGCTATCAAGCGCATGGTCGGCTATCTGCCGGACAATGTTGGGTTCTACGGTGATATGACCGGACGGGAGAACCTGCGTTTTACCGGAAGGCTGAACGGGATGCCGGACGGCCAGATCGAAGAGAGGATTGTTGAGCTTCTGGACAGAGTGGGGATGACGGAGGCGGCCGATCAGAAGACCGGGACGTATTCCCGCGGGATGCGCCAGCGTCTGGGCGTGGCGGACGTGCTGATGAAAGATCCGAAGGTTATCATCATGGATGAGCCGACTCTCGGCATCGACCCGGAGGGAATGCGGGAACTGATGGATCTGATCCGGCGGCTGGCGTCGGAGGACGGGCGGACGATCCTGATTTCCTCCCACCAGCTATACCAGATCCAGCAGATCTGCGACCGCGTGGGAATCTTCGTCGAGGGCCAGCTGGTGGCCTGCGGCAAGATCGATGAACTGGCCCGCAGTATGCAGCAGGAAGGTTTAAGCATTCTGGAGACGGCTGCATTTCCGGACGACGCCGGTTTCGGCGAACTGCTGCGGGGGCTTGGAAATGTATACAGCGTGGAACGAACGGGAGATTTCTATGTGGTCCGCTCCCGGTATGACGTGAAGCGCGAGCTGCTGCGCAAATCCTTGGACGCCGGATACACGCTTTCCCTGCTCAGGCAGAGGGAAAATGATCTGGACGAGATTTACCGCAGATACTTTGAGGAGGCGGATGAAGAGCATGGAAGCGGCGATGGAAAGAGAGCAAAGCGTTTTCGAATCTTCGAAAAAAAAGAACGGTAAGGAGCGCCGGAGCGGGGAGCGGCGGAATCACGGCCTGTACGCGCTCTACTGCAAGGAAATGGCGGATCATCTGCACAGCGGCCGGTTCCTGATCGTGCTGGCACTGATCATCCTGACCAGCTACGCCAGCCTTTACGGGGCCGTGTCCAGCCTGTCCGACGCGGTCGCTACGGATTCGGATTTCATTTTCTTAAAGCTGTTTACCCTAAGCGGCAGCACGATCCCGTCTTTCATGACGTTCATCGCCCTTCTGGGGCCGTTCGTCGGGCTGACGCTGGGGTTTGACGCGATCAACAGCGAGAGGTCGGAGGGAACGCTGACCCGGCTGATCTCCCAGCCGATCTACCGCGACGCGGTCATCAACGGCAAGTTCCTGGCGGGGGCCTCGATTATTTTCATTATGGTCGTGACCATGGGGCTGTTTATCAGCGCCGTGGGGATCTTAAAGACCGGAATCCCGCCTTCCGCGGAGGAAGTGGGACGGGTAACGGTATTCCTGCTGTTTACGGCGGTTTATATCTGTTTCTGGCTGGCGCTGGCGATCCTGTTTTCCGTCATCTGCCGCCACGCGGCGACTTCGGCCATGCTCGGCATCGGCCTGTGGATCTTCTTCGCCCTGTTCATGAGCATGGTGGCGTCGATCGTGGCCGGCGCACTGTATCCGCTGGATGATGCGGCTACGGTCGGCACGGTGCTGAATAACTACGAGTGCCAGACAATGATCAACCGGCTGTCACCGTACTACCTGTACAGCGAGGCGGTGTCCACGATCATGGACCCGACCGTGCGGACGACGAACCTGATCCTGCCGCAGCAGCTCTCCGGCGCGATCACCGGATACCTGTCCCTGGGGCAGAGCATCCTGCTGGTCTGGCCCCATATGGTCGG
>CAYYHX010000220.1:0-1770 GCA_964471835.1 uncultured Hungatella sp.
CAGGGGACGGGTACAGGCCAAAGGATCGGGAGTTTGCCGTCCGGAAGAAACGGTGGTTCCATCAGCCGGCAGATCCATACAGCGACTCATACAGCCGCAGCGGACAGGAGTACGGCGGCCGCGGCACAGCCGCTGAGGTGTACCGGCATTACGGTGAGAACAGCCGGAAAGCGGGAAGCGGCGGTGGCAGGCGACGCCGTGATTGTGGCGACGGGAGGCATTTCCTATCCGGCTACCGGCTCTACCGGCGACGGTTACCGGTTCGCGAAAAGTCTCGGCCATACGGTGACGGAGCTTACGCCTTCGCTGGTGCCGTTTTGCGCGGCGGAAGAGGACGTGAAAAGCCTGCAGGGATTGTCGCTTAAGAATGTCGGAGTGTCTGTTTCCGACGGCGGCAGGGAATTGTACCGCGGGTTTGGCGAGATGCTGTTCACGCATTTCGGCGTCAGCGGCCCGCTGATCTTAAATGCCAGCAGTTACGTCGGCCGGATCCTGAAGGAGAAGCCTCTCATGCTGCGGATCGATCTGAAACCGGCGCTTGCGGAAGAACAGCTGGATGCGCGGATTCTCCGGGATTTTGCGGAGTTTTCCAACCGGCAGTTTTCGAATGCGCTGGGGAAGTTGTATCCGGTCCGGCTGATTCCGGTGATTGTCGCGAGGAGCGGGATCGCCGCGTCGAAGCCGGTGCGGGACATTACCAGAGGGGAGAGGAAAAGGCTTCTGGATGTGACGAAGCGGTTCGCGGTGACGCTCACGGCGCTTCGCGGGTTTGATGAGGCCATTATCACGCAAGGGGGCATTTCAGTGAAGGAGATCTCTCCGGCCACCATGGAGTCAAAGAAAGTACGAGGGCTGTATTTCGCGGGCGAGGTGCTGGACCTGGACGCGGTGACGGGAGGGTTCAATCTGCAGATCGCCTGGTCTACGGGCTGGGCGGCCGGAAGCGGCATACCGCGGGAATGAATGCCGTGGAGTATGTTCCCGGGAATGGCAGATAGAAAGACGCGAGAGGGCAGACCATCGTGGCGGATCAGGACCCCGCGGCGGGTCATTTTGGAAAATGATACAGGGAGAATCTTGGAGTATGGCTGTAACCTTAACCTATAACATAGCGATCGACGGGCCTGCCGGGGCAGGCAAGAGTACGGTTGCCAGGGCGCTCGCAGAGCGGCTGGGCTTTGTCTATGTGGACACCGGCGCCATGTACCGGGCCATGGGACTGTATTTTGACCGGCAGGGCATTGGCATGGATGACGAGGAAGGCATCAGCCGCGCCTGCGGCGATATCAGCATTTCCATCTGTTATGAAGACGGCGTCCAGCGGGTGATCCTGAATGGCGAGGACGTATCGGATCAGATACGCACCGAGGATGTGGGCCGTCTGGCTTCGGCTTGTTCGGTTTACGCGGCGGTGCGGGAGAAGCTCTTAAGCCTGCAGCGGGATCTGGCCGCCAGTGCCGACGTGGTCATGGACGGCCGCGACATCGGCACCTGTATTCTGCCTGATGCCCAGACGAAGATCTATCTGACTGCATCCGTGGAGGTTCGTGCCGGCCGGCGTTATAAAGAGCTTCTTGAAAAAGGGAAAGAGTGCAGCCTTGAGACGATCATGGAGGAGATCCGGCGCAGGGATGAGAGAGACAGGAACCGGGAGATCGCGCCGCTCAGACAGGCGGAGGACGCCGTGTTCCTGGACAGCTCCGGGATGACGGTTGACGAGGTGATCCGTGCGATCATCGATGCGGCGCTGGCCCGCGGGCTGCCGCCCGC
>CAYYHX010000220.1:1870-3530 GCA_964471835.1 uncultured Hungatella sp.
ACGAGGTGATCCGTGCGATCATCGATGCGGCGCTGGCCCGCGGGCTGCCGCCCGCGGCAGTTGACGGCAGAGACGTAGGAAGAAACTGTGCCGGGCGGCTGTTGCCCGGGGTTGTCAGTGTCTAAAGTGTGTAAAGAAAAGGCCGTGTCCGCTAGTTGCCTTCCGCGGCGGTTGACGTCTGAGACGCGTGAGGCCTGCGATCATGCCGGCCGGCTGCCTTCCGCGGCGGTTGACATCTGAGACGCGTGAGGCTGCGGTCTTGCCGGTAGTTGTCTTCCGCGGCAGCTTGCGTTTGAATCGCATGCAGATACAGCCGTCTGAGAGGTGGAGATTACATGGAAGTGATCACGGCGAAAACCGCCGGCTTCTGCTTCGGGGTGGAGCGGGCCATGGAACTGGTGTACGCGCAGATCGAGGCAGGCGCGGGGCCGATCTATACGCTGGGACCCATTATTCATAATGAAGAAGTGGTGCGTGAGCTGGAGCGGCGGGGAGTCCGGGCGGTGTCGGAGGAAGAGATTCCCGGTCTTTCTGAGGGGACGGTCGTCATCCGCTCCCACGGCGTGGGTCCGCAGGTCTATGAGCTGCTTCAGAGCCGGGGCCTGAAAACGGTGGATGCCACATGTCCGTTTGTGAAGAAGATCCATAACATAGTCCGCGAGCAGAGCGGGGCCGGACGGATGATCGTGATTATCGGCGACAGCGCCCATCCGGAAGTGGAGGGCATCCGCGGCTGGTGTCCGGAAGGCGCTTTGACGGTCAAATCAGAGGAAGATCTGGCCGGTTTGCCGTCCGATCGGACCCGGAAGCTGTGTATTGTGTCGCAGACAACATTTCATTACAAGAATTTTAAAGAATTAGTTGAAAAAATTTCAAAAAAGGGTTATGATATAATTGTTCTAAATACGATTTGTAGTGCAACAGAGGAACGGCAGAGGGAAGCGGAGCAGATTGCCTCGAAGGTAGACGCCATGTTGGTCATCGGCGGCAGGTACAGTTCGAACACGCGCAAGCTTTATGAAATCTGCCAGAGGAAATGTAAGAACACTCATTTCATTCAGACACTTGACGACTTAACACCTGAAAGTGTGGATTCTGTGCGCAGCGTAGGTATTACGGCAGGGGCGTCAACCCCAAAGAAAATTATCGAGGAGGTTCAAAGTTATGTCCGAAAAAACTTTTGAACAGATGTTGGACGAGTCATTTAAGACAATACGTACAGGAGAGGTCGTCACCGGCAAGGTTATCGATGTGAAGGACGATGAGATTGTCCTGAATATCGGGTACAAGTCAGATGGTATCATTCCGCGGAACGAGTACAGCAACGATTCCGGTCTGGATCTCAAATCCGTGGTTCATGTGGGGGATGAGCTGGATGCCAAGGTTGTGAAGGTCAACGACGGCGACGGACAGGTGGCTTTATCCTATAAGCGCCTGGCGGCCGACCGGGGCAATAAGCGTCTCGAGGAGGCGTTCAACAATCACGAGGTTCTGACCGCCCGGGTGGCGCAGGTGCTGGACGGCGGCCTAAGCGTCGTCGTGGATGAGGCAAGGGTATTCATCCCGGCAAGCCTTGTATCGGATGTCTATGAGAGGGATCTGAATAAGTTCGCGGGCCAGGAGATCGAGTTTGTGATCACCGAGTTCAATCCCCGCCGCA
>CAYYHX010000221.1:0-3526 GCA_964471835.1 uncultured Hungatella sp.
GCGTACAGTGATTCACGGAGGTTTTCAGAATTATATGAGAATCATCATCATCGGCTGCGGAAAAGTCGGCCGTGCTCTGGCTCAGCAGCTAAGTGAAGAAAACCATGACATTGTTATCGTAGATACCCAGGCTCGCAAACTCTCCGAATTCAATGAAGAGGTGGATGCCATCTGTGTCGCCGGCAACGGCGCCAGCATCAGTGTCTTAGAGGAAGCTGACGTCGCCGTGGCGGACGTGCTGATCGCCGTGACCGGATCTGACGAGCTGAATCTGCTGTGCTGTCTGGTGGCCCGCAAAGTCAGCCATTGCCGCACGATCGCCCGCGTTCGCAATCCCGTCTATCAGAAAGACATCAATTTCATCAAAGACAGCATGGGAATTTCCATGATCATTAATCCCGAATATACGACGGCCAAGGAGATCGCCATGCTGCTGCGCTTCCCGCTGGCGATTCAGATCGACTCCTTCGCCGGGGGGAATGTGCGGATCGTGAAGTTCAAGCTTCTTCCGGAATTCCATATGAGCGGCCAGCCGATGTACACGCTGGCGGATCGTCTGCCGAAGGTGCTGATCTGCGCCGTAGAGCGGGATGATATGATCGCGATTCCGCGCGGCGATTTCGTGCTTCAGGACAATGACCTGGTATCCATCGTGGCGGCTCCCGCGGATTGCCAGCGGTTCTTCCGCGATCTGGGGTTCTCGACCCGGCCCGTGAAGAATGCGCTGATCGTGGGCGGCGGCACGCTGGGCTATTATCTGGCCCAGCAGCTAAAGGAGTCGAAGATCGACGTCCGCATCGTAGAACGGGACCGCAGCCGGTGCGAGGCGCTGTGCGAGGCGCTGCCGGGCGTATCGGTCATCAATGGGGACGGCTCCGACCGCAAGGTTCTTCTGCAGTCCGGTTTTCTGTCGGCGCAGGCCATCGTGTCCCTGACGCCGATCGACGAGGAGAATATTTTCCTGTCCCAGTTTGCCAAGGACCGGACGAAGGCCAAGCTGGTGACGAAGGTGAACCGTCTGGCGTTTGACAGCATTATCCAGAAACTCGATATCGGCAGTGTCGTGTATCCGAAGTATATCACCGCGGATAATATCCTCCAGTATGTGCGCGCCCTGCAGAATGCCGTGGGCGGCAGCGTCCAGACGCTCTGTCATATTCTGGACAACCGGGCCGAGGCGCTGGAGTTTTCCGTGACGTCGGACAGTCTTGTGGCCAATATGACCCTTGCGCAGCTGAGCCGGCGCCTGAAGAAAGACCTTCTGGTCTGCAGCATCAACCACAATGGCAGCGTGATCATTCCCAAGGGCCAGGACAGCATCCGGCCCGGCGATACGGTCGTTATCGTCACGACGCAGAAAGGACTGCGGGACATCGATGATATCCTGGCAAAATAGGTGGTGTGTGCTATGAATTATTCGATTATCCGGTATATCGTGGGCCAGACTCTGATTCTGGAAGGAGCGCTGATGGCGCCTTCTTGTGTCGTGGCTGTGATCTATGGGGAGCCGGCGTTCTGGTCGCTGGCAGTTTCTGTGCTGGCCTGCATTGTTCTGGGGCTGCTCGTGCGCCGGAAACGTCCCGACAATGCCATGTTCTTCGCGCGCGAGGGGTTTGTGACCGTGGCTCTGTGCTGGCTGGTGATCAGCGTGATGGGGGCGGTGCCATTTGTCTTAAGCGGTGCGATTCCGGACCCGATCCAGGCGCTGTTCGAGTCGGTGTCCGGTTTTACGACGACCGGGGCCAGCGTCCTGCCCGCGGTGGAACCGCTGCCGAAAAGCATTCTGTTCTGGCGCAGTTTTACCCACTGGATCGGCGGAATGGGCGTGCTGGTGTTCCTGTTGACGCTTCTGCCGATGAGCGGAGGGTTCCACATGAGCCTGATGAAAGCGGAAAGCCCGGGTCCGTCGGTCAGCCGTCTGGTTCCCAAGGTTCAGGCCACGGCAAAGATTCTGTACGTCATCTATATCGCGTTGACGGTGCTGCAGGTGTGCCTGCTGCTTCTGGGGCGGATGCCTCTGTTTGACGCGCTGACCGTGTCCTTCGGTACAGCCGGAACCGGCGGTTTCGGCGTGCGCAACGACAGCATCGCCAGCTATTCGGTCTATAATCAGGTAGTCATTACCATATTTATGATTCTGTTCGGCGTGAATTTCAATGCGTATTTCTTCCTCCTTTTCCACAAGGCCAGTACGGCCTTCAAAATGGAAGAAGTGCGGGTCTATCTGGGAATCATTCTGGCGGCGATCCTGCTTGTCACGGCAAATCTGTGGCATTACGGCGTATTTGACAGCCTGCTGAAAGCATTCCAGCAGGCATCGTTCCAGGTGGCGTCCATCATCACGACCACCGGTTATTCAACGGTCGATTTTAACCTGTGGCCGGAAGTGTCGCGGACGGTACTCGTGATGATCATGTTCATCGGCGCCTGTTCCGGCAGTACCGGCGGCGGCATCAAGGTGTCGAGGATCATGATCCTGTTTAAGACGATCCGGAAGGAGATCGCGACGTACCTGCAGCCGGACGCGGTACTCAAGGTGAAGGTAGACGGCAAGAGCGTGGATCACGAGGTGGTGCGGGCGACCAATGTCTTCGTCGCGGCCTATTTTGTCATTTTTGCGCTTTCCGTGCTGCTCCTGTCGATTGACAACCTGGATTTGGTGACAAATTTTACGGCGGTGGCGGCCACCATCAATAACATCGGACCGGGCCTCTCGCTGGTGGGGCCGGCGGCAAATTTCTCCGTGTTTTCGGATCGCTCGCTGCTGGTGATGATTTTCGATATGCTGGCGGGCCGTCTGGAGATTTTCCCGCTGCTGGTGCTGCTGTCGGCGGATACATGGAAGAAGTTTTGAGAAAGAATGGGGCGCGGGACGGAGCGGAGAGTAACGGTTGCTTTCTGGGGCTTGAGTGTGCCGGAGGGAACGGCAGGCTCTTGACTTACTGCAGAATCGCGGCGTTCCGCGAAGCGACATTTTAGGAAACATTGCTTAGGAAAGCGCCGCTCCGTGAAGCACAGTTTTAGGAAGAATCATCGGACTCCGTTGCCGTTTTTGCGGCCCGCAGCGCCTTGAAGAACGCCGTCAGCATCTGCGAGCACTCCTCTCCCAGCACGCCGTACTCTGTCTTAGCCTGATGGTTAAATCCGGGTTCATGCAGGAGATCGAGGACAGACCCGGCGCAGCCCGCTTTCGGGTTCCTGCAGCCTATGACGACGTTCGGAATCCGTGCCTGGACGATAGCCCCGGCGCACATCGGGCAGGGCTCCAGCGTCACATACAGGGTACAGTTTTCCAGACGCCAGTCCCCCATGGTTCGGCAGGCCCTGCGGATGGCGATGATTTCCGCATGCGCCAGGGCCGAGTGATCGGTCATGCGCCGGTTATAGCCGCGGCCGATGATCTTTCCCTCATGCTCAATCACGCAGCCAATGGGTACCTCGCCCAGCGCCTGCGCTTTTTTTGCCTCACGGATGGCCGCTTTCATGTATTTTTCCTGTAAAGTCATGGGCATAACGATCCTCCGGA
>CAYYHX010000222.1:0-3476 GCA_964471835.1 uncultured Hungatella sp.
GAATGTCACGGAGGTCGGCGAGGTTCTGGAATACGGCATCGATATCACGGACAGCCCGGTGATTAAGCAGTATGTGACGACGAGCGCGGACCGGGTGATCCTCTGCGCGTTCGGTGCCCCGCCGAATAAGGAGAATGCGCTGAAGGCGATTGAATATTTTCTGCAGGAATGATATCCGGAACGGTTACATTTTATAAGATAAGGATATAAGAGAAGGGGGCAGAGAAATGTTTCGAATGCATGCGAAACCGTCGTCGGATTACGATAAGACCGGGAAGATTCCGGTGATCCGCGCCAGTATCTGCAACGGGGAGAAGGTGGCGGGCTTTAAGGACACGGCTACGGGCAAGTTTGACGAGCTGATGTTTATCCGCACGGATGATGACCTGCGGGAGTTCCTGTACAGTTACGGGGTGAAGGAAGAAGAAATCAAGAGAGAGTGGTGACGCATGTTCCGAACGGGTGAAAGTTCGTGAAAGTTCCGAACAGTTGCTATAGGATGCGTAGAATCCTGTTCGAAAACCTGTGGACATCGAATGGATGGGACGAGATGTTTCGGCGACAGGCAGCGCGGGATGGCTAATAGACATCCCGCGCCGGCTGGAACGGAAACTACGCCAGCCGGATGAGAAGAACAGGAGTAATGCCGCCGCAATATCTTGTGGCTATGCGCTACCCGCGGAACCGGTTGATGCAGGCGTATAATTCCTGAATCCGCGGTTTCGCCAGCCCGCACGGCACATAGGAGGAGCAGAACGGCTCCCAGCCCTTCTGAAGCAGCGTGTCATAGACCTGCTTTACTGCCTGCTGCACGGTTTTGCGGCCATCGAGAACCTGTTCTGTGGCATACCGTAACAGATAGGCCAGCGCCGTCATCTGTTCGGAATCGGCAAGCTGTTCCACATAACGCATATCGACGGTTTCATGGTCGATGGAGAAGGAATCCATGCCGAAGGACTTGATCTTGCCGCGGTCGCGGCCGGCGCGTTCTTCCCGCCTGTCGCCTCCGGGTTCCCGGTTCGCACGGGACGCGCCGCCTCGCCGCGTGGTTATGACGCGCGCAAAGGACGGAACCGCGAAATCCGGCGCCTGCGTGCGCGGGGCCGTATGTTCGCCGCAGAGTTTCTTCACGCGTTCCGTGATGTCCACCGGCCTGTAACAGTCCATCTGCAGGATCGTGTCCGCGATGTAGAAGAACGCGCCGGAACTTCCGGCCACGAGGATCGTGGAGACGCCAGCCTTTTCATACAGATCCCTGGCACGTTCGAGAAACGGCGTGATCGGCTCCTGGCTGCGGCTGACCACCTGCTGCATGAATTCGTCCCGAACCATAAAATTCGTCGCGGATGTGTCCTCATCGATCAGGAACAGACCGGTTCCGGCCTCGACGCCCTCGATCACGCCCGCCGCCTGGGAGGTGCTGCCGCTGGCGTCCTCGGTGGAGAAGCGGACGGTGTCTTTTTTGTTCGGCAGGTCACGGATGAACATGGAGATATCTACATTCCGGATCGAGCGCCCGTCCTCGGCCCGCAGTTTCACGGCGGTATCGTCGGTGATGACATACTCGCGGCCGTCCCCGGCGATATGGTTATAGACGCCCATCTGCAGCGCCTCGAGGAGCGTGGATTTGCCGTGATAGCCGCCCCCGACGATCAATGTAATGCCGCGTCGGACGCCCATGCCGCGGATCTCCCCGGCATGGGGCAGCGTGATGCCGATCTCCATGGATGCGGGAGAGACGAACGGCACGCTGCCGCTCATCGGCAGGTCAGAAACGCCGCTTTTGCGCGGCAGGACGGCGCCGTTGGCGACGAAAGCCACCAGCTGATGGTCACGCAGATAGCGGCGGATCGCCTCCTGGTCTTCGGCCAGGTCGATGGCGGCCTGCAGTTTCTTTGCGTCCTGGCGGCGCATGAAGCAGCCGTTTTCTACGCAGCGGGGAAGGAAGTCAAAAAGAATCCGGTCGAGTTCTCCGGCGTTGATCGTGCGCCCGAACGCTGGAAAGCCGACATGGAAGCGCACGATGATCTTCTGCGGCGTAATCTCGCAGGCGGTGCGGGCCAGCACTTCCTGCCCGCAGCGGCTGATGGCCAGAAGGCCGCTTTTGCCGGAGCCTTTCGCCTTAAAATTATAAGCGGAGAACTGTTCTTCCATGCGCCGTGTCAGGTAGTCCTGCAGGGCGGTGCGCACATAGTCCCGGTCAAAGTAGGCAGCGGGGAAGCCGGCGTCCCTGTGCAGGATTTCAACGTGCAGGCTGGACGGCGAGGCAAACGGGTCTCCCTGCACATGGTCGATGGCCAGCGTGTAGTTTGCGAACTGATAGATTCCGGCCAGGGATTTGTAAGCCGGATAGCTTCTATGGTCGATGGAGCGCAGCAGCGTGCGCAGTTCTGCGGATGATTTCATAATCTGTCTGTCCTTTCTGAAAAATGCGGGTTGCACCGCAATCTTTTTCCCCATTATACCCGGTAAGCATTTTCTTGTAAATACGATGCCATCTTCCTTTTATTTCAGCCCGGCCTTCACAAGAAATTCATCCGGACTTTCCGCACGTCCGGCAATTTTCAGCCATGCCTTGAGAGTGGAGAGATCATCCTCCGCCATGATCCGCTTACGCCATGCTTCCGGGAGGATGCATATCTCATCAAGCATATCGCAGATTCCGCCAGCGACACCGGCCTTCTCGCCTTCGCTGTAACTCAGTTTCTTCTCGGAACGGATATGGAACTCCTCATCATATTCTTCCAGTATCATCTCGGTTACCTCCGCCCTGTTCTTCGTGAGAATATCCGCCAGGATGTCTTCCCCGATGCCGTCATCCACGGCCTTTTCTACCGCCGTTTCCAGCGTCAGACCATCCGTACAATACTTCCGAATGCGGTTGACCAGCCATACGTATTCATCCAGCACACGGCACTGCGCCATCATCTCCTGATTGCGGCCGTAGTTGATGTTCACCACACGGGCGATGCATTCCAATGCAGGCTCTCCGCATTTCGCCGCATCCCCACATTTTAATTCATACGAATCCGACAGTCTCAGTTCCTGCGTCTCAGGCTGGTCCTCCGCCCTTTATTGTACATCAAAGTGTGTCCGACTGTAAACAGCAAAGCAGGATCAAAATGATAAAAGTGCTAAAAATAACAGCGTTGTTTTCGGGTTCCGCAGGGATTCTCCGGACGATGCTTTGAAACACAGGAAACCGGTTCAGGTGTCCCTTGGCGGCTTTGTTTACCCCCGTGAGCGACATCCTGTTTCCCCTCTCCGGCAACTTTGTGCTTGCATCTGAATGCGCTTTATGCTATCATGCGTGCATGAAAAGGTATCGGGCGCTGTTGCTGCGCTTCGTCCTTCCGCCTGATCGGTTCGCCGGTTATCGTCACACGCAGCGGTTCGGACGGTTCGTCTGAATTGCCGCCACCTCGTTAAGATAGACCTCTGTTCTTGTACGAAAATTACGCGAAAAGGAGACATCA
>CAYYHX010000223.1:0-3473 GCA_964471835.1 uncultured Hungatella sp.
AAAGCAGGCAGGCGTAGGTATAGCTGACCTGGTTATAGCACGGAATGATAACCGATACCTCCGGCTGTTCCGCCGGCGAAAACACCAGATCACGGTGTTCCCGGTACAGATCGCCGATCTCCGTCTCGCCATCCAACAGATTCCTGCCTTCCTCTGTATGGTAGAACCGGCAGGAGCGGATCGGATGCAGCAGATATTCTTTCATAAGATGGATCCGTTTCCTCTGCGGCGACCCTTTCGGGTATTTCGCGTTAAATTTCTCCCCCAACCGGCGGCGTATCCTGGAAAGAAACGCCTCGTGGCTGTTCAGATACGTCAGGGTTTTGCTTATCTCGTCGATCTCGTGGCGCAGATCCTTTATGATATTCTCTAGGTTTGTCACATGATTGTCCGTCAGCCGCTTGATCTCCGTCATCTTGCTGATCGTGGCATCCCGTTCCTGGATACGGGCGTTCAGACGCTCAATCTTCTTCTGCGCAAGGTCCACCTTCGTCTGTTCGTAATCAAGTTCCTGATTCAGACGCCGGATCCTTTCCTCCATTTCCTCAATATCTTTTACAGTACGCTGCGTCACCAGATAATTGCTCTCATAGATGGCCTGGTTCTCCCCATGGACATAATACTGGAAATGGTTCTCCATGGCGCCGTAAAGCGTTTGCTCCTCCGGCGAGAAGCCGAACGCTTCCAGCCACTCGCCTGCCGTATCGAAGCCGTCCAGCAGGCTCTTAAACTGCCGGTGGGCGTAGAGAAGAATCCGGTAGCGGATAAAGTCGATAGGTATCGGGAAATCGAAGACCCATTCGTAATCCAGGCAGTAGTTGCCGTCGCCGGTCAGCAGCACATTTTCAAGCAGCAGGTCGATGTTCGAAACCCGGAAGCATGGCAGGCCGGACACGGATTCTCCGGCGGCAGATGTTTCGGCGGCCGTTTCGCCAAGCGCGGCATCGTAGCTCTCGCCGGGCAGAGATCCCACGGCAGACGTTCCGGCGGCTGTTTCGACAGGCGCGACATCGCCGCTCTCGCAGGGCAGAGATCCCGCGGCAGACGTTCCGGCGGCTGTTTCGACAGGCGGAACGGCACCGGCACCATCGTCAGCAACGGCGTCTTTACCCTGTGCGAATCCCGCAGAAAAGGCCGCTTCATCCGGCGCATATTCCCCGGCAGCAGATGTTTCGGCGACCGTTTCGACAGACGCGGTACCGTAGTTCTCGCCGGGCAGAGATCCCGCGGCAGACGTTCCGGCGGCTGTTTCGACAGGCGGAACGGCACCGGCACCATCGTCAGCAACGGCGTCTTTACCCTGTGCGAATCCCGCAGAAAAGGCCGCTTCATCCGGCGCATATTCCCCGGCAGCAGATGTTTCGGCGACCGTTTCGCCAGGCGCGGCACCGCTGCCCGATGCCGGCTCCATAACTGCTGTTCCGGCAAGAGCCGCCATCTCTTCCTCGCCGAACACACGCGCAAATTCCTCTGTCGGAACGAAGAATTCGATATCGTCCGGCTCTGACGCCAGCAGTACATCGATACTCTGCCGAATCAGCTCAAACGGGGCCTGGCCATTCGCGATCTCATCGGTCAGCCGCGCCGCCAGGGTCCGGCCGGTCAGATAGGGGAATTCCACTGCCGCACCGTCGGAACTCACATTTCCCCGCAGGTATTTCAGATACTTATGCTGGGATTCCAACGCTTCATACTGCGAAGTAAAATAACGGATATGCTCCTTTCCTTCCTCCGTCAGCGCGCTTTTCTCCACCCGTCGGTTCACGCCATCCGCGCCGCCCAGGATCCCTGTCTTTAACTGGAATTCTTCCCGGCGGATGCGGTTATACTTCATATACTGGAGACCGTTCTGCTGAAGTTTCCTGCTGCCGCCGCGCTGCCAGACCGCCAGGTAAGCGTTGGCATACTGGTCAAATCTTCCTTCCCGCACCGCCAGATCGTAGGACGCGCCCATATTCATGAAAGATACTTCCGGAAAATCATAGGCGATAATCGTATCGGTCAGATCGCCCTCCCGCGGAAGATAGGCGTCGGAGTAGATAACCGCCGGCAGCCGGTAATCCGGCATTGGATAATAGAATTCCAGACATCCGGCCTCTCCGCCGCCCGCAAGCTGACAGATCAGATCATTTTTAGACAGGCAGTGCTCATCCCTCGCCGCACCGGCCCAGTATCTGACGCCAAATGGATTGCAGACCGCCGCGATCAGCACACCGTCTGCTTTCAGGAAAGACTTCGCAATCCCGATCCGGGCCTCGTATTCCGCATCGCTTAATTCATTCTGCTCCATGTCGCCGATCAGCACCACATAATCATAGAGCGTCTTCGACTGGGAGCGGTATTCCTCCAAGGTTCCCTGTATATAGTTAATATTCTTATGACCGTCCCGTCCGCTGTGGCGCAGACGGCTGATTTCCAGATTGGCCCAGGACGGATCGACTACATCCACCCGTGATACCCTTCTGGCATAAAGCCCAGTCAGCGCGCCGAAATCGGATCCCACCTGGAGAAGCGTTCCCTCGCCGCGGAACGGATACCATTCCAGCAGATTCTCCCGCTGGGGAGAAAGGGCATAGAGATACTCCAGCCTGGGATTTGCGCCCAGAATCGTCTTCGTATCGGCGCCATAGGTCTTGATCAGTCCCAGAAGCCTGCGCTCAATTTCCGATCGTTCCTTTTCTCTTTCTTCTCTCATAGTTATCCTTTCATGCCGCTGCCTGTTTCCGCCCGGACGGTCTTCTTCTCTGCCTCCACCTCAGATTCCATATCGTAGACGCCCACCGTATTCTTGTTCGAGATCACGGTCAGGCTCAGCACATCGTAGAGCCGGTGATAGACGACGTGCTCCCCCTGTTCGAATCCGGTGCAGCTCATGCTCAGAAGGTATTCGCCACCCTGCAGAGTCATTTTCTGTGTAAAGGAAACCTCATATTCGTCGCCCTCTTTCACCGGCCGGATGTCCGTTCCCTCGTACATCGTGTTGGTGCCTGTCAGGTCAGTTCCCTTCTTATCCCGAATCGTATAGGTGAAGATGGGAGTCTGGATCGGCGCGTGGAAACGGATCTTCTCCCGAATCGTGAAATGCTCACCTTTCAGGAGCAGATTCGTCAGGTTCCCCTGCTCATCGAACAGTCCCATGTCGTAGATCTCCGCCCGGCCGTCGCCGTATTCGGTGCGGTTGGGATTGACCGTCATTTTATCTTTCATAAAAGCGGGACGTGATTTCCTGTCGTTCGGAACATCTCCCGTTCCCGCCATAGTCTTCGCAGAACCATTCCCGTCATCTGACTGCCTTGACGGGCTGTCCGCCAGTGTCTGAACGGACTCGTCCGGCCGGCAGTGCGATATCCGCTCCGCCGGAGTCTGCCCGGATCGGCTCCTTTCTGCCGCACCTGCCATTCTGGATTCGGTTCCTTCTGACTTACCTCTCGTTCCGGCTTCGAGACCTTCCGGCACACCTGTTGTTCCAGCTC
>CAYYHX010000224.1:0-3466 GCA_964471835.1 uncultured Hungatella sp.
GGCCGCCCAAACAGGGCTGCCGGGAGTAAAGCTGCTCAAACAGGGCTGCCGAAGTAAAGCTGCTCAGACAGGGCTGCCGGAGTAAAGCTGCTCAGACAGGGCTGCCCGGAGTGAGGCGTCCGAGCAGGACTCCGGCTGGAGTAAAATCGTCCACTCGGGGGCAGTCTGTCGGAAAGCCGGAAGCTGTGCGCGGCGCTGTCGGAGTAAAGCCGCAAAAACACGGCTGTCCGGAGAGAGGCCGTCCGAGCAGGACTCCGGACGGAGTGAAACCGTCTGCACGGGGCAGTCCGTCGGAAAGCCGGAAGCTATGCGCGGCGCTGTTGGAATAAGGCCGCCAAAACACGGCTGTCCGGAGAGAGGCCGTCCGAGCAGGACTCCGAACGGAGTGAAACCGTCCGCGCGAGGCAGTCTGCCGGAAAGCCGGAAGTATGCGAGTAAAACGGAAAAGAACCGCATCACACGATAAGGAAACGTGTACCCGACACATTGGCCGGGTACACGCTTTTCCAATAACAGGGCTTGTCTGCGGCAAAGCATTTCCTCATGCGTTCCATTGCCGCTAAGGATAATGTAGTCTGTTTCCGGGACATCTTTGAAAGCGCAGACCGGGATATGCCGGTCATTTTGGACAACCGGTATCTACCGATCGGCTTGTTGTGTGCTCACATGGTTCGAGAATATCTTCAATCCTGCAGTCCAGTGTTTTTGCCAGAGAGACGACATAGACTGCCTGCGCTTTGTTGATATTTTTCTTTCTTTGTTCATATTGCTGAAGGGTCCTCAGAGGCACACCGGACAGTCCGGCTGTTTCTTTCTGTGTCAGGTCTCTTTTCTTTCGAATCTGCTTTAGTCTTGAATCCCGGTGTTTTGCCAGGTAGCAGGTATCAAGTCTGTCCGAAAACTGTGTGATATCCATTTCGTGATACGGGTGATACATCTGGCGGATCTCTTCAATCGGAATCATGTCTTCGATCTCACCGAAGGAAAGACCTGTTTTCCACTGATAATAGGCCAGAACCCATCCGGTCCAATATTCCGGAGATTTTCCGTTTGCTGACTCTGCTTCTGCGTATTCATTTCCCGCAACAATAAGGGCGAGTTCAATTCCGGACATTCCGGCAACCGTTTTGGCGTCTCCGGATGCGAATAAAGCCGAGAGGTTTGAAGTTAAAAATAGGTTGTAAAAGTCTGATAATGTATATCCCAATGTATTTACGGCATAGTCCAGCATATCGCCCATATTCTTCATGGCGCATCTTAAATAGGTTTTATCGTAGGCGCGGATCTCCATTTCGTATCTCCTCCTCAAGAATTTGCACCATGTACAAGTCTCCCCGTATCCATTTTTCCTTATCCATGGCGGAATACTTCTGTCTTGCAAGACGGTCGCGAAGCTGTCTCTTTTTATACCATTCGGAAGAGATGACATTTTCGGCAGACAGGAATTTGATCCTGTCGAATACCCTCCGGCTTTTTAAGACAACCTGCAGTCCCAGTTTTCCGAGTCTCATTGCTTCCGACAGCTGACGATAAGAGATGGCTCCGCTGATGAAATCCTGAGCAAAGGAAAAATAGCTGTCATCCGCACGATAGCCGATGATAAGGTCCGCTTCTTGATATGGTACGGAGAAATTTTCAAGGATATATCGTTTGGCCTCGCGTTCCAAGGGACTGTCCAGGCTGAATGTTCTGTTTTCGAGCAGGATTCCGAGCCAGTGAAGCGTTGTATAGCTGTCCTGTTCCAGATTAAGTACAGTCATGCTGTCTGCATCAAGTTCATAGCAGTTCACATATCCGTCACGATCCTTGTCAACGCTCCATTCCCTCGCGATGTCCTTTTCACGGGTACAATAAAAACCCTGCCCGTAATCGTTATGCTTTCTTCCTTCTCCGTAAACGGGTTTTTCAACGATATGTTCTGAGCCGTGATACAAGATCTCCACCGGCAATAATCTCCTTTTACCAAATATACTCCCACAGAAGTATATTTATTATGCGCCGGAAAGAAGTGTTTGTCAAGCGGATTGTTTCTTGTGCGGCCAACGTGCGGCTAACGGTCGCGCAAGAAGATGTGCCGTCTGAACTGCTGCATCTCATTTTTTACGCTCATTTTTCCGGCTTCAGGAGACTTGTAAAATCAACGGGTTAAGCATATAATAAAACAGCCGCCCCGGGGACACCGTGGACAGAAGGGCGTATCGCCGCCGGGAGAGTATGGAGCGTATCAGGAAGGGATGAAGAACGTATGAGAGACATGACGCAGGGAAGCATCAGCCGGCACCTGGTCCGGTACGCATTTCCCATGATTCTCGGCAATCTGTTCCAACTGACATATAACGCGGCGGATTCCGTGATCATCGGTAAGAATCTGGGGGAAAATGCGCTGGCGGCCGTCAGTACGTCCAATCCGGTGATGACGATCATGGTTCTGGGGGCGTCGGGGATCGGCATCGGCGCTTCGGTTATTCTGGGGAAATTCTATGGCGCGAAAGATTATGACGCCCTGAAGCGGGAATTCTCCACGACCCTGATCTTCGGAACGGCATTTTCCCTGATCGTGTTCCTGGCGGGGATCCTGCTGGCGCCGGCGATCCTGCGGCTGATCCATACGCCGCCGGAGGCGTTCGGCATGGCGGTTTCCTATCTGCGGATCATTTTTATCGGCTTCCTGTTCACCTTTCAGTACAACATCCTTTCGCACGCGATGCGGAGCATCGGGGATTCGCAGACACCGGTCCTGTTTCTGGCGCTTTCTTGCGTCCTGAATGTGCTTCTCGACCTTGCGTTGATCCGCGGCCTGCGTATGGGAGTGGCGGGAGCGGCTTGGGCGACGACGGTTTCGGAGGCAGTTTCCGCGGCGCTGTGCATGATCTGGATCCGGCGCCGGATCCCGCTTCTCAGTCTGGGACGGCGCGATCTGGCTGTGGACAGGGCGCTTCTGGCTGAGACGGCGAAGAACGGTTTCCTGACGGCGCTGCAGCAGGCGGCGCAGCCAGTCGGGAAAGTGCTGATCCAGAGTACGGTCAACCTGCAGGGCGTCACGGCGATCGGCGCGTTTAATGCCGTGTGCAGGGTGGATGATTTTGCCTGTATCCCCGCGCAGAGCATCGGAAGCGGCATCATGACCTGTGCCGCGCAGAACCGCGGGGCGGGGAAATGGGACCGCGTCCGCCGGTCGCTGTCGGAAGGGCTGCTGGTGGCGCTTGCTTATTTTCCCATTGTCTGCGGGCTGACGCTGCTGTTTCGGGAGCCGCTGATGCGGTTCCTGACACCGGACGGCAGTGTGGAGATGATTGCCATGGGGACGTCATATCTGTCGGTGAAAGCGTGGCTTTTCATCATGCCGTGCATCACGAATGCCATCCAGGGATATTTCCGCGGGCTCGGCAGGATGACGGTAGTGCTGCTGGCGACGGTCACGCAGATCAGCGTCCGCACCCTGTGCGTGCGGCTGTGGGTGCCGCGG
>CAYYHX010000225.1:0-1239 GCA_964471835.1 uncultured Hungatella sp.
GGCATACAGATGAAGAATCATGAATACAGCAAATACATCCGGTGGGGTGTAACGGCATTTCTGGTGATTGTGGCATGCATCCTGGTAGCGCTGGCGCTTGTGCGCTGGGATACGGTGCGGGGGGTCATCGGTATGGTCAATCAGGTTCTGGCTCCCATCACCTACGGCGTCATCCTGGCCTATCTGATGTCCCCGGTCTATAACCGGCTGGCCGGCTGGCTGGAGAAGCTGTTTGCGAAGGCCGTGAAGAAGGAGGAGCGGCGGACCTCCTTAGCCAAGGCCCTGTCTACCGTCGGCAGCCTGATCTTTCTGGGGGCGATCGTCATCGGTCTGATCTCCATGATCATCCCGGCCGTAGTCGAGAGCATCATGGGTATCGTGAGTTCCGTTCCGTCCTACGTCCAGCAGATTTCCAGCTGGCTCGAAAGCATTTTCGCAAACAATCCCGAGGTGGAGGCGGCGGTCATGGAAGCCTACCAGCATGTCGTGGATCGTTTGATGGAATGGGTCCGCTCCACCGCCAACTGGATGCCGAACCTCGAAACCGCCTTGAGCGGCGTCTATTCCGGCATCATGGGGGTGGTCAATGTGACAAAGAACACCCTGCTTGGCCTCATCGTCATGATCTATCTGCTGAACATCAAGGGTACGCTGATTGCGCAGGCGAAGAAGATTGCCTACGGCCTGTTTCCGCTTGGCTTCGCAAATGAACTGGTGGAGAAATGCCGTTTCGTCCACAAGATATTCGGCGGCTTTATCGTGGGCAAGCTGATCGACTCCCTGATCATCGGCATCCTGACCTTCCTGATCATGAGCCTTCTTAAGATGCCGTATACGATGCTGATCAGCGTGATCGTCGGCGTGACGAATATCATACCGTTCTTCGGACCGTTCATCGGCGCGATCCCGAGCGCGCTGCTCCTGCTGCTGGTAAGTCCGAAACAGTGCCTGATCTTCCTGGTGCTGATCCTTCTGATCCAGCAGTTTGACGGCAATATCCTGGGACCGAAGATCCTTGGGAATACCACGGGGCTTTCCAGTTTCTGGGTGCTGTTTTCGATCCTTTTCTTCGGCGGGATCCTGGGGCCGGTGGGCATGATCATCGGCGTGCCGACCTTCGCGGTGATCAGCCAGCTGACGGCGGAGGCGGTGAACAAGCGTCTGAAGAAGAAGGCGCTGCCTACCGATACGGAGGATTACATAGGGCTGAAGCATATCGACGAGGACCGGAAGACACTG
>CAYYHX010000225.1:1339-3459 GCA_964471835.1 uncultured Hungatella sp.
ACGAAGAGGAAACGTGCCCGGCGTGAAGCCGCCCGCTGTGCGGGTGCGTGATGGTTATGGAAGGAATGAGATAGAGATGATGGAGAAAATGAAAGCGCCGTCCCACATAGAAGTGCGCGGGGCGCGGGTACACAATCTGAAAAATGTCGATGTAGACATCCCGCTGAACCGGATCGTCGGCATCGCGGGCGTCTCCGGTTCGGGAAAGTCGTCCCTCGCGCTGGGCGTCCTGTACGCGGAAGGGTCGAGGCGCTATCTGGAATCGCTCTCTACCTATACAAGACGGCGCATGACGCAGGCGGAGAAAGCGCAAGTCGATGAAGTTCTCTATGTTCCGGCGGCCCTCGCCCTGCGGCAGCGTCCGGGCGTGCCGGGGATCCGCAGCACGTTCGGAACCGGGACGGAACTGCTCAACAGCCTGCGGCTGATGTTCTCGCGGCTGGCATCGCACCGCTGCCCGAACGGGCATTTCCTGCCGCCGACGCTTCTCGTGGCGGCCGGGAAGGAACTGGTGTGTCCGGAGTGCGGCGAGCGGTTTTACGCCCCGGGCGCGGAAGAATTGTCCTTCAATTCCACCGGCGCCTGCCGCCATTGCGACGGGACGGGGACGGTGAGGACGGTGGATGAATCCACACTGGTGCCCGACGATTCCCTCACCATCGACGAGGGCGCGGTAGCGCCGTGGCAGACGCTCATGTGGTCGCTGATGAAGGATATCGCCCGCGATCATCTCGGCGTGCGCACGGATGTGCCGTTCCGGGATCTGACGGAGCGGGAGAAAGACCTGGTATTCCACGGGCCGGCGAATAAATACCATCTGCTCTACCACAATGAAAAGACCAACACCGCCGGCGAGATGGATTTCACCTATTTTAACGCCGTTTACACGGTAGAAAATGCCCTTTCCCATGTGAAGGATGAGAAAGGGATGAGGCGCGTGGAGAAATTCCTGAAAACAGGCCCGTGTCCGGAATGCGGCGGCAGCCGCTTATCGGAGGCGGCGCGCGCGCCGAGGCTTCGCGGCATTTCACTGGCGGAAGCCTGCCGGATGACGCTTCTGGACCTGACCCGCTGGGTGGACGGCGTACCGGCCTCCCTGCCGGACGCGATGCGGCCGATGGCAGAGAGCATCTGCGAGTCTTTTCAGCATGCCGCGAAACGTCTGATGGATCTGGGCCTGTCCTACCTGACCCTGGACCGCGAGGCGTCCACGCTCTCCACCGGAGAGCGGCAGCGGATGCAGCTCGCGCGCGCCGTCCGCAACCGCACCACCGGCGTGCTGTATGTGCTGGACGAACCGTCCATCGGCCTGCATCCGCGCAACATCGAGGGCGTGACCGGCGTGATGGACGATCTGGTGGCGGATGGGAATTCGGTGATCCTGGTGGATCACGATACCATGATTCTCTCCCACGCGGACTGGCTGATCGAGATGGGGCCGGAGGCCGGCGCCGCCGGGGGCCGCGTCATCGCCGAAGGGGAGATCTCGCAGATCGAAGAGAATCCGGACTCCAGGATCGGCCCCTTCCTGGCCGGCCGGTCGGCGGCGCACGGAAAGAGCGAGGTTCCGCCCAAGGAGCTGTTTGCGCAGGGAACGATCCATCTGTCCACCGGCCCGATCCATACCGTTCAGCCCCTGGAAGTCGATTTCCCGAAGGGCCGCCTGACCGTCGTGACCGGCGTGTCGGGTTCCGGCAAGACCACGATGGTGCTGGAAAGCCTGGTCCCCGCGCTCAGGAGTCTGGCGGACGGCGGGAAGCTGCCGGAGCATGTGAAGTCCGTGTTCGCGGACGGCATCCGGCAGGTCAAGCTGATCGACGCCGCGCCGATCGGGATCAACGTCCGCTCCACGGTCGCCACCTACGCCGACGTACATGACGAGCTCCGCAAGGTCTACGCGAGGACGGAGGACGCGAGACATGAAGGGCTGAAAGCGGGGGATTTCTCTTACAATACCGGAAAGCTGCGCTGCTCGGTCTGCGACGGAACCGGCTCGATCAGCCTGGACGTGCAGTTCCTGCCCGACGTGGATATTCCGTGTCCGGAATGCCGCGGCTCCCGCTATTCGAAGGAGGCGTACCGGATCCGGCGGGCGCCGAAGAAGGGCGGCGGAAAGAGCG
>CAYYHX010000226.1:0-1561 GCA_964471835.1 uncultured Hungatella sp.
GGGGAGCGATGGAAAGCATGATTCGGGTCTTGGCGGAAACATTTCGGAGCATTGTCATCCAGGTGATGGATGAGGACGCGGATTATACGACGGCGGAGTACGAGCTGCTGGTCAACGGGGAGCCGCGCCTGACGTCCGCTAAGACGGTGGAGACGGTTCGCGGGCTGGTTCCGGATACGGCGTATGAGCTGCGCATCCGACGGGACGGCCGGCTCTCCGAACCGGTCAGCGCGCGCACGCGCCGGGAATTTGTCACCCTTAACGTGCGCGATTTCGGCGCGCGCGGCGACGGCGTGACGGACGATACCGCATTTATCCAGGCGGCGATCCTCGCCTGCCCGGAGGACAGCCGCGTGTATGTGCCGGAGGGCGTGTTCCGCTTTACGCACCTTTTCTTGAAGAGCGGCCTTACGCTGGAGCTGGGCGCGGGCGCGGTGCTGGCGGCGATTCCGGATAAGGAGAAGCTGCCGGTGCTGCCGGGGCGGATCGAGAGCTACGACGAGACTTCGGAATACCTTCCGGCGACCTGGGAGGGCGATCCGCTTGACACCTATGCCAGCCTGATTACGGGCCTGTATGTGGAACACGTGACGATCTGCGGCGAGGGAATCCTGGACGGGCGCGCGGATTTCACGAACTGGTGGAACAAGGCGTATATCGCGGGCGGTCCGGCGCGGCCGCGGGCGATGTTTTTCAATCACTGCAGGGACATGACGGTTACGGGCGTCACGGTGAAGAATTCGCCGTCCTGGAACCTGCATCCGTATTTTTCCGAACAGGTGCGGTTCTACGATCTGCACATCCAGTCGCCGGCCGACTCGCACAACACGGACGGCATCGACCCCGAATCCTGCACGGACGTGGAGATTGCCGGGGTTCATTTCTCCGTGGGCGACGACTGCATTGCCATCAAATCCGGCAAATACTATATGGGACGGACGTACGGCGTCCCTTCGCGGGACATCCGGGTGCATCACTGCCTGATGGAGCGCGGCCACGGCGGCGTCACGATCGGCAGCGAGATCGCGGCGGGCGTGGACCGGATCCACATCAGCAACTGCCATTTCGTGGAGACGGACCGCGGGCTGCGCGTGAAGACCCGGCGCGGGCGCGGCAAGGATTCCTACCTGCGGGGAATCGTATTTGACCATATTAAAATGGACGGCGTCCGCTCGGCGTTCGTGATCAACAGTTTCTATTACTGCGGGCCGGACGGTAAATCGGAGTATGTGGCTACGAAGGAGGCGCTGCCGGTGGACGACCGGACGCCGCGGGTGGGGAATGTGGAGATCCGCAATGTGACCTGTAACGACTGCCATGTGGCGGGGATCTATTTCTACGGGCTGCCGGAGTCGAAGATCGAGCAGGTCGTGATGGAGCATGTGCGCATCTGCTTCGCTAAGAACCCGGAGGCGGGGGAGGCGGCCATGATGACCGGCTGCGAGCCGATGGCGGGGAAAGGCATTTTCATCCGCAACGCGAAGAATGTGATTCTGAATGATGTGGAGCTGGCCGGCTGCCTCGGGGAGCCGGTGGATATCGACGGCGTGGACCACTGGGA
>CAYYHX010000226.1:1661-3443 GCA_964471835.1 uncultured Hungatella sp.
TCCTCCTTTACCTATCTTCCGGGGGTGCCGCTGCTGCATTCGAAGGATCTGGTACATTGGGAGATCATCAATTACTGCGTGCGGTCCCTGCCTTTTGAAAAATATGACCGCCCGTCCCACGGCTCCGGAACCTGGGCGCCGTCCATCCGTTTCCACGAAGGGACGTTCTATGTGTTTGTGCCGCTGCCGGACGAGGGAATCTTCGTGGCGCGCTCGGACGATCCGTACGGGAAGTTTGAGCTGAACTGCCTCTGCGAGTCGAAGGGGTGGATCGATCCCTGCCCGCTGTGGGACGACGACGGGCGGGCGTATATGGTGTTCGCATTTGCCAGGAGCCGCTGCGGGATCAAGCACCGGCTGGCGCTCGCGGAGATTGATCCGGCATGTACGCGCCTTCTGAGTGAACCGGTCGTGATCTTCGACGGGGAGCAGATCGCGCCTACCATGGAAGGACCGAAATTCTATCATTACAACGGCTGGTATTATATCCTTGCTCCCGCGGGCGGCGTGGCGACGGGCTGGCAGGCCGCGCTGCGTTCCCGCGATGTGCGGGGACCGTATGAGTACCGTGTCGTCATGCACCGGGGGAATACATCGGTCAACGGCCCGCATCAGGGCGGCTGGGTGACGGCGCGGGACGGACGGCACTGGTTCGTGCATTTCCAGGATGTGGGCGCGCTGGGCCGGATCACGCATCTGCAGCCCATGTGTTTCCTGGCGGACTGGCCCTTTATCGGGAGCGATCTGGACGGCGACGGGATCGGGGAGCCGGTGGAGGAGTGGACGGTGCCGGCGGCCGGCCAGCCGCAGTACCGCATCGCCCAGTCGGATGATTTCGCCGGCGGCCGGCCGGGAATCCAGTGGCAGTGGCAGGCGAATCCGCAGGAGCGGTTCTGCCGCGTGGACGAGGCGGAAGGGGAGGCAAGGGAGAATTTCTCCTGTGCGGGCGAGGCGGACGGTGAGGTTTCGCCGGGCAGCGGGATAACGGGAGATAGCGATAGTCAGGCGGCAGGCGACCAGACGGCAGAAGTCGGTGGAAAATCGGAAAGCGACAGCCAGTTGGCGGCAGACAGTGAGACGGCGAGAGACGATGCGGCAGAGGGAAATTTCGTAGCGGAAGATTGCGGAAAATTGGAAGGCTGCGCAGCAGCGCGAAGCGAGAGGGCGTCTGGCAACCGGGACGAACAGGGCGTCCGCAGGGGTTTGCGGCTCAACTGCCTGGTGAACGACCGGCGGGAGAATCTGCTGTGGTATGCTCCCAACGCTCTGACGCAGATCCCTCAGCATTCGTCCCTTACGGCGGTGACGAAGGTGCGGCTGTCGGAACGGGGTGCGGCGGGCGATATGGCTTCGCTTGGCGTGATCGGCCATTCCTACGGGTATCTGGGGATTCAGCGCACGGAGAGCGGGCGGCGCCTTGCACTGTACAGAGGCGAAGTGACGAAGCCGGCCTTCGAGGGCGAAGCGCGGGAAACGCTGGTTGAAAGTTCCGCTTATGATGGCGAGTGGGTCTGGCTGCAGCTTGCGGTCTCCGGTGATAAGACTTACACATTTTCATGGTCCGAAGACGGGAAAATGTTTACGCCGATCGGGAGCCGGTATCCATTAAAGTGCGCGACCTGGACCGGCGCGAAGCTGTGCCTGTGGGCCTGCAGCCGCGGGAACCGGACGTCGGACGGATATGGGGAATTTGAATTCGTCCATATCGAGGGGACGGAAAGTATCACGGGAGATGAAATCCGGGAGTAAAAAGATAACAGTTCTCACGCCGTCTGAACTGTT
>CAYYHX010000227.1:0-3425 GCA_964471835.1 uncultured Hungatella sp.
GCCGCCTCCGCATAGGCAAGCGGACTCATTTCTTCCATCTTCATCCTGACTCCTCCCGTCTCCTTCCGCTTCCATCCCAGAACCCGCTGATGATAAAAATGGTCTGGCCGCTGCCGTCTGGTATCCGGGAATCATCCCTGGTTCTGGGAGCGGAAATAATATCCGACGCCCCACTTGGTATGCACAAACTGCGGCGCGCTGGGACTTGGCTCGATCTTCTCCCGCAGGCGGCGCACATGGACGTCAACCGTGCGGACGTCGCCGGAATCCAAAGCCTTGCTGCCCCAGACATATCCCAGAAGGGACTCCCGGCTGTAAACTTTATTCGGATTGCAGGCGAGAAGCTCCAGCAGGTCGAATTCCTTGGCCGTCAGGTTGATCTCCTTCTCGCCCACGAACACACGCCGGCTGTCCCGGTCAACCGTAAGCGTACCTGCCTTAACCACACGGTGTTCCGCCTCGTTCGGCTTCCGGACATTCCTGGAGCTGCGGCGGAGGATCGCCTTGATACGTGCCTTTACCTCCAGAATATTGAACGGTTTCGTCACATAATCATCCGCTCCGTATTCCAGTCCCAGGATCTTATCCATATCGCTTCCCTTGGCGGTCAGCATAATAATCGGCGTATCGGAAAACTCACGGATCGCCTGGCAGACCTCGTATCCGTCTGCCTTGGGAAGCATCACATCCAGAAGGATCACATCATACTCTTTCTCCTTCGCCATGCGCACGGCTTCCTCGCCGTCATACGCGCAGTCCACTTCCATGCCCTCCTGCTCCAGGCTGAAGCGGATCCCCTTTACTATCAGTTTCTCATCGTCTACAACCAGCACCTTAGCCATCTTGTACCTCAATGTTTCATACGGTTATATCGTCCCTGATCTTTTCAAATGCCGCGTTCTTGATGCCGGAAACATTCATAATATCCTCGATCGTCAGGAAGGGGCCGTGCTCCTCCCGGTAACGGATGACTGCCTCTGCCCTGGCTTCGCCGATTCCATTTAATGTCATCAGTTCCTCTTTGCCGGCGGTATTGATATTCACCTTGCCGCCGCTTCCCGCACCCGCCGGGGATACGCCCTCCGTCATGCCGTAAGCGCCGTATCCGCCGCCGTAAAGCGTCCCCCCGGGCGCTGCCATCCCGTCCGGCGTCCCGGAAGCAAGCGTCTGAGCGCCAGCCGCCCCCGCCGTCAGCTCCTCCTCGGACGGCACTACGATCTTCATGCCGTCCGCAATCTCCTGGGCCAGATTCAGCCACGAGGAAGCAGCGTCTTCCGTGAAGCCTCCGGCCATCTCCACCGCTTCAAAAATCCGGCTGCCCGCCGGAAGCTCATATACGCCCGGCATGGCGACCTCGCCGCAAATATGCACAAAACAGGAAGCCTCCGGTTCCGCCGCAACCGGCGTATCCGTGCCTTCATCCTCCTGCCGCTCCTCCGTACCAGCGGTATCTTCCGCAGACTCTCCGAAAGCGGTCTCCTCAGTAAGTACGAGCGTTTTCCCTCCGGCCGCATCCCCGCGGCCATTCATCCCGGCACAGCTGTAACATACGCCTGCAGCCAACACGCATATGACAGTCATGGCCCATTTGATCTCACTCTTCTTCATAGTACCCCTCCTCGATTCGATGAAGGAGTACCATCTTCCGTCCGTATCCTATTCTACCGAAATCTACGGATAAATACAAGCGGAAAATCTGCGGAAATCCTGCAGATCTTACATCAGCAGATCTTACATCAGTCCTGCCGCCCGCATCAGATGCTTGGCAAGGACGGCCGTGGTCACGGTCCCCACGCCTCCCGGCACCGGGGTCGCCATGGCAGCCTTCTGCTGAATCGAATCAAAGTCAACGTCGCCGCACAGTTTGCCGTCCGGATCTGCATTGATCCCCACATCAATGACGGCCGCGCCGTCGCCTACATAGTCCCCGTCCAGCATCCGCGCCCTGCCTGCCGCGGCTACCAGGATCTCCGCCTGGCGGCAGGCACCCTTCAGATCCGCGGTTTTCGTGTGGCATACGGTGACGGTCGCATCCTCCCGGAGCATCAGCATGGCCAGCGGCTTGCCTACCACCAGGCTGCGGCCTACTATGGTCACCCGTTTCCCCCGGATCGGGATGTCATAGGCCTTTAACACCTCCACCACGGCTTCCGCCGTACACGGCGCGAAACCCGCGGCGTCTCCGGCGAAGACCTTCGCCATATTCACAGGAGAAATCCCGTCCAGATCTTTCGCCGGGTCGATCATCGCCGCGATATCCGTCTGGCTGATCTGCTTTGGCAGCGGCAGAAGCACCAGGATCCCCGCCACATCCGGATCTCCGTTCACCGCCCGGAACGCATCCTTAAAATCAGCGTCCGTTATAGCAGCCGGATACGCGTAAGACTGCGAGCGCAAGCCGAAAGCCTCCATCTTCTTCCTGGCTCCCCGCTCGTAGGACAGGTCATCCGGCCTCTCCCCCACGCGCACGATCGCCAGCTTCGGCGGCTGTCCCGCATGGGCCGCAAGCGCGTCCAGAACCTCCGCCTTTATCTTCGCGGATACCTCCGCGCCTTTCAATATCTGCATATCTGTTCCCTTTCCCCTTCTATGCCTGCCGGATCTAATTCTGCAGTCTTTTCAGCACTTTCCCGTAAATCTCATCCGCCCGCGCCATGCCCGACGTGAGCATGTGATAAGCCTCCTCGTTCAAATCAGCCGCTTTCTCCCGGTCTTTCATAGATTTCGTGTTAATATAGACGTTCATCACCGCGCCCGTCAGAGCCGTCCGCGCGAACTGCACCGCCACGCCCACGTCGCTGACCGCCATCACGCTGCCCTTCTGTTCCAGCTCCTCCAGCACCGCGATTCCTTTCAGCGTCGCCTCCATCACGGAAAGCGGCGTCAGACTGGCCCGCAGGAGATTCTCCTCCAGCACCGCGTCCTTATATGCCCTCTGTTCCTCCGTATCCGCCGGAAGTCCGTAAGACGCCGCCAGCGGAGCGAACACGGCCGCGTCCTCGTCAGCCAGACGCAGGAATTCCTCCCTGAGCGCCTCCAGCTGCCCCATATACTCCTTTACTTCCGTTTCCACCCCGGCATATCTCTTCTTGCCGACGGTTAAATTCCCTACCATCAGTCCCAGCGCGCACCCCAGCGCTCCCGCCAGGGCGGAAGCGCCTCCGCCTCCCGGTACCGGCTGTTTCGATGAAAGCGCTTCCAGATACTGTTCCACCGTCTGTTCCTTTGTCATTCCGCCAACTCTCCTTTTCTCTTACAGCGGGCCGCTGCAGGCATCCTGTGAACTCGATTCCGGTTACTGACCGGATTATAGCATACTCCGTGAAAAAAGTATAGTGCCGCGGCCGCGCAAAAAGATACGCCTCACCCTGCCAGGTGCATCACCTTCAGCAGAAGCAGCCAGCTCAGCCCGTAATACGTCACCA
>CAYYHX010000228.1:0-1634 GCA_964471835.1 uncultured Hungatella sp.
CGCACTCGAAATGCGTTTGTCGGTTTACCCCGGCACAAGGGTTCGAATCCCTTCAGCTCCGTCGAAAAAAGCCCGAACTTACGGGCTTTTTTGATTTTCGTGCTGCATGGTTTGGTTTACAAAGACCCTTTGATCCGGAAAATCCAGGCATGATGCAGAGGATACAAGTTTAACTGGTAAGACCGCGATCCGCCAGAGCAATGATAAGTAAGGTTCACTAGCTAAACCGCGCCTTCCGGAACGATGCGAGATAAGGTTGACCGGAAAAACTGCAGCCAACCAGAACGATGTGAGGTAAGATTAACCGGCTAAACCACGACCTTCCGCACCGATGCGAAATAAGGTAAGATCCGCGTCGATCCATCGCCAAGCCGGGGATACGGCCGGCAATAACCATCTCACTGCCCGTAGAAGGCGTTCACTCCGGCCAGCAGTCCGTCCGCCAGCGTCTCCAGCGTCGCGTCGGAATGGTCGGATGCCTTGTCGCCCAGCTCGATATCGACGGATGGAACCGTCGAATAGGAAGTCTGGGTCAGATCCATCGCCATCGCACCGTTAGAGAAAATCTTCACGCCCGCGCCTTTCAAGCCGCCGATCAGGCTCTCGCCCAGGACGTGGTGCTCCTGCCAGTGGGACTTGACCGGTTCCATGTTCCGGTAGGCGGAATGATCGGGTACGCTCATATAGAATGCGCCCTTATTGTTCGTAGTGGAATCCCAGTGAAGGGCGATATGGCAGCTGGCCGCGTTGTTGGCGATGACCGTGCGGGCGATGTTGTCCAGCTGAACGTCGTCGCTCTCGCGGATCATCAGCACATCATATCCGGCCGCGAGGAGTTTCTCCTTCAATTTCAACGCCAGATTCAGCGTCACCTTCGGTTCCGGGGTTCCGTCCGCAAATGTCATGCCGGCCGATACGGCTGCCGCCGTGGTCGCACCCGCCGACGTGCTTCCGCCGGTCACTTTCTGCGTGCCGTCGGGATGGCAGAGGGTCTTCACGGACGAACCGCCGCTGGTACCGTGTCCGGCGTTGACGCAGACCGTAATTCCCTTGCGGTTCGCCCCCTCCGCTTTGTAAAGCATGGCCGCGCCGGAATTGATCTTGGAAAATTCCGCGTATTGCCAGGACGGATTCAGGCGTACCTCGCCCTCTGCCGCAGCCGTAACCGTCTGCGTGTCTGCCTGTGTTTCCGGTTCTTCCGCAGACAGGTAACGGGAAGAAATGTAACATTCTTTTTCCTGATAAATCACCCTGCTCCATTCTTCGCTGTATCCGGTGCGTTTCATGGAAACGCCTTTATTTACCATCGCAAGCACATCGCCCGACATGCCGGAAGATGCCCTTACATTGACACGGTCGCCGGTCACATAGACGGTCTCATCCCTGTCTTCGAATACGAAAGCAGCGGATTCCGCCGCTTCGGCGGGCTGTGTTTCGGCAGACGGGACGGCTCCCGCTGCGGTTGCCTGCCCGGACCCTTCGAAACCCGAACCTGTTTCTGCCCCCGCAGCCGCAGACGCACCGGATCCTGCATCCGCATCCGCTTCCGGCGTCACTGTGACGGACGAGTCCTGCGGCCCGCTTTTCATCTCTGCCGCCTGTATCATCCCATCATTTTCCTCATTCGTCGCCTG
>CAYYHX010000228.1:1734-3399 GCA_964471835.1 uncultured Hungatella sp.
TTCATGCCAGAATCACGCCCCCTCCCAGAACATACTCTCCATCGTAAAACACCGCCGCCTGTCCCGGCGTGACCGCCCTCTGGGGGTCCTCAAAGCGCACCCGCACCCGGTCCGGTCCGATTTCCTCAAGTTCACAGGGCGCTCCCTTATGGGCGTAGCGGATCTTCGCCGCCGCCCTAAGCGTCCTTCCGTGCAGGCCGTCAACCGCCATCCAGTTGAGATGGCCGCAGATGAGATGATCCGTAAATACCTCTTCTTCGTCGCCGACGACGACTTCATTCGTCTCCGGCCTGATCTCCGTCACAAAGACCGGATGCCCCATGGCAAGACCCAGGCCTTTGCGCTGGCCTATCGTATAGTGGATAATTCCCTTATGACGGCCCAGTACGCGGCCTTCCCGGTCCACGAAATTTCCTTCGGGCGGACAGGCCCCCGTACTGCGGCTGATGAAACCGGCATAGTCTTTATCCGGCACGAAACAGATCTCCTGGCTGTCCCGCTTGTGTGCCACCGGCAGGTTCAGCTTCCCGGCGATCTGACGGATTTCTTCCTTATGATACTGGCCCACCGGCATCAGCGTATGCTTAAGCTGTTCCTGGGTCAGATTATAGAGGGCGTAGGTCTGATCCTTCGCCGTGGTTACGGAGGCGCGCACCGCATAGCGGCCGCCGGCCAGCCGTTCCACTCTCGCATAATGCCCTGTGGCAATGTAGTCGGCCCCGATATCCAGGCTCCGTTTCAGAAGCGATTCCCATTTCACATAACGGTTGCAGGCGATACAGGGATTCGGCGTGCGGCCATGGGTGTATTCTTCGATGAAATAGTCGATCACCCGCGTCCGGAACTCATCCCGGAAGTTCATCACATAGTAGGGGATCCCCAGCGACCACGCGACACGCCTAGCATCTTCTACGGCGCTTAGGCCGCAGCACCCGCCGTTCGCCGCCTGGGTATCCGCATCCTCATCCTGCCAGATCTGCATCGTGACGCCGACCACGTCGTAGCCCTGTTCAAGCAGCAGCCACGCCGCCACCGACGAATCCACTCCGCCGGACATCCCGACGACGACTTTCTCCTTCCTGCTCATCGGAGCCGCACCTCAATACTCCTCGTCTTCTTCCCCTTCGCTGATATCTGACTTCGGCTTCTGCAGCCCGTTGATCTCAATCCCGGTCTTCTGGGCGTAGTCCCACAGCGCCGCATGGATCGCCTCCTCCGCCAGCAGCGAGCAGTGTACCTTCACCGGCGGCAGCCCGTCAAGCGCTTCCATCACGGCTTTATTGGTCACTTCCATGGCCTCCTGCACGGATTTCCCCTTCACCATCGTAGTCGCCATGCTGCTCGTCGCCACGGCGGCCCCGCATCCGAATGTCTTGAATTTCACATCGCGAATGATCTGGTTCTCATCGATATCCAGATAGATCCGCATGATATCGCCGCATTTGGCGTTGCCGACGGTTCCCATCCCGCTCGGGTTCTCAATCTCCCCCACATTCCGGGGATGCTCAAAATGATCCATTACTTTCTCTGTGTACATCCTGCGGTCTCCTTCTCATTTCATCCTTCTTATTCTATCCTTTTATCTGCCATTCCCTTTTTTCACAAAATCCTCATAGAGCGGCGACATGCTCCGCAGTCGCTGCACGATGGCCTTCAGCTTCTCCA
>CAYYHX010000229.1:0-3398 GCA_964471835.1 uncultured Hungatella sp.
CTTCGCGTACCAGAGGGGATATTTCCATTTGAACATGCAGCCGTACAGCTCGATGTCGCGGCTTTCCTTCAGCGGCGATTCGCCGTTGTCGAAAATCGTGTCGTACAGTTTCAGGTTCTTCCCCTGGAACAGCGCCCGTTCCCCCTTCAGGAACTGCTGCCGGATCTCTGTCATTTCTTCCATAATAACCTTTCCTCCCGTAACCTTTCTTTAACCTTAATCCAGCTCCGTAAGTCCGGTATACAGCTCATAATACCGCCCTTTCTGGCGCAGCAGGTCGTCGTGATCGCCCCGCTCGATGATCTCGCCGTGTTCCAGCACCATGATCGCGTCGGCGTTGCGGACCGTCGAGAGCCGGTGGGCGATTACAAATGTGGTGCGGTCTTTCATCAGACGGTCCATGCCGTGCTCGATGTGCTTCTCCGTCCTCGTATCGACCGAGCTGGTGGCCTCGTCGAGAATCAGGATCGGCGCTTTGGAAATGGCCGCGCGGGCGATGTTCAGGAGCTGCCGCTGGCCCTGGCTCAAGTTTGCGCCGTCGCCGGTCAGCTCGGTATCGTAGCCCTTCGGCAGACGCATGATGAACGAATGGGCCGACGCCGTCTTCGCCGCCTCGACCACTTCCTCGTCGGTGGCGTCCAGCCGCCCGTAGCGGATATTCTCGCGGACAGTTCCCGTGAACAGGTGCGTATCCTGCAGGACCATCGCGATGTTCGAGCGCAGGTTATCCATTTTCAAATGCCGGATATCCACGCCGTCGATCGTGATCGTGCCGGACTGGATGTCGTAGAAGCGGTTGATCAGGTTGGTGATCGTCGTCTTGCCCGCGCCGGTGGAGCCGACGAAGGCGATCTTCTGTCCGGGTTTCGCATAGAGGCTGATATCCTTCAGGATCGTCTGGCCCGGATTGTAGCCGAAGCTGACATGATCCAGCACGACATAACCGTGCATGGGCGACAGGGATACCGCGTCCGCATCGTCGGGCGGCTCCGGCTCCTCGTCCATGACCGCGAAGACACGTTCCGCGCCGGCCAGGGCCGAGAACACCTCGGACATCTGCTGGGAGATCTCGTTGACCGGACGGGAGAACTGCCGGGAGTAGTTCAGAAACACGGTCAGACCGCCGATGTCGAACCCGCGCAGTACGCAGAGCACGCCGCCGACCATCGCCGTCAGGGAGTAATTCACCTGGTTCAAACAGTTCATGACCGGCCCCATCAGGCCGCCGAAGAACTGGGCCTTGATCTGCGTTTCCCGCAGGTCGTCATTTAAGATGCCGAATTCTTCCTTTGCCACGTCCTCATGGCAGAATACCTTCACAACCTTCTGCCCGCTGACCATCTCCTCCACATAGCCGTTGACCGCGCCCAGGGATGCCTGCAGCGACTTGAAATACCGGCTGCTCCGCTTCGCGACGGCGCTTCCGGCCTTCAGCATCAGCGGCATCATGACGACCGTCACCAGCGTCAGCCAGACATTTGTATAGAGCATGAGCGCCAGCGTGCCGACGATGCTTAGCGCGCCGGAAAACAGCTGGACCAGCGTGCCGGAAAGCACCTGCCCGAGCGTATCCACGTCGTTGGTGAAACGGCTCATCAGGTCGCCGTTATTGTTATTGTCATAGAAACGTACCGGCAGCGCCTGCATTTTCGTAAACAGGTCATTGCGGATGCGCTGCAGGGCGTTCTGGGCGATGTTCAGCATCGTGCGCGCCTGCAGGTAGTTGGCCGCGACGCCGGTCAGATAGACGGCCGCCATCACCAGAAGGGCGCGCAGCAGCCCCGCGGCGTCGCCCCGGCTGCCGTCCAGCGGCGCGATGTAGGTGTTGATGATCGGGCGCAGCATATAGGAACCCGCCAGATTCGTGACCGTGCTGACCAGCACGCAGGCGAAAGCGATCAGCATTTTCGGCTTATCCTCGCCCAGATAGCCGAAGATCCGGCGAACCGTCTTGCCGGTGTCCTCCAGATTGACCCGGGGCATCTCCTGCCGGGCCGCGCGTCTCCCGCGCCTGCCGGGTCCTCCCGGACCTGGCCCGCGCCCGGAGCCAGTGTCCTGAGCAGCGTATTTGCGGTATCTTCTCTTCAAGCTCTCCGCTTTTTCTGCTCTGTCCATCACGCGCTCACCTGCCTTTCCTTCTCCCGGTCTCTCTGAGAGTAATAGATCTCCTGATATGCCTCGCAGGTCTGGATCAGCTCGTCGTGGGTTCCCATGCCGATGATCCGCCCGTCGTCCATGACCAGAATCTTGTCGGCGCCTTCCACGGAACCGATGCGCTGCGCGATGATGATCTTCGTCGTATCCTTGAGCGTCGTGTGGAACGCCTCGCGGATCTTCGCCTCGGTGGCGGTATCCACAGCGCTCGTGCTGTCGTCCAGAATCAGGATCTTCGGGCGTTTCAGCAAGGCCCTGGCGATGCAGAGACGCTGCTTCTGGCCGCCGGACACATTGGTGCCGCCCTGCTCGATCTCGGTCTGATACCCTTCCTCGAACCCCATGACGAAATCGTCCGCCTGCGCGCTGGCGGCCATCCGCCGAACCTCCTCCAGCGAAGCGTTCTCATCGCCCCAGCGCAGGTTCTCCTCGACGGTGCCGGAGAACAGCTCATTTTTCTGCAGAACCATCGCGACGCCGTTGCGCAGATGGCGCAGCGAATAATCGCGCACGTCCACGCCGTCTACCAGTACCTGTCCCGCGGTCACGTCGTAGAGCCGGGGGATCAGCTGCACCAGCGTAGTCTTGCCGCTTCCAGTGGTGCCGATGATGCCGATGATCTGGCCCGGCTCCGCCGTGAAACTGATGTCCTCCAGAACATTTTCGTCTGCGTCGGCGCTGTAGCTGAAGCTGACATTCCGGAATTCCACGCGGCCTTTCGTAACCTCAAGATCCTTCTTCGCCGCGTTGTCGTCGGTCAGGTCGATCTTCGCGTCCATAACCTCATTGACACGTTTCACGGATGCCATCGCGCGAGCGCCGTTCAGGAAGATCATCGACAGCGACATCAGCGACGAGAGGATCTGCACGATGTAGGTCGTGAACGCGGTCAGGTCGCCGACCGGCATATGGCCGGCGATGATCTGGTTGCCGCCGAACCAGACAACCAGGATCGTCGTGATATTCATCATCAGCGTCATGATCGGCATCGTTGTGATCACGATGTTCATGGCCTTTAAGCTGTGCTCCTTTAGATCCCGGTTCATATCGGAGAAGCGCTTATTTTCAAAATCCTCCCGCACGAAAGACTTGGTCACGCGCACATTGGTCAGCGCCTCCTGGATGCCGGAGTTTAAGCGGTCGATCTTCTGCTGCATGACGCCGAACAGCGGGTACGCCTTGATCATCAGGAAGGCGATCGTGCCGGCCAGCAGCGGAATCACGATCAGCACGATCACCGCCAG
>CAYYHX010000230.1:0-3393 GCA_964471835.1 uncultured Hungatella sp.
CTCTGGCGATCAAATGCGCCGGCGTCAGCTGTGTGATCGCGGAGACATTTGCCCGTATCTTTTACCGCAACGCCATCAACATCGGGCTGCCGATCATCGAATGCAGGGAGGCATCGGAGCGCATCGGGGACGGCGACCGGGTGGAGATCGATTTCGATTCCGGCCTTATCACGGATGTGACAAAGGGCGAGTCCTACCAGGGGCAGGCATTTCCGCCGTTCATGCAGGAGATTATCACCGCAGGCGGCCTTATCAATTATATCAACGGAAAGTCTACGGCATAACGGGAAGACGAAGAAAGGAAAGGGGTCTGGACAGAGACCGGGGTCTCACTTTCGTTTTTTTGTGTTTTTCGGCTTCTTGGCTGTCAGATTCTGTGTCTGGCCATCCTGTTTCCGCATATCATCCATTTTCTTTTGTCCGCCGGTAAACTGCTTTGTGATTACAAGGAAACCGTAGATTACCGGCGGCACCACAATCGTGCAGAATAACGCCGCCATGAGGCAGCTTTTGGCGAGCGGGCTGTCGATCAGGGCGAAGATAACGGTAGCCGCGTACAGGCAGGCGATCAGTACGAGGGCGATGATCGCCAGGATGCGCTGAAACTTTGTTTTTTTCATCAGATACCCCTGCCTTTCTCCTGCGTTTATGAAGAATGTGTCTGGTCACGGATCCGCCAGCGTCTCCCACGTCTCATACAGCGTTTCCAGCTGTTTTTTAATTTCTTCTTTTTCACGGCTGATTTCCAGAAGTTTCGCGGCGTCCGTGGCAACCTCCGGCTGCGACAGCAGGTTGTCTAATTCTCCGTCCCGTTCCTCCAGGGCGGCGATGGCGTCCTCAGTCTTCTTCAGGTCATTTCTGTGTTTCCGCTGCTGAGCCTGTTCCTCTTTTCTTGCCTGCCAGGTTCTGGCGCCTTGTTTCTGCCGGGTTCCGTTTTCGAGTTCGCCGGAGGTTCTGAAATCGTTTCCGATTCCGCCGGAGTTTCCGAAATTTCTTATGCCGCTGCTTCTGCTTCCGTTTCCGCCGGCGTTCTTCCCGGAGTTTTCGGATTCGCTGCCGCCGACGCCCGCGCCGCCGAGGTACAGCTGCGCCATCTGATCCCGTTTCTCCAGGTAATAGTCATAGTTTCCGATGTAATTGATAAACTGTCTTCCGGCAAGTTCCAGGATACGCGTCGCCGTCCGGTTGATGAAATACCGGTCGTGCGAAACATAGAGTACGGTGCCGGTGTAATGGTTCAGCGCGTTTTCCAGGATTTCTTTCGAGGTGATGTCTAAGTGGTTCGTCGGCTCGTCCAGGATCAGGAAATTCGCCGGAGCCAGCATCAGCTTCGCCAGAGATACCCGCCCGCGCTCGCCGCCGCTCAGATCCCCGATCCGCTTGAAGACGTCGTCACCGGTGAACAGGAACGCCGCGAGGACGCTGCGCACCCTGGTATTGTTCATCTCCGGATAGGTGTCCTGCAGTTCGTCGAACAATGTCTTCTCCATGTGCAGCACCTGGTAGTCCTGATCGTAGTAGGCGATGCCGACGCGGGCGCCGTAAATGATCTCGCCCGCGTCGGCGGGGATCACCTGATTGATGATCTTAAGGAACGTCGTCTTGCCGGTTCCGTTGTCCCCGATGAGGGCTACCCGTTCCCCGCGGCGGATATCGATATCCGCTCGGGAGAAAAGCAGGTTATCGCCGAAGGATTTAGAAAGGTTTCGGACGGTCAGGACGTCTTCGCCGCTTACCGTATCCGGCTCTAAGCGAAGGTCCATCTCGTCACGGATCTCCGCCGGTTTGTCCAGCACCTCGACCTTGGCGAGCATCTTCTCGCGGCTTTCGGCCCGTTTGATGGATTTCTCGCGGTTGAAGGAACGGAGTTTGCGGATAACCTCTTCCTGGCGGCGGATCTCCTGCTGCTGATTTAAGTATGCCTTCATCTGCGCCTCGCGAACCAGTGCTTTTTTCCGGCTGTAAGCGGAGTAATCACCCTGATAGACACTTCCGCGGCCATTTTCCAGTTCGATGATCTTCGTGGCGATCTTGTCCAGGAAATACCGGTCGTGGGCCACAATGATGACCGCGCCTTTATAATTCAGAAGATAATTCTCCAGCCAGGCGATGCTGTTCATGTCCAGATGATTCGTCGGCTCGTCCAGAAGGATGAGATCCGGGCGGGAGAGCAGGAGCTTGCCCAGCGAAACCCGCGTCTTCTGGCCGCCGCTTAAAGTCGAGATCTCCCGCGGGAAATCTTCTTCGGCGAACCCGAGACCCTTCAGCACGCCGGCGATCTCGCTGCGGCAGCTGTAACCTCCCGCGAGTTCAAACTGATGGGTCAGACGGGTATAGGCTTCATACATCTGTTCCAGCTCGCCGCCGGCCGCATGCTTCATCTGTTGTTCGAGGCCGCGTATCCGCTCCTCCATCTCGATCACGGGGCGTTTGACCTCCAGCAGTTCCTCGTAAATGCTGCGGCGGCTCGTCAGATCCTGGTTCTGGGCCAGGTACCCCAGCGATGTCCCCTTAGCCAGCACGGCCATACCGGAGTCCGGCTCCATTTCCCCGACAATCACGCGCAGAAGCGTCGTCTTGCCGGCGCCGTTGATGCCGACAATGGCCGCTTTCTCATGATCTTCGATATGGAATGAAATGTCGTCCAGTACCACATCGGTTCCGAACGCTTTGGAAATGTGGCTGCAGGATAGAATCATGGCCGGTCTCCTCATGGCAGTGCTGTCTGGATACAGTATAATATGAAATCCCGAAACTTGCAATCCTGTGAATGAAGGTTCTGTTCCGATGCCGCGAATGCAGATTCTGTTCCCGTCTTCCGACGAAGTACCAGGAAAGTTCCGACGTTCCGACAGACCCAAAAGAACGGAGATAACTACGTTATCGAGCGTAAAACACAGTATGATCCGGTCAAAAGCGTCTTTCCTCTCTGGGCAGCCAGACGCTTTCACAAAACAGCCAGGCAGCCAGCCAGACGTCATCACGATCGAGAATGCCTTGAAACAGCTGCAAGTTCTCGGCATCAACAGGGCAGAGATCGTTACGGATAACGGCTATTATTCCGAGAAGAACCTTGCAGAACTGCTCTATGCGCACTTTGATTTCATCACGTTGATCAGGCTGAACATCAAGTGGGTCAAAAAGGAACTCTTCGTGCTGAAGACCCTCATAGAAGGGGGCGCTTCAGAAAAAGATCTCTCGGAGAAGGCGGCAGAGAAAGCACGGAAGTTCCAGTACGTACGTCGCTATGGTTCCAAATGTACGGTCACATTCAATGAGAAGTTGATCGCGGCACAAAAGAAGTATCAAGTGGTTTTCAAAATTCCCTGCGAGTTGCCCAGTGACTTGTCAAAACGGTATTCCAATTCCGCTCCCATAGTGTTATATTTGTAA
>CAYYHX010000231.1:0-3349 GCA_964471835.1 uncultured Hungatella sp.
CGCCGGCAAGCAGCCGCCGTGCGTTCCGTTCCGCCACGGCCAGCGCCTCCGGCGACAGATCTGCGGCTGTCACATCAGAATATCTGCCCCTCACGGCCAGGCTGATCGCGATACAGCCGGTTCCGGTACACAGATCCAGCACCTTTTTCGATGTATCTCTCTGCTCCGCAAGCACAAGTTCCACGATCGTCTCCGTATCCTGCCGCGGGATCAGCACATGTTCATTCACTTCAAACGTCAGCCCCATAAACTCCTGCCGCCCCAGGATCTGCTGCAGCGGGATCCGTTCGGCACGGCGGGCAATCATCTCCCGGAAATGCGCTGCCTTGCTGCCTCCCCCGGCAGCCGCATCCGCTTCTTCCCCAGCCGGCCCCATCCGCTCCAGAAGATAATGCGTTTCATCCAGCCCAAAAGCCTCCAGAAGAAGCAGATGAGCATCAAGCTCCGCTTCCCCGATCCCGGCGCCCGCAAGCGCACGAACCCCCTCCATTTCAAGCTGACGAAGCGTCATTCCCCACCTCTTTCATTCACAGGACATTCTCACGCGGCTGGCCCGCTCTGCTTTCCGGCTGAGGAAACGCCGTCCCACGCCTCCCTCATTCACAGGACATTCTCACGCAGCTGGCCCGCTCTGGCTTCCGGCTGAGGAAACGCCGTCCCCCGCCGCTTCCGCCCCGCCGAAATTCTCCTTCAGGTACGCCTGCCAGTCGAACACAGCCTCAACCGCGGCGATCGCCACCTCAATCATACTGTCGTCCGGTTCTTTCGTCGTCATGTTCTGCATCCAGAGCCCCGGTTTGCTCAGGAGATTCACGACCGGGTTGTCGCTCCGTCCGGCCAGCCGCAGAAATTCATAAGAAATTCCCGCGATCACCGGGATCAGAAGGATCCGGCTGACTGCTTTCAGCAGGAACCCGTCCACGCGTACCATCATCATCACGATAATACTCACCAGCATGACAATGATCAGAAAACTGGTGCCGCAGCGTTTATGCTGCTTGGAGCTGGCGCGCACATTCTCCACGTTCAGTTCCATGCCGTGCTCGACGCAGTTGATGCATTTGTGTTCTGCTCCGTGATACATGAAAGTCCTGCGGATGTCCTCCATATTCGAGATCAGTTTGATATAAATGATAAAGATCACCAGCCGCAGGATCCCTTCGAAAAGCGCCAGCAGCATATCCGACCGGACAAATGGTTTCAGCAGGCGGCTTAAGGCAAGCGGAAGTACCATAAAGATCAGCACCGCCGCGATCACGGAAAACACCATGACCGCCGGCATCAGATATTTTTCGAGTTTCTCTCCGAAGACATTATCCAGCCACTGTTCGAACCGGCCGGGTTCCTCCTCCGTTTCCGCCTCATCATCCTCATAATAACCGGCCGAAAGCGCCAGCGTCCGCATCCCCAGGATCAGGGAATCGGCAAAATTGAAGATTCCGCGGATGAAAGGCAGGGAAAACAGTTTCACTTTCTCGGTGATGCTGACATAGGTGTCCTTTACTACCTCAATCTCCCCGTCCGGCTTGCGGACTGCCACCGCATAATCATCCTTATTCTTCATCATAATTCCTTCAATGACAGCCTGGCCGCCGATTCCGGAATATTTCATACTTCTTTTCTCCCTCCTGCGGATCCCGCGTTCATCAATCCTGCCGAACCTGGCAGGGTTCCGGATACACAAAAACAGGGCGAGGCCCGGCGGAATCCCGCTCAGTCTCAACCCTGTTCCCTGTCCTCCGGCTAGTTCGCCGCGCTCAGGCCGTACTTCCGGTTAAACTTATCGATACGTCCGCGGGCAGCGGCGGCCTTCTGCTGGCCTGTATAGAATGAATGGCACTTGGAGCATACCTCTACATGGAGCTCCTTCTTGGTAGAGCCTGTAACAAACTCATTCCCGCAGTTGCAGGTAACCTTGGCCTGATAATACTTCGGATGGATTCCCTCTTTCATCTTACTCACCTCTCAAATCCTGTTCTTCTATGCAATCGTGATATAAAAACACTTCTCTACATTCGTATCACAGCGGTAACGAAAAAGACCCGCCCGCAGTTTCTGCCAGACAGCTTCCTTAGTATAGCATAACTCATTTCAATATGCAAGCACAAAATCAGGAAAGCGGAAACAGGAAAGCACAGGAAAGCCTGGCCGTGACGTCAGATAAACCGCATCCGCCTGACACTGTCGATAAATTCGCGGTTCGTCCGCGTCCTGGCGAACAGATCCAGGATGCGCTCCACCGCGTCCTCCGCTTTCATGCCGTTCGTCGCCTTGTGGATGATGTCCACCGCCTCCTGCTCCTCCCTGGTCAGCAGCAGCTGATCGTTGCGGGTGCCGGACTTCAGGATGTCGATGGCAGGGAAGATCCGCTTCTCAGACAGCTTCCGGTCAAGGACCAGCTCCATGTTCCCAGTGCCTTTGAACTCTTCATAGACCACGTCGTCCATGCGGCTTCCGGTATTCACCAGGGCAGTCGCCAGAATCGTCAGGCTGCCGCCCTCGCGCATCTTGCGCGCCGCCCCGAAGAACCTCTTCGGCATGTGCAGGGCTGCAGGATCCATACCTCCGGAAAGCGTGCGGCCGCTGGGCGGAACCACGATATTATACGCGCGGGCGAGCCTCGTGATGCTGTCTAACAGGATGATCACGTCACGTCCATGTTCCACCAGGCGCCGCGCCCTTTCCACGACCATCTCGGACACCCTTTTGTGGCGTTCCGGCAGTTCGTCGAATGTGGAATAGATAACCTCCACATTCTTCCCTACAACAGACTCCCGTATATCGGTAACTTCCTCCGGACGTTCATCGATCAGCAGGATGATCAGATGCATATCCGGATGGTTGGTGGTAATAGCCTGGGCTACCTGCTTCAAAAGCGTCGTCTTGCCCGCTTTCGGCGGGGAAACAATCATGCCGCGCTGACCTTTCCCAATCGGGGCAAGCAGATCCAGCACGCGCATCGCGGTGGAATTGGGCCGGCCCGGAGTTTCCATGTGCAGGCGCTCATACGGGAAAACAGGCGTCAGCTTCTCGAAACTCGGCCTGGACTCGATAACAGACGGCGGATAGCCGTTGACCGACCGGACATATAACAGTGCGGCAAATTTCTCTGACGCAGTCTTAACGCGGCGGCTTCCCACAAGGATATCGCCGGTTTTCAAGTTGAACCGGCGGATTTGGGACGGAGCCACATAGACGTCATTCTCACCCGGCAGGAAATTCTCGCAGCGGATGAACCCGAACCCGTCCGGCATAACTTCCAGGATGCCATTCGCCTCGATTCCGCTGTCCAGTTCGACGATGTCCTGAATCGTCTGATCCGGAAACTGCGCCTGGATCTGGGGCGTAA
>CAYYHX010000232.1:0-1880 GCA_964471835.1 uncultured Hungatella sp.
TCGCGGATACCCTGTCCCGTGAAGATCCGGCTCACGCGGCGGAGTATGCCGCGGGCGCAAAGCGGTATCTGGCGGAACTGGAAAGCATTCACGAGGGTTTTCTGGCGGTTTCGGAGGCGCGGAAGCGCGATACAATCGTGATTGGCGACAAATTTCCGTTCCGCTATCTGACGGAGGAGTATGGAATTGACTACTGGGCCGCGTTTTCCGGCTGCAGCACCGATACGGAACCGGCGGCCAGGACGATTGCCTACCTGATCGACAGGGTGCGGGAGGGACAGATCCCGGTGGTTTATTATCTGGAACTGTCCAGCCACCGGGTGGCGGAGATCATCGGGGAGGAGACCGGGGCGAAGCCGCTTCTGCTGCATTCCTGTCACAATGTGACGCGGGCTGATCTGAATGCGGGCGTCACGTATGCCCGTCTGATGAGGGACAACATCGAGAACCTGAGAAAAGGACTTGACGAATGAATACATTGATCACGTGCAGGCACGTGGATTTCGGATATGAGAACCAGGACGCGGTCATCGACCTTTCCATGGAAGTGAATGAGGGGGATTATCTTTGTGTCGTGGGCGCCAACGGTTCCGGCAAGAGCACGCTGGTCAAGGGACTTCTGGGACTTCTGAAGCCGACGGGAGGCGAACTTACGGTGGCGGAGGAGCTGCGCCGCACAGGCATCGGCTATCTGCCGCAGCAGACCGCGGCGCAGAAGGATTTTCCGGCTTCGGTGTGGGAAGTGGTGCTGTCGGGGACGCTTAGCCGTCTCGGGAACCGGCCGTTCTATTCCCGGGCGGAGAAGGAACTGGCGGTTTCCGCGATGGAGAAGCTGGGCATCGCGGAATTGAAGAAGCATTGCTACCGGGAACTGTCCGGCGGACAGCAGCAGCGGGTCCTGATTGCGCGGGCTCTGTGCGCCACCAGCCGGATGCTGATTCTGGATGAGCCGGTTACCGGGCTTGACCCGCCGGCGATTCAGGATTTCTACAAGCTGGCGGGCAGGCTGAACCGGGAGGAGGGCGTGGCAATCCTGATGGTTTCGCATGATGTGGCGGGTGTTATCGGGCAGGCGAATAAGATCCTGCATCTTCAGAGGCATGTGCTGTTCTATGGAACGCCTGAAGAGTATAGGAAAAGCGAGCCTGGCCGCCGTTATCTGGGAGGTGGGGACAGATGGCTGTGATCGGGGAAATGCTGTCCTATCCTTTTCTCGTGAGGGCCTTCCTCGGTGGAATCCTGGTGTCGCTCTGCGCGGCGCTTCTCGGCGTTACGCTGGTGCTGAAACGGTATTCGATGATCGGGGACGGGCTGTCCCATGTGTCGTTCGGAGCGCTGTCGGTGGCTGTCGCCATGGGCTGGTCGCCGCTTCCGGTGTCAATTCCGGTCGTGGTGCTGGCTGCATTTCTCCTGCTCAGGATCTCGGAGAACGGACGGATGCAGAGCGACGCGGCGATCGCTATCATTTCGGCCAGCGCGCTGGCGGTTGGCATCGTGGTGACATCCGTGACGACGGGGATGACCACGGACGTCGGCAGCTATATGTTCGGCAGCATTCTTGCCATGAGCAAAAGCGATGTGTATCTGGCCGCGGCGCTGTCTGCTGCGGTGCTGGGGATGTACGTGTTCTTCTATCACAGGATTTTCGCGGTGACGTTTGATGAGAGTTTCTCGAAGGCCGCCGGCGTGAATGTATCTTTCTACAACAGCGTGGCCGCGGTGCTGACGGCAGTGACGATTGTGCTTGGGATGCGGATGATGGGAGCGCTTCTTATCTCCAGTCTGGTGATCTTCCCGGCACTGACCTCGATGCGGGTATTCAAGAGTTTCCGCAGGGTCGTGTGGTCGGCGGGCATCGTGGCGGTGGTGTGCTTCTGCAT
>CAYYHX010000232.1:1980-3348 GCA_964471835.1 uncultured Hungatella sp.
CCGGGAAGGGATAACGGAACGCATGGCGAGAACATTTCCACATGACAGGGCGAGAAAAGAGAAAATACATTATCGGCGGCGGATGTCGCAGACGCAGTATATCGCGGCGGGGTTCTTTCTGCTGATTGCGGCGGGGACAATCCTGCTGATGCTGCCGGTATCCAGCCGGGACGGCCGCTGCGTCGGTTTCCTGAATGCGCTTTTTACATCCACCAGCGCTTCCTGCGTGACGGGGCTGGTCGTGGCGGATACCTGGAGCCAGTGGACGCTGTTCGGACAGATCGTGATCCTTTGCCTGATTCAGATCGGCGGCCTGGGTTTCGTGACGGTCGGCGTGCTTCTGTCCATCGTACTCAGGCGGCGGATCGGCCTGCGGCAGCGGGGGCTGATGCAGGAGAGCAGCAGCGCGTTAAAGATCGGCGGCATCATCCGGCTGGCGAGGAAGATCTTGTTCGGGACTGCCTTTTTCGAGGGAACCGGCGCGGTTCTTCTGTCGTTCCGCTTCGTGCCGCGGTACGGGTTCCTGCGGGGCGTGTATTACGGTATCTTCCATTCGGTTTCGGCGTTCTGCAACGCCGGATTTGATCTGATGGGTCATCAGGCGCCGTATAATTCCCTGGTCGCTTATTATGACGACTGGCTGGTGAATCTGGTGATCATGGCGCTGATCGTCATCGGCGGCATCGGCTTTATCGTGTGGGATGACCTGCTCCGCAACGGGTTTCATTTCCGAAAATACCTGCTGCAGACGAAGATCGTGCTGGTGATGACCGCTGCGCTGATCTTCGGCGGGGCGGCGCTGATCTTCCTGTTTGAAAATGATAACCTGTTCGCGGGTATGGATATCGGCGCCCGGATCTGGGCGTCCCTGTTCAGTTCGGTGACGGCCAGGACCGCGGGCTTTAATACGGTAGATACGGCGGCCATGACCGACGGCAGCAAGCTGGTGATGCTGATCCTGATGTTTATCGGCGGCAGTCCGGGTTCCACGGCCGGCGGCGTGAAGACGACCACGATGATGGTGATGCTGCTCTATGTGCGGGCCAGCGTCGGGCGGACTTACAGTACCAATGTGTTCGGCCGCAGGATCGAGGAATCAACTATCGGACGCGCGTCGGCGATCATTACCATTAATGCAGCACTGGCTCTGGGGGCGGCGATTCTCATCATGCTGATTCAGCCGTTTGCCCTGGAGGATATCTTATTTGAGACTATATCGGCGATCAGCACCGTCGGGATCTCGACAGGGATCACGAGGGATTTGCTGCCGGCGTCGCGGGTGATCATCATTTTCCTGATGTATTGCGGCAGGCTGGGGAGCATGTCGTTTGCCCTGGCTTTTACGCAGCAGCGGAAGATGGTGAAGGT
>CAYYHX010000233.1:0-3343 GCA_964471835.1 uncultured Hungatella sp.
CTCCCGTTCTCCCGCCGTCTGAGCTGTTACGTTAAAAAGCAGGTGCGGAAACGGACATAAAACCTGCCTGCAAGCCCGTTTTTGCACCTGCTTCTCCCTCAAATATCCTGCCGCTGCCGCCGCTTACCGTCCCAGCGCCGTCTTCTGAGCAACCACATTTCCCTTCTCATAGCAGGCAAACGCGTCGTCCACCAGCTTCTGATCCGGCTTCGGCGTCAGCCAGCTCACCACCGGCACGATCACGAGGCCGGCAAGCATCGCGATGGCGCCGCAGTTGATCGGGGATCTCATGATCTCCGGGAAGATGCCGGGAACCAGCATGTTCAGAAGCATGATGCCGGAACCGAAGATGAAGCTGACCCAGCACGCGGCCTTCGTCGTCTTCTTCCAGTACAGCGAGTAGAGGAAGGGGGCCAGGAACGCGCCGGCCAGGGCGCCCCAGGAGATGCCCATCAGCTGCGCGATGAAGGTCACGGAACTCTTATACTGGATCAGGGCGATGATCGCGGAAATGGCGATAAACACCACGATCAGGACGCGGATGCAGAGCACCTGCTTCTTATCGTCCATATCCTTGACAAACTGATCCTTCAGGAAATCAATCGTCAGCGTGGAGCTGGACGCGATCACCAGGGAAGACAGCGTGGACATGGACGCCGACAGCACCAGGATGACCACCAGGGCGATGAGCCCGGGGCCAAGGTTCTGCAGCATCGTCGGGATCACGGAGTCGTACCCGTTGGCCGCGATGTCGATCTGATCGGAGAACAGACGTCCGAAACCGCCCAGGAAATAGCACCCGCCGGCAACGACCAGCGCGAACAGCGTGGAGATGATCGTACCCTTCTTGATCGCGCCCTCATCCTTGATGGCGTAGAACTTCTGCACCATCTGGGGCAGCCCCCAGGTCCCTAGGGACGTCAGGATAACGACGAACATCAGGTTCAGCGGATCAGGTCCCAGGAAGGAATTGAACACGCCGGGCGTATCGGACACCGACGGATCCGTCACGCGGGCCAGGCCGTCCATCGCCGCCATCAGTCCGCCCTTGCTGTTCAGCACCGCGGCGATCACCGCGGTAATGCCGATCAGCATGATAATGCCCTGGATGAAATCATTGATCGCGGTCGCCATGTAGCCGCCTGCGATCACATAGACCGCGGTCAGCACCGCCATCAGCAGGATGCAGACCGAATAGTCGATGTCAAACGCCATGCCGAACAGGCGGGACAGGCCGTTGTACAGCGACGCCGTGTACGGGATCAGGAAGATAAATATAATCGCCGAGGCCACGATTTTCAGCGCCCGGCTGTCAAAACGCCGCCCGAAGAACTGGGGCATGGTCGCAGAATCCAGGTGCTGGGTCATGATGCGCGTCCGCCGGCCCAGAACAACCCACGCCAGCAGCGAACCGATCACCGCGTTGCCGATGCCGGCCCAGGTAGCGGCGATGCCGTATTTCCAGCCGAACTGGCCGGCGTAGCCGACGAAAACAACGGCCGAAAAATACGACGTGCCATAGGCAAAAGCCGTCAGCCACGGCCCGACCGCGCGTCCGCCGAGAACAAATCCATTCACATCGGTAGCATGCTTGCGGCAGTAGATACCGATGCCTACCATAACGGCAAAATAAAGAATCAATGCAGCAAGTTTCATGATCTTTACTCCTTTCTCAGCTGCGGTTCTGCTGCGCTACCAGATGCTCGGCCCCGTATTTCCTGCGCAGGGCCGGTTTCTCGATCTTGCCGGTGGCATTGCGCGGCACATCCGCGAAAATAATCTTCTTCGGCCGCTTATACCGCGGCAGCCCCTTGCAGTATTCCTCGATCTCCTCCTCCGTACACTCCATGCCTTCCTTCACGGAGATGATCGCGCCGGTGATCTCGCCGAGCCGCTTGTCCGGCAGACCGATCACGGCCACATCCTTCACCTTCTCATAGGCGTTTAAGAAATTCTCGATCTGGACCGGATAAATGTTTTCGCCGCCGCTGACAATCACGTCCTTCTTGCGGTCCACCAGGAAAATGAATCCGTCCTCGTCCTGCATGGCCATGTCCCCGGTGTAAAGCCAGCCGTCCTTCAGAACCTCCGCCGTGGCCTTGGGATCATTGTAGTAGCAGGTCATGACGCCCGGCCCCTTGACGCAAAGCTCCCCGACCTCTCCCTGCTTCACCTCGGCGTCATGCTCATCCACGATCTTGCAGCTCCAGCGGTAACCGGGGATGCCGATCGCGCCGACCTTGTGGATATTCTCCATGCCCAGATGAACACATCCGGGACCGGTCGATTCCGACAAGCCGTAGTTGGTATCGTACTGGTGATGCGGGAAATATTCCTTCCAGCGCTTGATCAGGGACGGTGGCACCGGCTGGGCGCCGATATGCATGAGCCTCCACTGGTCGAGCTGATAATCCTCCAGCCGGATATCGCCGCGGTCCAGGCTGTCCACGATGTCCTGAGCCCACGGCACCAGCAGCCAGACGATCGTGCAGTGTTCCTTCGACACCGCGTCCAGGATGATCTCCGGCGTCGTGCCGGTCAAAAGCACCGCCTTGCTGCCCGCGCAGAGACTTCCCATCCAGTGGAATTTCGCGCCGGTGTGGTACAGCGGAGGAATGCAGAGGAACACGTCGTCACGGCCGGTGGCATGGTGTTTCTGCTCCATCTGCGCCGCCTGCAGCAAGCTCTCGTGGTTATGCAGGATCGCCTTCGGGAACCCCGTGGTTCCCGACGAGAAATAAATCGCCGCGTCGTCCTCGTCCTCCAGGCGGATCAGCGGCGCCTGGCTCGAACAGTCCGCTACCAGCTCCCGGTAGCTCTCCGCAAAGGTAGGGCAGCCGTCGCCCACATAGATCAGCAGGCGGCCCCTGCTCAGATCTTCCTCGATGCTCTCGATGCGCCCGATGAACTGCGGTCCGAAGAACATGACCTGGACTTCCGCCAGATCCGCGCAGTATTTGATCTCCTCCGCCGAAAAGCGGAAATTAAACGGCACGGCGATCGCACCGGTCTTTAAGATGCCGAAATAGATCGGCAGCCACTCCAGGCAGTTGAACATCAGGATCGCGACCCGGTCGCCCCTGCGGACGCCGCGGCTCAGAAGCATATTAGCGACCCGGTTCGCCTTCTCGTCGAATATGCTCCAGGTAATCTCGCGGCGGTATGGCACCGCAGACGTCTGCTGGACCAGATCATATTCCTTCCATGTGGTCTTGCGCCTGTCGGTCATGGTGGGGTTCAGCTCCACCAGGGCAACCTCGTCTCCATAAAGCTTGTGGTTGCGCTCAAGTAAGTCTGTGACTGGCATACAGGGTATCTTCCTCTCTTTTATGGTTTCAGAAAA
>CAYYHX010000234.1:0-3279 GCA_964471835.1 uncultured Hungatella sp.
CAGGCTTTCGCGTCGGTGACGCCATAGGTTTTGCAGATTTGTTTTTCGGAACCGAAGCTTTTCGACTGTTTCGGGGCGATTGAACTGTCAAACACCCGGCTCCATTTTTTAAGAGAATTTTTTGGAGTTCGTCTTGGAGTTTGACTTTATTTTGAATATCATTTATAATCAAGCGCAGATGCGCGATGCGCGGCTGAAACGAGAACCGCGCGGAAAGGGAAAGGAGATCAGACGATGGCAGAGAATACGGCGGTTATGAAGGTTACATGGCTGGGACATTCATGTTTTAAGGTGGAATCGGGAGGGTACGCGATCCTTCTCGACCCATACGCGGACGGATACGTCCAGGGGCTGGGGCCGCTGCGGGCTGCGGCCAATGAGGTGCTGTGCAGCCACGGACACGGTGACCACAATGCGGTGGATGTGATCGATGTACGGCCCAAGAACCCGTCGCCTTTTACGGTGACGGTGCTGGATACCTATCACGATGACGCGCGGGGTGCCAAGCGGGGACCGAACCGGATCCACATTCTGGACGACGGTACGTTTCGGACGGCCCATCTGGGCGATCTTGGCTGTGAATTGACGGAGAAGCAGCAGGAGGCGCTCGCGGGCGTCGATGTGCTTCTGATCCCGGTAGGCGGGTTCTTTACGATTGACGCGAAGCAGGCGAAGGCCGTGGCGGACGCGCTGCATCCGCGGGTTACGGTGCCGATGCACTACCGGGGCGAGACGTTCGGATTCGACGTGCTGGCGCCGCTAAGCGACTTTACGGCGCTGTGTGACGATGTGGTGGTCTATGATACGAATACGCTGACGCTTACGAAGGAGACTCCGGTACAGACGGCGGTGCTGCGCTATGAGGGATGAAGCCCGTTTTACATGCAGAAAGTTGAAAATGTATTTTGGAAGGCAGTGCCCTCCTTGAAAAGGAAATTATCTGAGCCGGTATTCGTGAAAACAGAATTTCTTCAAGAAAAGATTTTTCCGACTCAGATGGCTATGTTCTTTGAAGGGATCTTTTCCTAATAGTTTGACAGATGATAATACTTATCTTGGGATAGGTAATATAAAATATTCTTTGAAAAGAACTCTTTGTTGTACCTTTCCGGAAATGGTTCATATTCTGAAAGGACGAGGAGAGTATCGATGACAGCGTGTCTGATTGTTATTGTTCATATGTTTTTGTTAATGGTCTGCATGGGGATTCCATGGTCTTTAGAAGTTTCAGTTTTGTTCGCAGGAAAATGTCAGTTTGCCGGAAATTATCTGTTCATATAAATTTATTTCAGTAAGATGGGAAGAGAAAAGAAAAAGATTTTACAAATCTTGACAAAAGCAAGAATCACTATATAATATTCGTATTAACATACTTAATAAGTGGGTAGGTGTCAGGCAGGAGGCGTCCATTATGAATGTGATTTTCATTTCTCCCCATTTTCCGCGTCATTTCTACCAGTTCTGCGCGCGCCTTAAGGAGCGGGGCGTGACGGTTCTGGGGATTGGCGACTGTCCCTGGGAGGGGATCGGAGCGGACTGTCAGAACGCGCTGACCGATTACCGCTTTGTGGGGAGCCTTAAGGATTACGAGGCAGTCTACCGTGCGGCGGCGGAGTACATCTTCCGCTGGGGGCGTATCGATTTCGTGGAAAGCGAGAATGAATACTGGCTGGAACTGGACGCCAGGCTGCGCACGGATTTCAATATCGCCAGCGGACCGAAGCTGGCAGATATGGCGGACATGAACCGCAAATCCCGCATGAAGGCCGCCTACCGGCGGGCCGGTATCCCGACGGCCCGGTGGACGCTGCCCGCTTCCCGGGAGGAAGCATTGAAGTTCGCGGAACTTGCGGGCTGGCCGGTCATCGTCAAGCCGGATCAGGGTGTAGGCGCGTCCGGCACATACAGGCTCCATGACGCGGCGGAACTGACGGATTTCTGGGAGAAGCGTGATCCGTCGGTCGTCTTGATCGAGGAGGAATGTGTTCCCGGACATGTGGAGACCTTTGACGGCATCACCGACAGCCGGAAAAATGTCCTTTTCGCCGCCAGCCAGTGCCTGCCCGTCAGCCTGATGGATGCGGTGAATTCCGGCAGCGATGTGGTCAGTTACTGCCAGGCTCCGCCCGACGATCTGCGGGAGGCCGGGACACGGCTGCTCCAGGAATTCGACACCCGGAACAAATTTTTCCATTTTGAATTTTTCCGGCTGGATGAGGACTGTGAGGGGCTGGGGCGGCGCGGAGATATCGTGGGTCTGGAGGTCAATATGCGCGCTCCCGGCGGGCGTATCCCGGACAAGATGAATTACGCCTACGATACGGACGTGTATACGATCTGGGCCGACAGCCTCATCTATGACCGCTGTTTTATGAACAGCAGCTTTAAGCATTATATCACCCATGCAGGGCGGAAAAATTCTCTCCGCTACGTCCACAGCCCGGAGGAGATCCGGGAACGCCTGGGCGGACAGATCATTGAGGAAATGGACGTAGACCCGGTTCTGGCTCCGGAGATGGGGGATCACGCGTATCTTCTGCGGGCGGATACGCCGGAAGAAAGGGACGCGCAGGTCCGGTATGTTCTGGAGAAGGAGGACCGTTCCGGCACGTTCTCCTGAAATCAGGACGACGGGAGAGCTGCCGTCGAATTCCCGCCGGGTCTGCTGAAACTTTTCGGGGATTACCGAAAATAACCGAAGATTGCCGAAGATCGCCCGAAAATGGTTGAAGATAGCGGGAAACGGCCCGAAGATTGCCGAAGATCGCCCGAAAATGGTTGAAGATGGCGGAAAACGGCCCCGAAGATTGCCGGAAGTGTCTGCCTCCGATGAATCGAGGTGAGAGATTATTATGTTCCATGTGGAAAATGAATCCGTGCGCGCCCTGCTGCTTGACGGCGTGTTCGGACTGGAAAAAGAAAGCCTGCGGGTGACGCCGGAGGGGCATATGGCCCACACGCCCAACCCGTTTCCCGGCAGCGAACACATTGTACGCGACTTCTGTGAGAACCAGACGGAGATCAATACCCCGGCACTGCCTTCCGCCGAAGAAGCGGTCGCGAGCCTTTACGGATATACCAGGCGGATCCAGCGGACGCTGGCGTCGCTTGCGGAGAAGGAACTTCTGTGGCCATTTTCCAATCCGCCCTATATCCACAACGAGGCGGACATCCCGGTGGCGCAGTTTGCGGGCGGCCGGGCCGGCAAGACGACATACCGGGAGTATCTGTCCGACCGCTACGGCCGCTACAAGATGACCCTGTCCGGCATCCATGTGA
>CAYYHX010000235.1:0-3266 GCA_964471835.1 uncultured Hungatella sp.
AAACGCCACCTTCGTCGGCGTATAATATGTAAAATTCAGCATTTCCAATCTCCTCGTATAAAATAAGTTTGCAGTCAAGAGAAATCCGGTTACAAACTCATTCTCTCTGTTACCGCTATACAGTCAATCGTTACCTAATAGAATGGTTTCGGCTTCCCATGATCCGTCCTGTCAGCCGCTTCTGTCTCTCAGTATACACCATTTTTTCCGCACTGTCACCGGCAATCATGAGGAAACCTGCGGCGAAGCCGGCCATATCAGCCCTCCCGCTCCGGCTTCACACCGGTCAGCCGCTCCGCCAGCGCAAGGCATCCCTCCAGTACATCCGCATATGTCGTTTCGAAATCGCCGGTATACCACGGATCCGCGATGTCCCGCGGATGTCCCGTGAAATCCAGCATCTTAAAAATCTTTCCCTCCGGGTCTCCGCCCGCGATCCGCAGCATATCACGGATGTTCCACTGATCCATGCCGATCAGATAATCGTACTCCCGGTAGTCCTGCCGCGTCATCTGGCGGGCATATTTACCGGCGGTTGAAATGCCCTTCCGCCGAAGAAGATCGCGTGTGCCATGATGAACCGGGCTGCCTGTGTCTTCGCTGCTGGTCGCCGCGGAAGCGATGCAGAACCGGGAGGAACAGTGGAGTTTATCTATTATGTCCCGGAAGACAAACTCGCACATCGGGCTGCGGCAGATATTGCCGTGACAGACAAACAGTACCTTTATCATACTTCGCATAACCTCGCATATCCTGGAAAATCCTGTTTCAGCGCCTCTCGATCCCCCACCCAATCACTCTCTTCGTCCGATTCCCCATAAACAGCAGAATATTCCATACATCCCCATCCATTCTCAGATTCTCCAGCGAAAACCACCCCAGCTCCCCCCGTCAGAATATACCCTCCACCAGCCTGATATATTCGCTGATCAGGTTGCTTGTTTTGCCCGCGAATATAATTTCTTTCGCCATTGTAATATTATCCGTGATGATATTGTCCACGTTAAGGTTCATCATGGAGCGGATGCTGTCTTCCGTATTCACCGTCCACGCGTACAGCTGTTTGCCCTCGCCATGCACCCTGCGCACAAGCCGCTGGTTCACGCTGCTCGCCTCGACGCTGAAATGATCCGCGGCCGTCAGGGACGTAATATCCCCATACGCCAGGCTCAGCACATACACGGTCTGTATCTCGGGGGCGCAGGATTTGACATTTTCCAGGACGCTGTAAATCTGGGACGTGAGCACACATTGTCCGGCAAAATCCTGCTCCCTGATAAGATCCGTCACGCTCTTTTCAAAGTCCGTTTCGTGTCCGCTCGGCTTCAGTTCGATATTCAGTTTCATGCCGTTTTCTTTGGCAAATGTGATCACGTCGGAAAGAAGCGGAACCGGCTCCCCGGCGAACGCCGGATCAAAGAAACTGCCGGCGTCCAGCTGCCGGACTTCGTCCCACGTCACCTCCCAGGTATTGCGGTCCAGTCCGGTGGTCCGGCGCAGGTTCGAATCGTGCAGCACGATGATCTGACCGTCCGCCGTCTGCTGGACATCGAGTTCGATCCAGTCCGCGCCCAGTTCCTTGGCTCCCACGAAAGCGGCCATCGTATTTTCCGGGTAGGCGACCGAGGCGCCGCGGTGCGCGGTGACTTCCGTCGTGCGCACATATTCCACAGCCAGATTGTATTTCCCGTTCGCAAGCCCGTAGCTGAACATGGTTCCGACGGCCACCGCAGCAACAGTAAGCAGCGCCAGTCCGGCCCGCAGCCAGCGGTTCTCCTTTCCCGCCCGGTCACTTTCCGGAACCTCAACCGGTATAATTCTCTCGTGCATTTCTTCCTTATGCGCGTAGTAAAGAACACTGATGCCCGTATAGCTGATCGGCGTTGACAGTACCGTAAACACGACAAAAGACAAGGCGATAAACAGCCAGACGATGGTGGAAACAAAGCTGCTCACCAGGATAAAGCGCCCGAGAAGCGCGCGGACCGCAAAGATAATGAGAATCCCCGCCAGGATATAGACCATGTAAGCCAGAGAGATCACGATCTGTACTGCGGCCATGGTCAGCAGATCACCCAGATGCTTTCCCCGCCCCAGCGCGGCGCTCTTTTTCCGCGCCTCCTTAAAAGACAGCCCTTCCAGCACAAAATAGTGCAGAGAATAAAACCACCGCAGCAGCACGCAGCTCAAGAAAACCGCTAAGGCAATCAGCAAAAACAGCAGGAAATTATTCTGGACGATAAAATCAAGGATAAATTCCGGTATTTTTACAGATGTCACGAAACCGGTGGCCATACCGAGATTCAAAAACGGGATCAGAAAAAGCGTCAGGAAGACCAGCGGCAGATTCCGCAAATGGAGAAGCTGGACACACTTGCGCGCGCTCATCCTGACCGCGCCGGTCACCGTCAGTTTGCGGCCGTGGTAACTCTGGTCCAGCGTGATGAGAATGGCCGTGATGTCAAACATCGTATAGGCCATCATCGCCAGCAAAAGCAGGACAAGCATCACCAGCGTGACCGGCTTAAGCAAAAAAGGAATGACATTTTCCAGCGTGATATACCTGTAACCGGCAAGGCGCATCGTCAGGTTAAACAGGTTCAGGAAAAGCGGCGTGAAAATGAGCAGCGACAGCAGCTTAAACAGCAGCTCGAACAAGATCAGGGTCTTCTTGTTCGTGGAGAGCATCCGCCGCAGCTGCTTTATGTTTGAGCGGATTCCTCCTGCGTGTGCCGTCTCTGCACGTGCTTCTTTTGTGCCTTCTCCCGCTGTGCGCACTCTTTGTGTGCGTTCTTCTTCTGTGGATGTCCCTTCTGTGTCTGCTCCTTCCGGGCGTATTCCTTCTGTATGTTCTCTTTGTGTGCCTTCTCCTGCAGTGCGTTCTCTTTGTGTGCGTGCTTCTTTTGTGCCTTCTCCAACTGAACACACTCCTTCTGCACCTTCTCTTTGTGTACGTTCTCCTTCTGTGGATGTCCCTTTTGTGCGTATCTCTTTCAAGGCAGATCCCCTCCGTCTCCGTATCTTATTCCGTCCGGCCCGCGCTCCGGTTCCCGCCCTGACGCACGGCTGTTCCCCGGTTCACCCGTTTCTTCTGTCCATTATATACCACAATTCCGTTTATTTCCACCGAAAAAACTGCCGCAAAATCCGGTAAGCGGATTCCGCGGCAGCACAATCGGTATCGCAATCAATCTTATTCTTCCGCCGCCGGCAGCGGCGCGTATCTTCTGAAATTAATAATTCTCCTTACGAACCTCAAAATAACT
>CAYYHX010000236.1:0-3216 GCA_964471835.1 uncultured Hungatella sp.
TTTTGAAAATCACTTGATACCGCGGCCCGCGATGGGCTATAATGAGGACGGGGTGCTGGGTAAAGAACCATTTTCAATCATCGGGAGAAAGGAAGGGGGGAGCGCATATGCCAAGAACCGTAGCCATCGGAGAAGAGTTTTTTGAAACTCTTCGAGTAAAAAATTTATTCTACATTGACAAGACCGATTTTATCCGCCAGTGGTGGGACGGTGACGCAAAAGTAACCGCGATCATGCGCCCGCGCCGGTTCGGGAAGACGCTGACCATGGACATGGTGGAGTGTTTCTTCTCCGTGAAATACGCCGACAGGAGTGAGCTCTTTGAGGGGCTTTCTATCTGGGAAGAGGAGCGTTTCCGCGCTCTGCAGGGTACTTACCCCGTCCTTTTTTTTAGTTTTGCCGAGGTGAAGGATCAAACTTTCGAGGAAGCCAGGGAAAATATCTGTACCTTGATCTGGAATCTGTACAATGCAAATCATTTTCTCCTGGACGGCAATATTCTGAATGAGGAAGAGAAAACGCAATTCAGGAGTGTTGGGAAGGACATGCCAAACCGAACGGCCATGGATTCCCTCCGGTATCTCATGGGTTATCTGTCCCGTTATTATGGAAAAAAGGTCATCGTACTGCTTGATGAGTACGACACGCCCCTGCAGGAAGCTTATGTGAAGGGATTCTGGGAGCAGCTGGTTGCCTTCCTCCGCCCGCTTTTCGGTACGACCTTCAAGGGAAACCCGTACCTGGAGCGCGGCCTGATGACGGGCATCACACGCGTCGCGAAGGAGTCGATCTTTTCGGATATGAACAACCTGGATGTGGTTACGACGACTTCCGATCAATATGCCGGCTGTTTCGGCTTCACTCAAGAGGAAGTAGACGCGGCCCTGGAGGAATTCGGTCTGTCCGGCCAGGCCGACGCAGTGAAGAGATGGTACGACGGTTTTACATTTGGCAATAAGAGAAACATCTACAACCCGTGGTCCATCACCAACTTTCTGGATAAGAGGAAACTGGGGACCTACTGGGTCAACACCAGCAGCAACTCCCTGGTCAGCGAGCTGATCCGGCAGAGCGGCAGGGAAGTGAAGATGGACTGCGAGAAACTCCTGGCAGGGGAAAGCATTGAAAAACCCATTGACGAGCAGATCGTCTTTTCCCAACTTGGCCTTGACGACAACGCCTTGTGGAGTTTCCTGCTTACCGGCGGCTATCTCAAAGTGCTTGCCGTTGAAGGAATCGATTCTGCGGGGGAAAAGCAGCCGAACTATACGCTGACGCTGACCAACGGGGAAGTCCGGCGCATGTTCCGCTCCATGATCCGGGGCTGGTTCACAGGCAGCGGAGCATCTTCCGCATACCAGAGTTTCCTGCGGGCGCTGGTAAGCGGCAACGTGGAAAGCATGAATTTCAACCTGAACCGCGTGACACAGTCCGTGTTCAGTTTCTTCGATACGGGAGGACAGGAACCCGAACGCTTCTACCACGGATTTGTGCTTGGTCTGATGGTGTATCTGGACCAGGATTACTTCCTGTGGTCAAACCGGGAGAGCGGGGACGGCAGGTACGATGTGGTGCTGGAGCCGAAAGACCGGAAACAGAATGACGCCATCATTCTCGAACTCAAAGTGCGCGAAACGAAGAAGGAGAAGGATTTGGAAACGACCGTGGGAAGGGCGCTGGAGCAGATTGAAGAGAAGAACTATGACCGGGAACTGCTGGATCGCGGCTTTGCAGCGGAGCAGATCCGGAAATACGGTTTCGCATTTGACGGGAAGACCGTTCTCATCGGATGCTGAACTGCCATAAAGGACAACCCGTCCGGAGTTTCCTCATCGGCATTCATAGAACCGAACGGCCTGCAATTTCCCATATAGTTCCATTTCCCGTCAATTCCGAAATTGTACCATCTGCCATTGACCACAGCTCGTATGTGAATCCATCCAGACTCTCTGCTACGCTGTTCCCTACTTTGTAGATATCAACGTATTCCTCCCCGAAGACTTCCGGTCCGTTGGCGATACGTTCGATATCCAGGCTGCTGGCTTCAAAGGAAACCGTATATATGGCATCGTCCTCCGGCAGCGGATCCGCAAACAATAAATAACCCGATATTCCCCGCTGCCCATCCTTACCGTCCCAGGAATCCCAGAAGCAGATAGCCCAGCGTCACGCAGAGGCCGAGGCAGACCAGCATCAGCCCGTAAGAGAAGCTTTCCTGGATCATGCGCAGGTTATTCCTGAAGCGCTCCTCGCCGCGCACGAGACGCGAGGTCGTGGTCTGGGCCATACGCATCGCGTCTGCCACAGTTTCCCTGTTTCTGCGCCACGGCAGACGGCGCCGGAAATTCTCCCAGGTATCAAGGATTTCTCCGATCACATGGGCCGCCAGATCGGTATCATGCTGCTCCCTCACCGCGCGGACCTGCCTGTGGGTCGTAAGCCGCGCCAGCCGGATCACCCAGTCCGCCAGGCTGTCGAGCACACGGCTCACGAAGGTAGAAACCGTTAAAAACAGCGCCGTCGTAACCGGAACCAGGTACCGGTCGAGGAAACCGCATACTGCCCCGCCGATCGCAGGAAGGGCTGTCTGCAGGATCGGCCGGTAGATTAGGTTCTCCAGGTCAAGCCACGCGGGCCAGCGGTCCACATACCTGCGGCCGCCCGCTCCGTCCGGCTCCATCAGAAGGCCTCGGATCACGATTCCATAGAGGAGCAGACCGATCACGATGCTGATGAGCGCGCCTTTCAGATTTGTAAATGAAAAATAAGCCACCGGATGAACTTCCCCTGTCATATGGAAGAACGCCTGGCCCAGATCCGCGATGCGGTCCATGCTCTGATGGGCCGTCAGACCCAGCAGAGGAAGAATGGCAGCGGCCGCCGCGAGGACGGCACCGGTCAGAGGACGCATATATACATGCGAAGGCGCGTGGCTCTCGGTTTCCGGCGCAGAAGTTCCTGATGGCCGGGTATCGCTCTTTCCTGCAGCACCTTCTGACGCATGGATAACGGTATCTTCGACGAACATTTCTGATGTCTGCTCTTTTCCCTTCTTCCCAAGCATCTCCGGCGTACGTCTATCGCTCTTTGCAGCGGCAGCTTCCGATGTGCGGCTGCATCTCTTTGCAGCGGCAGCTTCCGGCACTCGACTCTTACTTCCTGCAGAAGACATTTCCGACGTATGGCTGCCGCTCTTTGCAACAGTCACTTCCGGTG
>CAYYHX010000237.1:0-3200 GCA_964471835.1 uncultured Hungatella sp.
GTTCCAGCTTTGCCAGCGCCGCCTCGTCCGCGATCACCGTCACGTCCGGATGGAATTGAAGGATAGAGCCGGGAACCCGCGGCGTCACAGGACCCGAGATTACATCGCGCAGGATGTCCGCCTTATCTTCGCCGCTGACGAGCAGAAGGATCTTCCTCGCGCGCATGATCGTGCCGATGCCCATGGTGTACGCCTGGCGGGGGACGTCTTCCTCCTTCGCGAAGAAGCGCTTGTTGGCCTCGATCGTGCTGGGAGTCAGCTCGACGCAGTGAGTAGTTCTGGCAAAAGTATCCGCCGGCTCATTGAACCCGATGTGTCCGTTGTGTCCAAGGCCAAGGATCTGCAGATCCACGCCGCCCAGCCTTGCCAGGGTTTCCTCATAGCGCGCACATTCGGCGCCGGCGTCAGGCTGTGTGCCGTCGGGGATAAAGGTATTCTCGGGGCGGATATTGACATGGCGGAACAGATGTTTTTGCATAAAAGAATAATAACTCTGGCTGTTATCGCGCGGGAGGCCGCGGTATTCATCCAGATTGGCGGATTTCACCTCTGAAAAATCCAGCTGGCCTGCCTGATACCGGCGAACCAGTTCTTCATACGTTCCGACCGGCGTGGAACCGGTCGCCAGACCGAGGACGCAGCCGGGTTCCAAGCAGATCTGGGCAGCCAGGATCATGGCGGCTGTGCGGCTCATTTCCTGATAATCTGTTGTTCTGTAAAGTTTCATTCCAATACCTCCATTCAGGAATTTCCTACCTGCTTCTTTGCTTTTCTGCGTATCGATTCTACCATCCTTTCCGGGCGTTTGCAAGGTTCTCATCAGTAATCCACTCCGCGGATCTCAGCGCTGGGGATTGTTTCCTTCACGATGGCCAGGAATTCTTCCAGTTCAGCCCGCCGGAAGGAGGAGAACCCGCTTTTCAGGATATGTCCGGAATCCACGAAACCCTGGATGAAGTAGCGCTCGCAGCCGCCGATCCAGGCGGCGATGTCGGTGAAATCGGCGGCGGTGTGCAGCCCTTTCACGGCGGTTGTGCGGAATTCATAAGGGACGAGGCCTTCCATCAGCCAGGCGGCGCTTTCTTCGACGGCGTCCAAACGGAAGGCGGAGTGCGGCGCGGCGGCGTCTTCCGTGCCGTCCGTCTGCTGGCTTACCACGGGATTTGCGGCGTTGTCTTCCGCGCCGTCCGTCTGCTGGTTCGCGGTACTTCCGGTCTGCCGTTCGGTTTTTCCTTCGTTCTGTGATGCTGTGGTGTCTCCGTTCTGGCGGTTCATCGTGTTTCCGTTCTGCGGTTCTGCCGTGCTTCCTGCGTCCGCGCCGCATACTTCGGCGTAGTGCTGCCTTCCGGCTTTGATATCCATGGCTACATAGTTGACAAGTCCCTGTCCGCAGAGATCCTTCAGCACCTGCGGGCGGCAGCCGTTGGTATCCAGTTTCACCTGATAATCCAGATCCCGGATCCGGCGCATCAGTTCCGCCAGTTCATCCTGCCACAGCGTCGGTTCGCCGCCGGTGATGCATACGCCCTCCAGGATCCCCCGGCGTCGTCTCAGAAACGACAGAAGTTCCTCCGCCGTCATCAGTTCCTGCGCGTCGCCGCCCAGCAGGTCCGTGTTGTGGCAGAACGGGCAGCGCAGGTTGCAGCCGCCCAGAAAAACCGTCGCCGCCACCTTTCCCGGGAAATCCAGAAGCGTCGTCTTCTGCAGTCCGCATATCTTCATTCGTGCCATAAGATTCCCTGTCCTCTCTTTAAGATAGTTCTGCGCCGCGCCCTTCCCATTTTACTGCTCCAAAATGGTTCCGTGCCGCGTCCTGTCCCATTCTGAACTGTTACTCCATTTTATCGCGGAAAACGCGCGCTTTCAAGCGGAAAGGACAGTTCACATTCATCAAAGGAAAATACGGTTCACATTCATCAAGGGAAAGAGGGGAAAATTTCATTCATGCATGATGTGAGACATAACCTTTCGCTGCGGATCGCCGAGATGCTGAACGTGGCTCTGGCCACGACGGCCACGATCCGCATCTCGGACGGTGGACCCGTGTTCTACCGGCAGAAGCGGCTGACGAAGGATGGGAAGGAGTTCCTGCTGGTCAAGTTCCGTTCGATGCGCGTGGATGCGGAGGGGGATGAGGTGGCGAGGCTGTCATCGGGGTCATGTGACCCGCGGGTCACGTCCGTGAGCCGCATCATCCGGCGCTTCCAGATCGACGAGCTCCCGCAGCTGTTCAACGTGCTGGCAGGTTCGATGTCGCTGGTCGGGCCTCGCCCGGAGCGTCCGGAGATCGCAGAGGTCTACACGGAGGAGCTGCCGGAGTTTGCGCTGCGGCTGAAGATGATTTTGCGGATCAAGATAATCTGCCATAAAAAGCGAAAACCGGAGTATTGCATCCCGGCAGCTCTCCGATTCCCGCTTTTTATCTTCTCACCTGCCAAGCGCGACCTTGCATGTCTTTTTGCAGCATCCGATGCCGTATTTGAGGATGGTTTCCATCCCGTCATTCCGGAGCTCTTCCGCGTACCTTCTCTGCTCGATCTGATCCAGGGCATCCCTGCAGCCCCTGTCCAGGTTACTGTCATACTTGAGCTCGATCACAATCCCGATTCCGAGATCCCCATGATCGGGCATCACAAGGATGTCCGCATATCCGTCGCCGCTTTCGCGGTTGGATTCCGTGGCCCAGCTTTCTTTCACGGCAAGGATTCCCGTCATAACGCCCTGGTAGAAGTTTTCCTTTCGTTCTTCCTTTGCCATGGTGTCGCGGACGCTGATGTTCTTCCGAAGGTATTTGTTGAAGCATCTTTTCACTTCATCGGTGTCGCCTTGCAAAAGGGCGGCGCATAAGGCATCCAGCGTCTCCGTGTCTTTTTTGACGCTCTCTTTGAAGTACTCCCTGATCTGCTTCACGAACACGTCCCGGACTTCCAGGTTGGGGATCCTCAGCTTCAACAATCCATTGTCCGTCCTGCCATCCTGCGTCAGGTAGCCGGTCGTATAGAGCAGGCTCCACAGGTTGTCGATGTTGTCATAAATCTCGGAGTAGGTGAGATCCTCGCGGATTTCCTTCTCGATTGTCCCGCCCGCCACAAGGGTTTCAATCTCACCTCTCGTCTTGTCATCCGCCATGGAGACGAAACGCTTGATCACGTCGTTGCCGCTGGTGTTGATCCAGTAGTTCTGAGGAGACAGCGTTGGAT
>CAYYHX010000238.1:0-3166 GCA_964471835.1 uncultured Hungatella sp.
CTGATATTTGCCGTGGAACAGTTTTCGGACAGTTTGCAGGGGAGAGGCAGGTTACGAGGAGAGTCGCGGTTGCTTTTGAGAGACAGGTTATAGAGAAAGGCTGTCAGTTGCTTTTGAGAGGCAGGTTACAGGAAAAGGCTGTCGCTGCTTTTGAGAGGCAGGTTATAAGGAGAAGCTGCCGTTGGCTTGAGGATGCGAGGTACAAGAAGAAGCTGCTGTTGCTTTTGAGAGACAGGTTAGAGAGAAATGCTGTTTGTTGATTCTGAGAGGCAGGTTACAGGAAAATGCTGTCGTTGATTTTGAAAGGCAGGTTATAAGGAGAAGCGCAGTTGCTTTTGAGAGGTATGTTATAGGGAGAAATTACATTGAAATATGATTTTGATGAGGTTATAGACCGCCGTCCCACCCACTGCATGAAATGGGACGTCGCGGAAGGGGAGCTGCCCATGTGGGTGGCGGACATGGATTTTCCTGCCGCGCCCTGTGTGCGGCGGGCGATCGAGCAGCGGGCCGCGCACGGGATCTTCGGCTATCAGGATGTGCCGGAGGAGTGGTACCGGGCTTATATGGGCTGGTGGCAGAGGCGCCACGGACTTGCTCTTAAGAAAGAATGGCTGATCTTCTGCACCGGCGTGGTTCCGGCCATCTCCAGCATGGTGCGGAAGCTGACCACGCCGGCGGAGAAGGTGCTGATCCAGACGCCGGTCTATAACATTTTCTTCAACTCTATCCTAAACAACGGGCGGCAGGTGCTGGAGAGTCCGTTAAAGTATGACGGGGAACGGTACGAGATCGACTTTGCGGATCTGGAAGCGAAACTGGCTGACCCGCAGACGACTCTGATGATCCTCTGCAATCCGCACAATCCGACAGGGAAGATCTTCAGCCGCGCGGAGCTGGAGCGGATCGGGGAGCTGTGCGCCGCGTACCATGTGACGGTGATCTCCGACGAGATCCACTGCGACCTCACGGATCCGGGCCATGAATATGTGCCGTTTGCCTCCGTATCGGAGACCTGCAGGCAGATCAGCGTCACCTGCATGGCGCCTACGAAAGCATTTAATCTGGCCGGCCTTCAGACGGCGGCGGTTGCGGCGGCCGATGAGGCGCTGCGCCATAAAGTCTGGCGGGGTCTCAATACCGACGAGGTCGCGGAGCCGAATGCCTTCGCCGTGACCGCGGCGGTGGCCGCCTTCACGGAGGGGGAAGACTGGCTGGATGAGCTGCGGGAGTATCTCTATCAGAATAAGCAGGAGGCGCGGGCCTTCTTGGAACGGGAGATCCCGCAGATCCATGCGGTTCCCTCCGAGGCAACCTACCTTCTGTGGCTGGATTGCGGAAGGTTAGAAGGTTACAGAGGGGCTGCCGAGCTGGCCCGTTTTATTCGCGAGAAGACCGGATTGTATCTGTCGGAGGGCAGTGCGTTCGGCGGCAACGGAGACCGGTTCCTGCGGATGAACACGGCCTGTCCCCGGACGCTTCTGAGGGACGGGCTGGAGCGGCTCAGGGAGGCGGTCGCCGCGTTTTCGCAGGCGGCGCGTTTCAGAAACGGCGTTTTTATCTGATTTTTTGAGCTGATGCACAGGACGCATCAAACGCATCAAGTATCCCATTGCGTATCCTCACAGAGGTTCATGGAGTGTCAGAAATTGTAATGTGGAAAATTGCAATATAACCCCATTTTTTAAGAGTATTTTTGGGGTTTTTTGGAGTTCGCCCCGGACGGAGTTTGACTTTATTTTGAATATCATTTATAATCGAGCAAGAACAAGATAATCAGGCACGGATGCGCGATGTGCGGCTGAAATGGAAACCGCGCGGAAAGGGGAAAGGAGATCAGGCGATGGCGGAGAATACGGCGGTTATGAAGGTTACATGGCTGGGTCATTCATGTTTTAAGGTGGAATCGGGAGGGTACGCGATCCTTCTCGATCCTTACGCGGACGGGTACGTCCAAGGGCTGGGACCGCTGCGGGTTGCGGCCAATGAGGTGCTGTGCAGCCACGGACACGGCGACCACAATGCGGTGGATGTGGTTGATGTACGGCCCAAGAGCCCGTCGCCCTTTACGGTGACAGTGCTGGACACCTATCACGACGACGCGCGGGGTGCCAAGCGGGGACCGAACCGGATCCACATCCTGGACGACGGTACGTTTCGGGCGGCTCATCTGGGGGACTTAGGCTGTGAGCTGACAGAAAAGCAGAAGGAGACGCTCATGGGCGTCGATGTGCTATTGATTCCGGTAGGCGGGTTCTTTACGATTGACGCGAAACAGGCAAAGGCTATGGCAGACGCGTTGCATCCGCGGGTTACGGTGCCGATGCACTACCGGGGCGAGACGTTCGGATTCGACGTGCTGGCGCCGCTAAGCGATTTCACGGCGCTGTGTGACGATGTGGTGGTCTATGATACGAATACGCTGATGCTTACGAGGGAGACTCCGGTGCAGACGGCGATTCTGCGCTATAAGGGATAATCTTTGTGGTGTTTTTGTGGTATTATGAAGGGTAACCTTTGCGGTATTATAAATGGTAACCTTTGTGGTATAAGGAAATAACGGCGGAAAGAGAGGTTTTTTACATGAAGACGGCAATCAGTACGGAGAAGGCGCCGGCGGCAATCGGCCCGTATTCCCAGGCGGTGCGGGCCGGGGATTTCGTCTATGTGTCCGGACAGCTTCCCATCGACCCGGCGACAGGGTCTTTCGCGGGAGAGGACATTGCCAGCCAGACCAGGCAGTCCCTGACGAATATCCGGAACATCCTGGCGGAGGCGGGGCTTACGATGGATGATGTGGTGAAGACCACGGTGCTGCTGAAGAATATGAATGATTTTGGCAGGATGAATGAGGTCTATGCCCAGTTCTTCACCGGCGTGTGTCCGGCGCGGGCGGCTTTCGAGGTGGCGGCGGTTCCGCGGGCGGCGCTGGTGGAGATCGAGGCGGTGGCCTATTGCGGGGAGAAGTGACGGAAGGGAAGAAAGCAGCGTTTGTCCGCTGTAAAGGGAATATCGATTGCTTGAAAGAAAGAAGGTAGTTGTACGATGCGGTATCAGATGAGAACCCAGGGCGTGTGTTCTACCCTGGTCAGCTTTGATCTTGACGGCGATGTGGTGACGAATGTGCAGTTCGAGGGCGGCTGCAACGGCAACCTGAAAGCCATCG
>CAYYHX010000239.1:0-3143 GCA_964471835.1 uncultured Hungatella sp.
CCTTCTTCTCTCCGACCAGTATCGCTTTCACGGTTTTCCTCCATCCCCTTCTTTCGTTTTTCCTGACCTGCCGGCCGTATTCCTTCTGTTTTTCTGCTCTTTCCTCCGACTGGCATTCTCTATCTGACTTTTCTGCTCTTTCCTCTGGCCGGCATTTTCTACTTCACAGAACCGTTTTCTCCCGGAAATCAACCGCGAACCCACAGGCCGCGAGAACCATCTTCTGAAGCTGAAGCTCGTATTCATACGAGTAGGGATTCTGTTTCCGGCCGGTGACGTACTCATAAAAATTGCGCATCATCAGGTCATAACGCCCCGCCTGAAGCTCCTTTTCCGGAATTTCCTCCTTGATGTCCGTGTAAATTCGGTCCGCGACCATGGAAGTATGGGAAAATGTCATCTTGGTCGGACCTTCCATTGGCTTGATCTCCACGCTGCCCTCGCGGCCGCACAGGACAAACTGGCGCCTCCCGTACCCGTTCACCTCGGTCGAATTGATGCGCACCGTCGCGACAAACTTCGGGTAGACCATCAGGGCAAATGTATTGTCACGGGTTTCTTCACAGGAAAATGTACTCCTGTTAAGATACGGGATGATCTCCTGCGGAACCCCGGCAAAACGGAAGATCAGATCGATCATGTGGCAGCCCAGCCAGAACATGACGCCGCCCTTGAAACAGGAAAGCCACCTGACTTTCTCCGCCCCGTGCTGCGTGCTCATGGCCGTGTCGATTGCCGTGATCTCGCCGATCTTGCCGGCGTCCTGCAGCTCGTGCGCGCGGCGCACCGCCAGATTATCCCGGTACATATAACCGAGCTGGACGGTCAGTCCCTTCTCTTTCGCCGAGCGCAGGAGCTTTTCATACGCCCCGATGTCTTCGCCGCCCGGTTTGTCCAGATGGACGGAAAATCCGTGGTCCACGCATCTCTGCGCCGCCGCCACGCTGTCCAGCTCGAAACTCTCAACCAGAACCGCTTTCAGCCCCGGCACGGCAAAAAGTTCTTCCTCCGTCATGACCGGAACACCCGCGTAGACGCTGTCCTTTTGAATCCTCTCCGCGATCTCCCGTGACTCCGGCACGATCCCGACCACTTCAAACAAATCCGGGCAGCGCTCCACCGTCTCCAGCTTCGCCCTGCTGTGGTCATGTTTTGTCCCGATGTGACCAATCTTGATCCGCTGCATTTTTATCTCCTCCTTCTGAATATATGGGCTGTTTTCCTGTCATGTTCCCCTGCCGATTTCCTTGTCAGGCAACCCGACGATCCCTTCAAACGATCCCATCTTTCTTTTTCCTGTCATTTTCCCTGTCAGACAATCCGACGATTCCAACAATCATCTCTCTGCCATCAAACAGTTTTGTTCGCTTTTTCCTTCCATTTCCCCTGGCTGGCGACTCAATGAGCCCACCAATCAATTCTCTACCATCAGATAGTTTTGTTTGCTTTTTCCTGTCATTTTCTCTGTCAAGCAATCCAGCGGTTCCGCTAGCCAATTTTTTACCATTAAATAGTTTCGTTTGCCTTTTCCTGTTATTTTTTCATCAGGCGTCAGGCGGTCCCGCCAGCCTCTTTCATCCCGTCAAACGGCCTCGCCTTTCTTCCTCCTGTCAGACGATCCCATCCACTCTCTCCCAGTCGAACAGCACCCCGACCGGAAACTCTTTCTCGTTCGCGAGCCGCTTGTACACGGCGTCCGCCTCCTCCGGGGAATGCACCTCGGCTATCATCTCCGCGAAATGGAGCCGCTTCCCCAGAAGCAGCGCCAGTACCGCCGCCAGATCGTCCCGGTCCGTCCACAGTCCGGGCGAGGATTCCTCCTTCGGCCTCGCGTTAGTATGCGCGCCGATCAGCGAGATGCCCGGGCCGTGGACTTTCCCATAGTAGTCGATCTCGAAGCGGGAATCCCTCGTGCATCCCAGAAGCGCGACGCGCCCGAAGCGCTTCATGCAGTCCAGCGATTCGATCAGGCCCGCGCCCAGCCCTGTCACCTCGATGCAGACATTCACGCCGCCCGGGGAAAGCATTTTCACCTGTTCCGCAAAATCCGCCGCCAGCGGGTCCAAAGCGTAATCCGCGCCCAGCCGCAGGGCCAGTTCCCTGCGTCCGCGTATGGGGTCCGCCGCGATGATGGGACAGGCCCCCGCGGCCCGCAGCAGCTGCACCGCGAAGATCCCCAGTATACCAAGACCCATGACCATGGCGGGTTCGCCAAGTTCCAGTCTGGTCTTGCGGATGGCTCCCATCGGGAAGGTGGCGATAAAGGCCATGGCCGCCTCCTCGTCTGTCACCCCGTCGGGAATCTTCATCACGTTGTTTTCGCTGATGGTGATATCCCTGCGGTGCTTTCCCCAGAATACAATGACCCGGTCGCCCGGCGCGACGCTCCTCACGCCGCTTCCCGCTGCCGTCACAACCCCGGCCGCGCTGTATCCAACGGTCCTCGGAAAGACGGCCTCCTCTTTCTCCGATTGGGCCGGGCTGTTGCGCATTCCGGTGAAATTCGCCTTCTCCGTGCCGGAACTGATGGCGGAATACGAAAGCCGCACCGTAACTTCAGTTTCCTTTGGCGGCCGGCACTCCACTTCCAACAGCTCCGCCGTATATGGTTTTGTGAATACAATCTGCTTTGTTTTCATGGTATCCTCCCGGATAATAATCTTAAACTTTATAAAATTTTAACACTTTTCGATGAAGATCCTTTCCACATTCTTCCATTCACCGATTTTTCTATATGCCGGCGCTCCTATACGATCCGCAGCACCCCGTTTCTCCCCGGAAGGATCCCCGGATCATGGCAGAGCAGGACTTCGTATCTCGCGTCCCGGTACTTTCTGGTAAATTCCTCGCTTTTTGCCGGATTGCAGGACGCTCCCGTCGGAATCTGGCGCGTCAGGCAGTCGCGCAGGTAGCACTCATCCCCGGCGATCACGAATGTCCTGCCTTCCGTTTCTACCTCGACCACACAGGAACCCGGCGAATGCCCACCGATCCGCACCATGCGGACTCCCTCGCACACCTCACAGCTTTCCTCGAAGCGATCTACCGCAAATCCGGCCGGGATATAGCGCGCCCCCGCCCTCCATTCCGCTTCCTGAATATGTATATTTGCGTTCCGGAACCGTTTCACCGCCTCGATGTGA
>CAYYHX010000240.1:0-3140 GCA_964471835.1 uncultured Hungatella sp.
GTAAACAGTAAGGCCGGTAATACAGTAACATGATACAGTGACAGTAGGGTAAAATGTTATGGATGAAACAGTTTCATGGATGGATATTCACATAAATGGAACGCTTTCAGGGATGGAACAGCTTCATGAATGGCTCCTCATGGATGCACCGGTTTCATAGATGCATCACTGTCCGATTTACAGCCGGATCTGTGCCGTCCCTTCCATCAGCAGGTTTGCCGTGCGGAACCCGAAGGTATCCTCGATTTCCGGGACGGAACCATTTTCCACATAATCCACGCCGCATTCCAGGATGCCGCCCGGATGGCCGATGCGGATAAACTGGGTGTCCGTGCCGGAAGAAAGCACCTGGTTCACGATGCTTCCCGGGATCACCGCCGCCGCGGCCGTACACATGGCGCCGGTCATCGCGTAGCTGGGATGCGTTTTCTGCATGGACATCATGCGGGAGAGCAGGTCAATGTTTTCCCTGCCGATCTCTTTGCCGTCCGCGGTCACATAATCTGCCGCCTCCGCGACGAAGGTCATCTTCGGGATGCCCGGCGTATCCCAGGCGGAGCGAGTGTAATCGTCGGTCAGGCCCAGTTTCACGGCGGCCAGGCCGCGTACCTTCTCCAGCAGATCCAGTTTCTGCGCGTCCGCGTTCAGCTCGTCGGGCAGTTCGCGGCCCGTCAGCCCCAGATCCGCGGCTTTCACGAAGACCAGCGGATTCGCCGCGTCTACGATGGACACCTGCACCGGGCCGTAATCCGGGACCTCCAGCGTATCGACCGCGCTGCCGGTCGGCAGAAGCCCGTGTCCCAGGGTGCCGGACGGCTTCACGAATTTCAGCTTGATCGGGGAAGCGGTGCCGGGGACGCCGGCGATCGCGAAATCCCCTTCATATTCTACCGTCCCACCGGCGGTATGTACATCGGCGACAATGATTTTGTCGGTGTTTGTGTTGTAGATCCGCACCGGCGTCACGCCGTCTTTTGCCTCTACGAGACCCTTTTCGATCGCGAAGGGACCTACGCCGGAGGAAATGTTGCCGCAGTTGCCCTTGTAGCTGACAAGCGGCTTATCGACGGATACCTGCGCGAAGGTGTAGTCCACGTCCGCGTCCGGACGGTCTGATTTCTTCACGATGGCCACCTTGCTGGTTACGGACTGGGAACCGCCCAGGCCGTCGATCTGTTTCTTGTCCGGACTTCCCATGAGCCGCAGAAGCAGCGGCTCCCAGGCCGCGCGGTCCTCCGGCAGCTCCGGTTCCAGGATGTAGACGCCCTTGCTGGTTCCGCCGCGCATGATCGTGACGGGGAGACGAACGGTTTTCGATGTCTGCATAATGAATCCCTCCATTTTGTTTTGGGGTGCGGTGATACCGTCCCTTTTGTATCACAGTAGCATTTTGCAGGGAAAATGTGAAATTCATGCGTTTGATGGATTCCATGTAAAATGGGAATAGTATTGTGCATTTCTTTCAAAAATCATGGAGAAATATGGGACAAATTAGACAAATATTCCCACTTTGAATGAAATGTATTCCTTTTTTGAATGCCACGGACGGTGGAAATGTGTTATGATGGAATAACGGGGGGCAGGTCTGCGACGGGTGCGCCAACCGGCGTTTGCCGGATATTGCAGCCGAGCTGGAATCCGGGATGAGATGGTTCAGATAAGCAAGCTGAGACGAGATGGGCAGATAGACAGATCAGTATGAGAAAGCAGGATGTCATCGCCGATTAGAAACAAGGCGAGCGGCCCCGGACAGGAGGAAAGCATGGATTTTCGAGAACTGAATTACATTTTAGCCATCGCAAAGTACCAGAATATCACCAAGGCGGCCGAATCCCTGTATGTGGGACAGCCCACCTTAAGCAAATTCCTGATCACGCTGGAAGACGAGCTGGGGCTGAAGCTGTTCCGCAGGACGGGTCACAAATACATCCCCACCTACGCGGGCGAGCGCTATGTGGAGAAAGCCGTCCAGATCCTGCAGCTGAAAAGCGACCTGGACGCGGAACTCGCGGACATCATTAAGCGCGACGTGGGCGTGCTGAACGTGGCATTCGCCAATATGCGCGGCACCTATATGCTTCCCTGCACGCTGCCGAAATTCCAGGAACAGCATCCGAATGTGAAGGTGAATATCTACGAAGGTTCCTCCGATGAGAATGACCGCCGCCTGATCGACGGACAGGTGGAGGTGGCATTTTACAGCAAACCAAGCACCCTGAATCCGCAGATCGAGTACGAAACGCTCCTGAAAGATGAGGAGCTGCTGATCTGCACCTGCGCCAACCATCCGGCAGGCCGTCTGGCAGTCCCGAATCCGGCCAGTCGCTATCCGAAGCTCGAGGTCGAGAGCATAAAGAACGAGCGGATTCTGCTGATGAAGCCGGAGCACCGGACGCGGCAGATCATGGACGTCTATCTGAAGGAGCACGGGATTCAGTTGGAAAATGTACTCTATACCGGAAGTCTTCCTGCGATTATGGAGCTGGTTTCCCTCGGCTACGGTATCGCGTTTATCTTCGAGACGCATCTGCGCCACCGGGTCAGGAACCTGCCGATCGAGTGTTACAGTTTCGGGGAAACACGCGTCACCTCTGATTTTGTGGCGGCGTTCCGGAAGGGAAGCTATGTCTCGCGCTATACCAGAGATTTTGTGGAGATCGTGCGGAGCGCGGTGTTCCATACGGAACAGCGAATCTGAGATTCAGTTCCGTGCCGCCGTATCAGGCATCAGTCCTTGAATTTCTCTTTGAAGTTTTCATAATTGGCTTTTCTCTTCGCGCGGTTGTCCTCCATCTTCTGCTTGCGTTCTGCGCTGCGCTCCGCAGAAATCGGTTTCGGTTTGTTTCCTGCTGTCCGGTTATGGCGGATTTGCTGCCGCATCCGTCAGATGCTCTGTTTCGGGTCGGAGGCCATGTCTGGTGTCAGATGCTCCGTTTGAGTCGGTTGCCGGATGCTCCGCGTCCCCCGCCCTATCTGTCGCCGACTCTGCGCCCGCGTCCCCCGTCTAATCCCCCGCCGGCTCTGCATCCGCGACGGCCGCCGGGCCGGCGGCCGATGTATGGCTGCGGTTCGATACGAAGTTCAAGAAAGTCTCCGCCGCGTGCGGCAGCCGGTTCGGACACCAGGCGAAGCCGATTGTC
>CAYYHX010000241.1:0-3138 GCA_964471835.1 uncultured Hungatella sp.
CTCCGGGTTCCCGAAAATGTTCTTTTTGCGGTGCCTCTATGTCAGGGAAAGCATCTGAGAAGGTTCTTTTCGTGGTGCATTTATGTCAAGACAGGTCCACGAAAGGAAATTTTCTGTGGCGCATCTATGTCAAGGCAGGCTCTGGAAAAGATTCTCTCCACAGTGCATCTATATCAGGGTCCCCCGAAAAGGTACTTTCTGAAGTACATCTGTGTCAGGGAGACCTTGGAAAAGGTTCTTTCCGCGGCGTCTCTGTGTCAGCCGGACACTCGAAAAGGTTCTTTCCATGATGTCTTTATATTAGGGCAGGACGGAGGAAATGCCAAGAAGCCGGGCGGCGTTGTCCCCGAAGATTGCGCTTTTCTCCGCGTCGGTGAGCGGCGTCCGCTCCAGCCGCCCGATGTAATCCGCCTGGTCTTCCCAGGGCGAATCGGTTGCGAAAAGGACGCGGTCCGTACCGTGCTTCCGCGCCAGACGCGTGAAATCGCCGTCGCTTAAGTTCATCGTGCGGAACGGCGGTCTCTCTGCGCCCGGGAGCGGAGTGACCGGCCCGATGGAGAACGAGGTATCCAGCCAGACCGGCGCACCGGCGAGATCCCGTTCCACCTCGTCCCAGCAGGCCCAGCCGCCCATGTGAGCCAGCACCAGCCGCGCGGGGCGCACTTCGCGGAGCACACGCAGGATTTGGGGGACGGAGCAGTAGTTGTGGTCATGGAGACCGATGTCGATGCCCGCGTGGGCGACGACGGCCAGCCCCAGTTCCGACGCGCAATCCAGAATCCGCAGGTAGCGTGGATCGTCGAAATCGATGCCCTGATAGGCAGGATGGACTTTGATGCCGGGGATGCCTGCATCTTTCAGCCGTTTCAGTTCGCGGCGATAATTTTCATAATCGGGATGGATCCCGCCGAATGTGATGATGCCCTGCCTGCGCAGTTCTTCCTGCCGCGCCATGAGGGACGAGTTCACTTTCTCTACCTGCCCGGCATAAGTCATCACCGGCAGATTGACGGACCAGTCAACGCCGGCCCTCTGCATGGAGGCCGCCAGATCTTCCGCGGAACCGTCGGTGAAGTGGGCGCTGAGCGACGCCTCCGCCAGTTTTTCCACTACGCCGGCAGAAACCTTTTTGGGAAATGTATGCGTATGGAAATCAATGATCATAATGGGAATTCCTCTCTTTCCGGATTTTTGAAATGTCGGCGGATACTATACTCATCATAGTGGAATTTCAAAACAAAGTCAATCATCAGGCCGGTGTTTCCGCGCTGTTTCCCGCCGAACCTCATCCCGTGCCGTACCCGAAAAAACCGGTTGATTTCTATTTTGATATGATATATAGTATGGATAGACAAACCGAAGGGACGAAAGGGGGCGGCGGCAAGTGATCAAGATAGCGGTAGACGCCATGGGCGGCGACAACGCCCCCGGCCAGATCGTGGCCGGAGCCGTGGACGCGGCGGCGCAGAGGTCGGATATCGAGATCTTGCTGGTGGGCCGGGAGGCGGACGTGAACGCGGAGCTGGCGGGGCATTCCTATGAGAAGTCCAGGATCACGGTGGTGAACGCTTCGGAGGTCATCGGAACCGGGGAGCCGCCGGTGAACGCAATCCGCGGGAAGAAAGATTCCTCGATTGTAGTCGGCATGAACCTGGTCCGGCGCGGCGAGGCGGACGCCTTCGTCTCGGCGGGCAGCTCCGGAGCCGTCCTGGTCGGCGGTCAGGTGATCGTGGGACGCGTGAAGGGAGTGGAGAGGCCGCCGCTGGCGCCGCTGATCCCTACGGAGAAGGGCGCGTCTCTGCTCATTGACTGCGGGGCGAATGTGGACGCGCGCCCGTCCCATCTGGTCCAGTTTGCTAGGATGGGTTCGATCTATATGGAGAATATCGTCGGTGTCAGCCGCCCGCGGGTGGCGATTGTCAACATCGGAGCGGAGGAGGAGAAAGGGAACGCCCTGGTCCGGGAGACATTTCCCCTTCTGAAAGCCTGCACGGATATCAATTTTATCGGCAGCATCGAGGCCCGCGAGATCCCGCATGGCTACGCGGACGTGATTGTCTGCGAGGCTTTCGTGGGGAATGTGATTCTGAAGCTCTATGAGGGGGTCGGCGCGACGCTGATCAGCATGGTGAAGCAGGGGATGATGACCAGCCTGCGCAGCATGATCGGCGCGATTCTGGTGAAGCCGGCGCTGAAGACGACCTTGAAGCGGTTCGACGCCAGCCAGTACGGCGGCGCGCCTCTTCTGGGACTGAAGGGGCTGGTGGTGAAGGCACACGGGAATTCGACGTCCACGGAGATCAGCCGGTCCATTATCCAGTGCGTTTCCTTTAAGGAGCAGAATATCAATGCCAAGATAGAAGAAAGTCTGACGGTGGGGGTTTCTCGGCCAAAGGCATCAGATCGATCAAAGGATTCCGATCAGCCGGACGGGTTCGATCAGCCAAAGGGAGCAGATCAGCCGGACGGGTCAGATCGGACAAAGGGAGCAGATCAGCCGGACGGGTCAGATCGGACAAGGGGAGCAGATCAGCCGGATGGGTCAGATCGGACAAAGGGTTCCGGTCGGGCAGACGGATCCGGTCAGCCAGGCGGGTCAGACGCATAAATCATGGGAAGAAAGGGGTGACGCGGAATGGAATTTGAAAAATTGCAGAGTATCATCGCGGAAGTTCTCAATGTGGATGCCGAGGATATAACGATGGCTACGACGTTTGTAGACGACCTCGGCGCGGATTCTCTGGATGTTTTTCAGATTATCATGGGGATCGAAGAGGAATTCGACGTTGAGATTCCCCCGGAGGCTGTAGAGAACATCGTTACGGTGGGTGACGCAGTCGAGCAGATCAAGAATTCATTGAACTGATGAACTTCAGATCGGACAGTGAGCAGGCGCTGCGGGGTCAGGAACCCATACGCAGCGCCTGCTTTGTAGGAAGACTGTTAGATAGGGAAGCTGATATGCAGGGATGCTGTTATGCGAAAATGCTGCTATGCAGAAATGCCGTCATGCAGGGAGACTGTTATGCAGGAAGCTGTTATGCAGGGAGACTGTCATAAAGGAAAACTGTTAGGCAGGGAATCTGTCATGCAGAGAGACTGTTAGGCAGGGAGACTGTTATATAGGGAGGATTTTAT
>CAYYHX010000242.1:0-3126 GCA_964471835.1 uncultured Hungatella sp.
AAACCGCCATCCCGCTCGCCGTGGAACTGATCCGGAATTTCCAGGCGTATACCGAAGGAACGACGCCGCTGGACGCTCGTCTGGACCATACATTCGGGGAAAACTAGCATTCTCTGCCGCAATCCGGAACCATGGCGCCGGCCGTGTGCTTTTACTCGACCGTCACCGACTTCGCCAGATTCCTTGGCTTGTCCACATCCAGTCCTTTGCCAAGAGCTACATAATAAGCCAGAAGCTGCAGGGGTACCACCACAAGGCTTGCCGCGAAACACTCCATCGTCTTCGGCACATAGATGGTATAATTCGCCACATCCTCCATGCTGTAATTTCCGTAACTGGTCACGCCCAGCACATACGCTCCGCGGCTCTTGACCTCAACCATATTGCTGATCAGCTTTTCAAACAGCGCGTTCTGCGTCGCCACGCCGATCACCAGGATCCCGTCTTCGATCAGGGAGATCGTGCCATGTTTCAACTCCCCCGCCGCATAAGCCTCGGAATGGATATACGAGATTTCCTTGAGCTTTAGAGACCCCTCAAGTGACGATGCGTAATCCAGCCCCCGCCCGATAAAGAAAATATCCCTGCTGTGAGAAAATTTATTCGCAAACCATTGTATACGCTCTTTCTCTTCCAGGATCCGCCCAATCTTCTCCGGCAGCCGCAGAAGTTCCGCGACCATTTCCTCCTCGGTCTCTTCACTGATAACGCCCCGTGCCTTTCCCAACCCGATGGCAAGCAGGTAGACCGCCGCCAACTGTGTGCTGTAAGCCTTCGTCGTCGCAACGGAGATCTCCGGGCCGGCCCAGGTATAGAACACACTGTCCGCTTCCCGCGCGATGGAACTTCCCACCACGTTCACGATAGCCAGTACCTGGAACCCCCGTTCTCTCGCCATACGCAGGGCTGCCAGTGAATCTGCTGTCTCCCCCGACTGGCTGATCACGATCACCAGCGTACCTTTCTCCATTACCGGTTCCCGGTAACGGAACTCGCTGGCCAGATCCACATCCACAGGCAGCCGGGCCGTCTGCTCCACCATATACTTTGCCGTCATGCACACATGATAGGCCGAACCGCATGCCACCATCTGGAGCCGGGGAATGCGGGACATCTCTTCCGGGCTCATGCCTAATTCATCCAGATTCACATGGCCGTCATTGACCCGCGGGCTCACCGTATCCCGCACCGCCTTGGGCTGCTCATAGATCTCCTTGAGCATAAAATGAGCGAAACCGCCCTTCTCCGCCGCCTCTGTGTCCCAGTCAATCTGGGAAAATGTTTCCGCAACCTCCTCTTGATCCACGTTATAGAAATGGATCTCCATCGCGGAAAGTTTCACGATTTCCAGATTCGGGATAAAGCATACATCCCTCGTATAACTGAGAATCGCCGGCACGTCAGAAGCAATAAAGCTGCCATCCTCTGAACGGGCCACGATCAGAGGACTGTCCTTACGCACGGCATAGATTTCTCCCGGATGATCCGCAAACAGGATTCCCAGAGCATAGGAACCCCTTACATGGAACATAACCTTGCTGATCGCTTCAACCGGATCGCCGGTATAATATTTATCCAGAAGATGCACTACGGTTTCCGTATCCGTCGCCGAAACGAAGGAAAACCCTTCTTTCGTCAGTTTCTCCCGAATCTGCTGGTAATTCTCTATGATTCCGTTGTGAACCACCGCAATCCGTCTGTTTTTCGCATATTGGGGATGAGAGTTCACCACCGATGGTTCGCCGTGGGTGGCCCATCGGGTATGGCCGATGCCGCAGCAGCCCGGAACCGAGTGTCCGTCGTCCGTCATTTCACGAAGCACCTTCAGGCGGCCCTTTGCTTTCACAATCTCAAGCATCGCGTCCGGCGATGCCTGCGCCACGGCGATACCCGCGGAATCATACCCCCGGTACTCCAGCCTTTCCAACCCGTCAAGCAGGATCGGAGCCGCCTGCCGTCTGCCTGTAAAACCTACGATTCCGCACATGTCCTATGCCTCCTGATACCCTCTCGAGATGATCGTATTCACCACACTGTCCACGTATTCCCGGCATTTCTCATGACTGTCCGCTTCCACCATGACCCGGATCACGGGTTCGGTACCGCTTTCCCGCACCAAGATACGGCCGTCGTCGCCCAGAGCCTCCGCCACGCGGGCGACGGCAGCCTTCACCGCCGCGTCTTCTCTGGCCGCTTTCCTGTCTTTCACGCGGACATTCTGAAGCACCTGGGGATAAGTCGTGACGGGAGCCGCCAGCCGGCTTAACGGCTGTTTCTTCTCCAGCATGACTTCCATCATCTTGATGGCTGTGAGGATCCCGTCGCCCGTCGTGGCATACTGACGGAAAATGATATGGCCCGACTGCTCTCCGCCGATCCGGTAATTGTTGGAGACCATATTTTCATAAACGTACTTATCACCCACGGCAGTCTTCTCATACTCGATGCCAGCCGCGTCCAGCGCTTTATAAAGACCGAAGTTAGACATGACCGTGGTGACGATTTTATTGCCCAAAAGATTCCCGTTCTCTTTCAGATATAAGCCGTAGATATAGAGAATCTTGTCGCCGTCCACCACTTCGCCGTTTTCATCCACGCACAGGCACCGGTCCGCGTCGCCGTCGAATGCGAACCCTACGTCCAGCCGGTTTTCCTTGACGAATTCCTGCAGGTTCCCGATGTGCGTCGAACCGCAGCCGTCGTTGATGTTCTGGCCGTTCGGCTCGCAGCCGATCACGAAGGTTTTGGCGCCTAACGCGTCGAACACACTTTTGGCGATCATCCAGGCGCTGCCGTTGGCGCAGTCAAGGCCCACTTTTATTCCCCGGTAGGAACGGGTCGCCAGCGAGATCAGGTAGCCGATGTAACGGTTCCTGCCGATGGCGTAATCCACGGTCTGGCCGATCATTTCACGTGTGGCATAGGGGACTTCCCCCGAATATCCGTCCAGATAGGCCTCCACCTTCATGATCGTCTCTTCATCCATCTTCTCGCCATAGTAGTTAATCAGCTTGATCCCGTTGTCATAATACGGATTGTGGCTGGCGGAGATCATGATGCCTCCGTCGAAATCCTCCGTGCGCACCACATAGGACACGCTGGGCGTGGTCGTGACATGCAGCAGGT
>CAYYHX010000243.1:0-3100 GCA_964471835.1 uncultured Hungatella sp.
ACCGGGCGGAGGATTACGCGGAATTCGAAAGGCTGGTTTCCGATTATTTCCTGGCTGTTTCCTGACCGGATTCCTGCCCCTGTTTCCACCCGAATACCCGTATTATTCCCGCTCATGTTCTCGCCTTGTTTCCACTTAAATCCTTGTTCTATTCTGCCTTGTTTCCGTTTGAATCCCCGCATTGTTTCCGTCTCGGATTCCTGTCCTGTTTCTACCAAATCCCTGCCTTGTTTTCGATCGCCCTCACATTATTCGCGTCTGAGTCACCTCCTTGTTTCCGCTCGAATCCATCCTTGTTCCCGCCCGAATCCATCCTTGACAACCCGTACCGGTTAAGCTATAATACAGCGTAATGCGAGGGGCGGAAGTTTTTTCGCAGAGCAAGAAAAGAAGAAAGGTAACAGTTGTTATGGCGGAGAAGAAAAACATTCTGACGTATGAGGGGTTGAAAAAGTATGAAGAAGAACTCCAGAATCTGAAGGTGGTCCGGAGAAAGGAAGTCGCCCAGAAGATAAAGGAGGCGAGGGAACAGGGGGATCTCTCGGAGAATGCCGAATATGACGCGGCGAAGGATGAGCAGCGTGACATCGAGCTGCGGATCGAGGAGCTGGAAAAGCTCCTGAAGAACGCCGAGGTCGTTGTGGACGATGACGTGGACCCGGATAAGATCAGCATCGGCTGTAAGGTGAAGGTACTTGAGTTAGAGTATGATGAGGAGATGGAATTCCGGCTGGTCGGTTCCACGGAGTCTAACAGCCTTGAGAATAAGATTTCCAATGAATCGCCGGTCGGCAAGGCTCTGATCGGCAGGATGGCGGGAGACGTCATCGATGTGGAGACCCAGGACGGAACAATCCAGTACAAGGTGCTGGAGATCCAGAGAAGCTGAGGCAAGGGGAGACGGGCGTGGAAGAGCAGCGGGAAGAAAACCGGCAGGAGCGGGAACAGACCCGGCGGCAGGAGCGACAGAGCCGACAACAGAACCAGCAGAGCTGGAATGTGCAGCAGGATCAGGATATAGGCCAGCTCCTGAAAGTGCGCCGCGAGAAGCTTGCGGAACTTCAGGCGGCGGGCCGCGATCCATTTTCAATTACCCGATATGACGTTACCGCCCACAGCGCGGATGTGAAAGATGATTATGATGCCTGGGAGGGAAAGGAAGTTTCCGTCGCGGGCCGCATGATGTCCCGCCGCGTCATGGGCAAGGCGTCCTTTTGCCATGTGCAGGACTTAAAGGGCAGCATCCAGTGCTATGTGGCGCGGGACTATATCGGAGAGGAATCCTATAAGGATTTCAAGAAACTGGATATCGGCGACATCATCGGGGTCCGCGGAACGGTTTTTAAGACGAAGACCGGCGAGATCTCGATTCACGCCGCGTCGCTTACGCTTCTGTCCAAGAGTCTGCAGATCCTGCCGGAGAAATACCACGGCCTGACCAACACGGATATGCGCTACCGCCAGCGGTATGTGGATCTGATTATGAGCGAGGATGTGAAGAAAACCTTTATCATGCGCTCGAAGATCATCAGCAGCATCCGGCGCTACCTGGACGGACTGGGGTTCCTGGAGGTGGAGACGCCAATGCTTGTGGCCAATGCGGGCGGCGCCGCGGCGCGTCCCTTCGAGACACACTATAATGCGCTGGACGAGGATGTGAAGCTGCGTATTTCATTGGAACTGTATTTGAAGCGTCTGATCGTCGGCGGCATGGAGCGTGTCTATGAGATCGGAAGGGTGTTCCGCAACGAGGGTCTCGACGCTAGGCATAACCCGGAGTTCACGCTGATGGAACTCTACCAGGCGTATACCGATTACCACGGCATGATGGATCTGACCGAGGATATGTTCCGCCATGTGGCGCAGGAAGTCTGCGGTACGACGACCATCACCTATTCCGGCGTAGAGATCGATCTGGGCAGGCCGTTCGAGCGCCTGACGATGATCGACGCGATTAAGAAATATACCGGCATTGATTTCGAGGAAATTCGAAGCACCGAAGAAGCGAAGAAGCTGGCCGACGAGAAAGGCGTTCATTATGAGGAGCGCCATGTCCGCGGCGACATCATCAATCTCTTCTTCGAGGAGTTCGTGGAGGAACATCTGATCCAGCCGACTTTCATCATGGACCATCCGGTGGAAGTTTCGCCGCTGACCAAGAGAAAACCGGACAAACCGGAACTGGTAGAGCGCTTCGAACTGTTCATCTATGCCAGGGAGATGTGCAACGCCTACTCGGAGCTCAATGATCCCATCGACCAGCGGGCGCGCTTCGCGGCCCAGGAAGCCGCTTTCGCGGCGGGGGACGAGGAGGCCAACCATACGGACGAGGATTTCCTGAATGCGCTGGAGCTCGGCATGCCGCCGACCGGCGGCATCGGCTACGGCATCGACCGGCTTGTGATGCTTCTGACGGATTCGCCGGCGATCCGGGATGTTTTGTTGTTCCCCACAATGAAATCTTTAAGCTGAAAAAGCCAGTAAAATCAAGGATTTCTAAGTCCTATATTGACACCTTGACACCAATCCGGCGTAACAGTTCAGACGGCGGGAGAGCAGGAGTAAAAACGGTCGTTAAGCTTGCTTATAAGCATGTTTTTGCTCCTGCTCTCACATCGGATGACCATCCGATGCTTCTTGTGCGGCCAGTGGACGCACAAGAAGATGAGCCGTTTGAACGGTTACAGTTTGACACCAATCGGTGCAGGAATGAAAACAGAATATGGAAAGCGATATGATAATCCAGCGAATAAGAGTATTGACAGGCGGGAAAAATCTGTCGGTACTCTCTTTGTTTGTGCCGGCATACTTCGCAAAAGTCACATCTCCTTAGGTGGGAGAATTAAAATGAGTACTGGCACGCTCTATCATCTCGGAATTTCCGGAATGCACTGGGGATATGAAGAAAATACGAACAGCTTGCACGGGCAAGAGGCAGAAAATCTTCTAAAGTTATAAAGATTTATTAAAATCAAAAGAAAAGGCCCAAGGCAGCAACTTATGAAATGGATTTCCCGCAGGGCGTTTTTTTTGCATGACATTCCCAAAAAAGTATTGACATCTGCCCGCCCGCGAATGTATATTTTTAACAGATTTTTTA
>CAYYHX010000244.1:0-3098 GCA_964471835.1 uncultured Hungatella sp.
AGCAGCGGGGCGCGATGCTGGCCAAGGGCTGGCTCCTGGGAATCCAGTTCGAAGAACTGTTCCGCGACCGACTTTTCTACGATCTGGCATCCCACGCCAACACGATGGCAGCAAAACTTAAGAACGCATTAGAAATGAGAGGATACGCATTCGCCTACCCTCCCCAGACCAACCAGCTGCTCCCGATCCTCTCCAACGGGCAGATCCGGCAGTTGAAACAGGATTTTGCGTTCCTTCCGGATAAGAAAATCGACGAAACCCGCACCAGCGTCCGCCTGGTCACATCCTGGGCGACGACGGAAGCCGGCGTGGAGGAATTCATCCGGGCGCTGGACGGTCTGCGCTAAGATCCCAAAAGTCCGTCCTGCCCAAGTCCGGTATCCTGCGCATTGAAACAGATATCCAACAGGCAGCCGTTTCTGCCCTTGCTCTTCAGATTTGTTCCCCTACAAGAAGATCTCGCAGTCCGGCTCTACCTTCTTACAGGCTTTCACAGCTTCCTGCATAATCTCATCAAATCTGGCGTCGTCCGCCTCGATGATCAGCCGCTGTGTCATGAAACTGATCGTCGCCTCCTTCACGCCGTCGATCCTGTTGATGGCATCCTCCATTTTCGACGCGCAATTCGCACAGTCCACTTCCACCTTGAATTTCTTCTTCATAGGGTACCTCCTTCTGGTTCTATATCCATTTGATACAGGGCAATCCTCTTGAAAATGTCACAGAAACATCTGCTTATAAGTCAAATCCCCCCTGCCGCCCACGCCCATAAGCATATAGGACGGCACGCGGCCTTCCTGGCGCGGATAGGACAGGCTGCCGGGATTCAGAAGCAGCACGCCGTCAACCACATTGGCGTACGGTTTATGGGTATGGCCGAACATGGCGGTGTCACAGCCGCGGCTCCGCGCCTCATCAGCCAACCTCTCCGGGCCGATCGAGACGCCATAGTAATGTCCGTGGGTCAGCAGCACACGATGATTGCCGAGGGTGATCTCGCGTTCCCTGTCAAGTATGGAGAAAAAATCATTGTTCCCCAGCACCATCTCCAGCCGGCAGCCCGGATTCACCCAGTCCGCAAGGAACAGTTCGCTCCCCTCCGCATCGCCCAGGTGGATCAGCATATCGAGAGGTTTGTATCTCTCAATGATCAGCCGCAGATTATCGTCCTTGCGGTGGGTGTCGCTGACAACAAGTATCTTCATTGCCGTCCCTCTCCCGCCCCATCCAAACCCCGCTCCTCCCGGAACGCCGCTTTCCTGGCCGGCGGCTTCGGTCCCAGGTACTGATAAAAATAAGTCTTTATCATCCCGTTATAGATCTTCCGGTTCTTATCCGCTTTGCGCCCGATGCAGCGTTCGGCATCCTCATAAGCCGTGATGATATAGGCCGACCAACTGTCCAGCTGGCGGATCTTCTCCCCAAGCTCTTTATAGAGTTCCGGCAGGCTTTCCCTCTCCTCCATTCGCTCGCCGTAGGGCGGGTTCGTGATCAGAAATCCGTACTTCTTCGGATGGCTGAGGGCGCTTAACGGCCGCTGCTGCAGGTGGATCAGCTTCTCCACGCCCGCCCTCGCGGCATTGGCTCTGGCCGCCTTCACGGCCTCCCCGTCTATATCATACCCCTGAATATCGGTTCCCGCCGGCAGATCGGCGATCTCCGCCGCCTCCTCAAAAGCATCCCTCCAGCAGCTCTGCGGCGTCAGGTTCTCCCACCGCTGCGCCAGGAACGTCCTGTTCCCGCCCGGAGCGATATTCGCCGCCATCATAGCCGCCTCGATGGGAAATGTCCCGCTCCCGCACAAAGGATCCACCAGGATCCGGTCTTTCTTCCACGGCGTCAGCAGGATCAGCGCCGCTGCCAGCGTCTCGGAGATCGGCGCCATGCCGGCCTCCGTCCGGTAGCCTCTCTTATGCAGGGAGTCACCCGTAGTATCGATCCCGATAGTCACCTGGTCTTTATAAAGGAAGACGCGCAGCGGGTAGGCAGGCCCGGTCTCCGGCAGCTCATTGACACCATAGGCCGCCTTCATCCGCTCCGCCATGGCCTTTTTCACGATCCTCTGAATATCTGTGGGACTGAACAGCCTGCTCTTGACGGAAGAAGCCTTCGCCACCCAGAACCTCCCGTCACGGGGGATGAACTCCTCCCAGCGGATAGCCTTCGTACCCTCGAAAAGTTCGTCGAACGTCTCCGCATGGAACCCCCCGGCCTTCACGAGCACACGCTCAGCCGTCCGCAGGAAGATATTCGCCCGGCAGATCGCTTCCGCGTCGCCGGTAAAAGCCACGCGGCCGTCTTCCGCCGGCAGCGGTTCATAGCCCAGATCAAAGATCTCCCTCTTCAGCACCGCTTCCAGCCCGAAATGGCAGGGCGCGATGATCTCATATGTCTTTCTCACGTATCTCTCCCTCTAAAGCATCCGGACGGTTCTCACGTATCTCCCCCTCTGAAAGCTCCCTGACGCATCCTAAATTCCGATCCTCTTTCAAGCAGCTCCGTCATGACAGAAGCAGGCCGGCACACCTCATCGTCGGCGGAACAAAATGCGTATCAGGCTGTAGACCAGCCAGATCAGAAGAAGCGGTCCCAAGAACGGAGCCAGCACCGAGAAGATCCCGCTGATAATTGAAAATATCAGAAAGACTACGACGAATACGACCACCACCACCGCAACCTTGCCGTACCATTTGCTCAGATCAAACAGATGGAAAGAACCCCGTCCGCCCTTCCGGCCAGCCTGTCCGCCGTCATTACTCCCGCCGTAACCGTCCCCTGAGGCGTCATAAGCACTCCCTCCTGTGTAGGTGTCCCCATATCCGCGATCCGTAAAACGCCGTCCGGAAGCCGCCTCCTCCTGGTCAAGCTCCGTGGTGTCCTCGATGTTCTTGGCTATCAGCCTGGGCGTCCCGAGTTCCTCGATCACCTCTTCCTCCGAGCGGCCCTTCGCTATCTCCCCGTCGATGTATTCGCGGTAATACTGCACGTTCTCTTCCAGCACATCCTGCGGCACATCGCCGGACAGATCGCGGCGCAGGGACTGGAGGAATTCCTCTCTGTTCATCGAATGCTCCTTACTCTGAAATCAGGGTGATTCT
>CAYYHX010000245.1:0-3096 GCA_964471835.1 uncultured Hungatella sp.
AAAGCAGGCAGGCGTAGGTATAGCTGACCTGGTTATAGCACGGAATGATAACCGACACCTCCGGCTGCTCCACAGGCGGAAATACCAGATCACGATGTTCCCGGTACTGATCGCCGATCTCCGTCTCGCCATCCAGCAGATTCCTTCCTTCCTCCGTCCGGTAGAACCGACAGGAATGAATCGGATGCAGCAGATATTCTTTCATAAGATGGATCCGCTTTCTCTGCGGCGACCCTTTCGGGTATTTTGCGTTAAATTTCTCTCCCAGCCTGCGGCGTATCTTAGAAAAAATGGCCTCATGCTTGTTCAGATACGCCAGGGTCTTGCTTATCTCGTCGATCTCATGGCGTAGATCCTTTATGATATTCTCCAGATTGGTCACATGATTATCCGTCAGCCGTTTGATCTCCGTCATCTTGCTGATCGTGGCATCCCGTTCCTGGATCTGGGCATTCAAACGCTGGATCTGCTTATTCAGGCCTTCTGTCACACGCTCCAGTTTCTTCTGCGCAAGATCGACCTTCGTTTGCTCGTGATCCAGCTCCTGATTCAGGTGCCGGATCGTCCCCTCCATCTCCCGGATATCTTTCATGGTACGCTGAGTCACCAGATAATTGCTCTCATAGATGACCTGGTTCTCCCCATGGACATAATACTGGAAATGGTTCTCCATGGCATTATAAAGCGTTTGCTCCTCCGGCGTGAAGCCAAACGCTTCCAGCCACTCGCTTACCGTATCGAAGCCGTCCAGCAGGCTCTTAAACTGCCGGTGGGCGTAGAGAAGGATCCGGTAGCGGATAAATTCGATGGGTACCGGAAAATCAAAGACCCATTCGTAATCCAGACAGTAATTGCCGTCGCCGGTCAGCAGTACATTCTCAAGCAGCAGGTCGATGTTCGAAACCCGGAAGCAGAGCAGGCCGGGTGCGGATTCTCTTGCGGCAGCTGTTTCACCAGACGCGGCATCATCACCCGATGCCGGCTCCATACCCGCTGTTCCGGCAAGAACTGCCATCTCATCCTCGCCGAACACACGTGCAAACTCCTCTGTCGGAGCAAAGAATCTGAGATCGTCCGGCTCTGACGCCAGCAGAACATCGATACTCTGCCGGATCAGCTCGATCGGCGCCTGGCCGTTTGCGATCTCATCGGTCAGCCGTGCCGCCAGCGTCCGGCCGGTCAGATAGGGGAACTCCACTGCCGCACCGTCGGAACTCACATTCCCCCGCAGGTATTTCAGATACTTATGCTGGGATTCCAACGCTTCATACTGCGAAGTAAAATAACGGATATGCTCCTTTCCTTCCTCCGTCAGCGTGCTTTTCTCCACCCGTCGGTTCACGCCATCCGCGCCGCCGAGAATCATTGTCTTTAACTGAAATTCTTCCCGGCGGGTGCGGTTGTATTTCATATACTGAGGGCCGTTCTGCTGAAGTTTCCGGCTGCCGCTGCGCTGCCAAACGGCCAGGTAAGCATTGGCATACTGGTCAAATCTTCCTTCCCGCACCGCCCGGTCGTAGGCTGCGCCCATATTCATGAAAGAAATTTCCGGGAAATCATAGGCGATGATCGTATCGGTCAGATCGCCCTCCCGCGGAAGATAGGCGTCAGAGTAGATAACCGCCGGCAGCCGATAATCCGGCATTGGATAATAGAATTCCAGACATCCGGCCTCTCCGCCGCCCGCAAGCTGACAGATCAGATCATTTTTAGACAGGCAGTGCTCATCCCTCGCCGCACCGGCCCAGTATCTGACGCCAAATGGATTGCAGACCGCCGCGATCAGCACACCGTCTGCTTTCAGGAAAGACTTCGCAATCCCGATCCGGGCCTCGTATTCCGCATCGCTTAATTCATTCTGCTCCATGTCGCCGATCAGCACCACATAATCATAGAGCGTCTTCGACTGGGAGCGGTATTCCTCCAAGGTTCCCTGTATATAGTTAATATTCTTATGACCGTCCCGTCCGCTGTGGCGCAGACGGCTGATTTCCAGATTGGCCCAGGACGGATCGACTACATCCACCCGTGATACCCTTCTGGCATAAAGCCCAGTCAGCGCGCCGAAATCGGATCCCACCTGGAGAAGCGTTCCCTCGCCGCGGAACGGATACCATTCCAGCAGATTCTCCCGCTGGGGAGAAAGGGCATAGAGATACTCCAGCCTGGGATTTGCGCCCAGAATCGTCTTCGTATCGGCGCCATAGGTCTTGATCAGTCCCAGAAGCCTGCGCTCAATTTCCGATCGTTCCTTTTCTCTTTCTTCTCTCATAGTTATCCTTTCATGCCGCTGCCTGTTTCCGCCCGGACGGTCTTCTTCTCTGCCTCCACCTCAGATTCCATATCGTAGACGCCCACCGTATTCTTGTTCGAGATCACGGTCAGGCTCAGCACATCGTAGAGCCGGTGATAGACGACGTGCTCCCCCTGTTCGAATCCGGTGCAGCTCATGCTCAGAAGGTATTCGCCACCCTGCAGAGTCATTTTCTGTGTAAAGGAAACCTCATATTCGTCGCCCTCTTTCACCGGCCGGATGTCCGTTCCCTCGTACATCGTGTTGGTGCCTGTCAGGTCAGTTCCCTTCTTATCCCGAATCGTATAGGTGAAGATGGGAGTCTGGATCGGCGCGTGGAAACGGATCTTCTCCCGAATCGTGAAATGCTCACCTTTCAGGAGCAGATTCGTCAGGTTCCCCTGCTCATCGAACAGTCCCATGTCGTAGATCTCCGCCCGGCCGTCGCCGTATTCGGTGCGGTTGGGATTGACCGTCATTCTATCCTTCATAAAGACGGAGCGTGATTTCCTGCCGTTCGGGACATCTTCTGTTCCCGCCATCGTTTTCGCGGAGCCATTTCCGTCATCTGACTGCTCAGACGGGCTGTCTGCCAGTGTCTGAGCGGATTCATCCGGCCGGCAGTGCGATATCCGCCCCGCCGGAGTCTGCCCGGAACCGGATGTCTGCCCGAATCGGCTCCTTTCTGCCGCACCTGCCGTTCCGGCTCCGGCTCCTTCCGGTATCTCTGTCGTTCTGCCGCCAGATTCTTCCGGCATCTCTGTCGTTCCGGTTCCGATACCTTCCGGTATCCTTGTCGTTTC
>CAYYHX010000246.1:0-1506 GCA_964471835.1 uncultured Hungatella sp.
TTGCCTGTTCGTCTCTGCCTCGCCGGAAACATTTCAAGTTTTCTGCTTATGCAGTTCTGCTTCGTCAGAAATGATTCGGTTTCTTACTCGGTTTTGCCGAAAAGATCGAATTCCTCACTGTCTTCCGGTGCTTTCGCATCTCCGTCGGCAGCATCCGCATCGGCGGGAACTGCGTCAGTGGGATTCTCTGCTGCACCTGCCGCAGCGCAGCAGGCGTCTTCTGCCGATGTGCCGGCATTCGCTTCCTTCCCTGTGCCGGAGCAGGCGTCTTCTGCCGAATCTGCTGCCGCATCGCAGGTTTCCGCTGCCGCATCCTTTGAAGCACAGCATCCCCCCTCCGCCGCTTCGCCGGCCGCCGCATCCTGTGCGGAATCTGCTGCGTCAGCCGCTGCATTGATCCCGGCATCCTCACTCGTTTCTGCCGCTTCGCCGGCTGTGTCCGCAGTTCCGGCAGCAGCGTCTGCCGCGTTCCCCGCGTCTGCGTTCGAGGTTTCTTTGCCGGTATTCCGCGCCTTCTCCGCCGCGTTCTTCACAGTCTCCTTCACGGTGCTGGCCGCGCCTTTCGCCTTCTCTACGACCTGTTCGGTGGCTTCCACCAGCGCTTCCTTCGCTTCTTCTACCTTCGGCGGAAGAGTTACATAGTTTCTCTTCGGGCTGTCTTCCTTCGGTTCGCCTTCCTCATCTTCCTCGAAATCATGGAAGTCCTTATCCAGCTCCTTGCTGAAAGAGCGGTACTTCAGATAATAAGAAATTGCCGCTGCCGCCGCGCCTGTCACCGTCGCCGCCGCGACGATCTTGCCGAAACTCATTCTTTTTTTCTCTTTTTTTGCCATAACAAGCACTCCTTTCCGTGTCGAAATGATTTTCTTCTATTGTAATACCATTGTTTCAAAAATGGAAGGGAAATATTAAGAAAAATTCTATAAAATGTGGTTCCGCGCGGTTGCATTTCCCTGTAACCTGTGACAAAATAAAAGAAATCGGCGGCAAGAGGGGGGAATGATTATGGTACTGCTTCGGGGAACCGGCGTATCGGGCGGGATTGCGGCCGGGCGCCTGACTTATCTTAAGCCGGCTGAAAGGACCGTTCCGCGTTACCATGCCGCAGACAGCGAGATGGAATGGCGGCGTTTTGAGAGCGCCCGCGGGGAAGCTGTGAGGCAGATCCGCGAATTGGAGGCGCGTGCGCGTACCCTATCGGAAAGCGGGAGCCTGGGGGGCGAAGCGCTTCAGCTTCTTGAGGCTCATGAAGTCATCGCGATGGATCCGGAGTTTGAGGCGGCGGTCGGGAAACGCATCCGGCAGGCGAATCTGAATGCAGAGGCCGCGGTGATGGATGCGGCGGATGCCGCGGCGGAGAAGATCGCGGCTGTCGAAGATGATTATATCAGGGCGCGTGTCGCGGATGTGAAGGATGTGGCACAGCGGATCGCGGCGGCGATGCAGGGCCAGGGGCCATCGGGTGCGCCGGCGGCGCCGGAAGGGGCCGGCGCGCCTGCGGAACAG
>CAYYHX010000246.1:1606-3092 GCA_964471835.1 uncultured Hungatella sp.
CGGACGCCGTGCCTGCGGAACAGGAGGCGAACGGCGCGCCCGTGATTCTGGCGGCTGACGATCTGACGCCGGGCGAGACGCTGCGCCTTGACCGTACGAAGATTGCCGGATTTATCACCGCGGGCGGTTCCGCCGCGGGCCATACGGCGATCCTGGCCCGTACGATGGGAATTCCCGCCATCATAGGGATTGGATCGCAGTTGAAGGCGGAATATGAAGGCCAGGAGATTCTGATGGACGGCGACAGCGGCGAGATCGTGGTCGCGCCGGATGCGCCGGACCGCGAGCGCTTTATGGGCAGGGCCGCAGGGCGGCGGCGGGAACTGGCGAAGCTCGCCTTGCTGAAAGGAAGAAGGGCAGAGGCGAAAGACGGAAGAAGCATCCGCCTCTGCTGCAATATCAGTTTCCCGGAGGATATTCCCGCTGTGCTGGACTGCGGAGCCGACGGCATCGGCCTGTTTCGCAGCGAGTGCCTGTTTTTGGGGAGAGAAAGCGCCCCTTCGGAAGAAGAACAGTTTGAGGCATACCGGCGGGTGCTTTCCGCCATGGACGGGCGCCATGTCATCATCCGCACGTTGGACGCCGGTTCAGACAAGCAGGCAGATTATCTTGGCTTTTCCGCGGAAGCCAATCCGGCTCTGGGCAGGCGTGGTATCCGTTTCAGCTTAAGCCGGCCGGATCTGTTTTGCGTACAGCTGCGCGCGCTGGCCCGCGCTTCGGCATACGGAAGCCTCGGGATCCTGTTTCCGATGGTGAGTTCTTTGCAGGAGCTTCGGGAAGCAAAAAAACTCTGGGGACAGGTTCTTGAAGATCTGCGGGGGGAAGGGATCGCCTATGGGCGGAATACAGCCGTAGGCATCATGATCGAAACTCCTGCCGCTGCCTTGATCAGCGCCGAACTGGCCAAAGAGGCAGACTTTTTCAGTATCGGCACCAACGACCTGACGCAGTATACGCTTGCCTGCGACCGTCAGGCGGATGTAGGACCCGCTGTTTGTGATCCGCACCATCCGGCGGTGCTGCGTCTTATCGGGATGGCGGCGGAGAGCGCCCGCCATGCCGGCATTCCTGTCGGTGTCTGCGGAGGGCTGGCTGTGGACCGCGATATGACGGCATATTTCCTTTCCATCGGCATCAGCGAACTGAGCGTCCCTCCTGGGGATGTGCTGCCTCTGAAGGAGAAAATTCTGTCGCTGTGAATCCGGGCGGAACGGCTTTTTGGACATTCGGCTCCCGTTCACCCAGCCTGCTCCAGATGCCGGTTTTACGGAAATACCTGTTGGAACGGATGGTCGCAAATGCGCGGAATATGGTCAATTCTGCGCATTATTTCTGCGTCAATGACTAGATTCCGGCGGATGAAAGAGAGATAATAGAACCCGGAATCTGTCTGTTTCGAACAGGAGGGGCGGCATGAAATTGAATTATGATAAGGCGCAGATCGAGGATGCCATTGACCGCGTCGTGAAGCGCACGATGAACATGG
>CAYYHX010000247.1:0-3080 GCA_964471835.1 uncultured Hungatella sp.
CCCTGATTCTGCCGGCCTGCAACGTATATGCCTGTGTGACTTCATCAATTTCTGACATGGTTTACCGGTCTGCAACGTACCTGTGTTACATCGTCTATCTCTGACCTGATTTACGTCTCAGCCCTGCGCCTCCGGATTCCATGCGCACCCCGGACATCCGGCACAGCAAGCGGCACCCATCCTGTCATCATATGCGTAATCCTCAAATGATGTCAGCAGGCAGACGGCCTGCGCGGCGATCCCTTCCCCGGCTCCGGTAAAACCCAGTCCTTCTTCCGTCGTGGCCTTCACGCTGACGCGCCCCGCGTCGAGTTTCAGCGCCGCCGCGATATTTTCAGCCATCTGTAGCCGGTAAGCCGCCAGCTTCGGCCGCTGGGCGATAATCGTCGCGTCAATGTTCTCGACCACATATCCGCGCTCCTCCAAAATCTCGCCTACACGCTTCAAAAGTTCTGCGCTGGAGATGCCCTCATACGCCGGATCTGTGTCCGGAAAATGCTGTCCGATATCGCCGAGCGCCGCCGCCCCCAGCAACGCGTCCATGACCGCATGAATCAGTACATCCGCATCCGAATGTCCAAGGAGCCCCTTCTCAAAGGGGATCTTCACGCCTCCTAAGATCAGTTCCCGCCCTTCCGCCAGACGGTGTACGTCATACCCCTGTCCGATTCTCATATAAATGCCGCCCCTCTCATTGTCCCCTTGCCCCTACAAAATCATCCGGATCTGGTTCGCGACGCACCGGACTTGCAGATCCCGCTGCCACCCGCAGCATTCGCCGTCATAATGCACCGGCATCTCCCGGTTGAGATGGATTTCAGCTTCCCGGCAGGCGTACCGCCGCGACCCCGGATACCTTTTCCTGCTGCCGAGGAACGCTCCCAGAAGGATCGGCACCAGCCGAATCTTTCGATCCTGATGAACCACCCGCACGTCCAGCCTGCCATCGCAGGGATCTGCCTCTGGTGCAAACAGAAAGCCGCCGCCCTCATAGGGATGGATATGGACAGATACAAAATAAATATGGCTGAATTCCACTTTCTTCACGCCGTCTATAAGCAGCCAGCCCTCTACCGGCCTCGCCCGAACCAGCTGCCGGATCCCCTGCGCCAGATAGATCCATTTCCGATAGAAAATACTCCGGCCGTCCTGACGCGAACGGATCTCGGCGATCTTGTGGCAGACCGCCGCATCCATGCCGATACCGGCGCTCACGAGAAAACGGTGATGGGCCGACTGCCCGCCGTAAGACACCACGCCGTAATCCAGCAATTTGTGACAGCCGGGAGCCAGAACCTTCTTCAGACTCTTAAGCGGCTTTTGGGAAATCCTCAAGCTTCTGGCAAAATCATTGCCGGACCCCGCGGGAATGTAGCCCAGTGTAACCGGGCAGGAAAATGCCAGACCGCAGGTAACTTCCCCTATGGTTCCGTCGCCCCCAACCGCCACGATAGTCCGCGGTTCCTTCCATCCGTCCGTCAGTTCGGCGGCATACCGCGCGGCATCGCCCTGAGATTCCGTCAGAAACGCCTGATACTCTACGTCCCGTTTCTTAAGCTCTTTCTCGACCTGCCGCCAGACCTTCCGTCCCCTTCCTCCGCTGGCATTGGGATTTATGATAAAATAGTACATGCTGTCCTCCAAAATACGCCTCGCGATATATCCCCCATGCGCCCCGGCATTTTGCCAACGAAGACAGTATAGCATAGATCCGTGGATTTGACAAAAGAATTATGCGAAAAAACAAATGCAAGAAATTATGGAAAAAACAAACGCAATGAATTATGCAAAAAAACGAACGCAGGGAATTATGGGAAAAAACGAACGCAGGGAATTATGGAAAAAAACAAACGCAATGAATTATGCAAAAACAAACGTAAGGATTGTGCGGAAAACAGCCGCAAAGAATTGCATAAAAACAACTGCAAAGAATTACGAAAAAAAAGTCGCAAAGAATCGCAAAAAACAGCCGCAAGGAATTACGAAAACAGCCGCACCCGGAATGCCAAGGTAATTGCTCTTACCCGTTACCCGCCCGGCGCGGCTGTTTTATAGATGATAGATCATATGGTTCTGGCAAAGCCTTTCCAAAAGAACCCCACGCCGGGCGCCGGCGCACCCGCGCAACTCTCAGCTGACCATCAGCTTATACCCCAGCCGCCGCTTGGTCACGATCGAAACATTGACTTGAAGCGATTCCAGTTTCCGGCGGAGAAATGAGATATAGACCTCGACATTGTTGTCAACGGCGTCCGGCCTGCCGCCCCAGATCCGAGCCAGCAGCATCTCTTTGGACACGATCATATCCCGGTTGACCATCAGAAGACGCATTACGTCAAATTCCCGCCGGCCAAGCTGGATCGTACCCCCCGGCCCTGACAGCGTGAACGTCGCCTGATCCAGATAGAGATTGCCCATGGTGAGGCGCTCCGGGAGCTGGACGCCCCCGCGGCGGTTAATGGCCTTTATGACGGCAAGCAGTTCTCTTTCGTCCACCGGCATATTCAGACAGTAGTCCGCCCCGCCCTCCAGCGCGCGGACCCGCGCCTGGACAGAATCCTCCTGCGGCGTCCTCCGCTCCGCTCCCAATCCCTCCGTCCTGTCCCTGCCACCTGCGGTTCCGCCCGTGGAATCCGCCGGGAAAAGAACCAGCACCGGCGTCTGGCAGCCATTCCTGCGCGCCTGTTCGAGCAGGATGATCCCGTCCTCCCCGTCCAGGGATTCACCGAGAATTGCGGCATCGTAATCCCCCTGCTCTAAGGCGCAGATGCCCTGGGCCGCCTCCGAACAAATCTCGGTTTCGCACCAGACCTGGCGCAGAGTTTCTTCCACAAAACTCGTCATACGCCCGTCATTTGCCAGTATCAATACTCTCATGCCCGCATATCCCTTCTACCGCATATAACACACAGGACCAAAGTATCATAAGCCCGCGCCCGCGCCGCTCCCCTACCGGCTCCGGACTTCCTTGCGCATGAACCCGATGTAGGAACAGGCAAACATCACCGCCGTCAGCGCCAGAAGTCCGACCATATGGGGCCAGACCAGCAGGATGCTCTGCCCCAGGGACAGGTATCCGG
>CAYYHX010000248.1:0-3070 GCA_964471835.1 uncultured Hungatella sp.
TGATCCCGCCTGCGTCCACCCCGTCACCGTATCCGCCGCCTTCAGGTATTCTTTCCCCTCGTAATAGATGGAAATGCTGCGGATATCCTCATCTGCCAGCGCGCGGATCTCCACGCCTGCCGCTTCCAGGGCCGCGATCGTCCGCGTAAAAGACGGATAGACCGGATACCAGTCGCTCTGCGTCAGATCGGGAATATACCGGCCGGAACGGTTCTGGAGTGCCTTATTATACTCCATGGCTTCCCTGATTCCGGCTGTCAAGAACTGAATCTCGCCGACAGGCACTTCTTTCTTCAAAGTATCCAAGCGCAGATCCAGCATATCTTCCTGATAAGCCGCAAGAAGCGCCGCCCGTCCTTCCGCATCCAGATCAAGCGAAGCATAGCCGCCGGACGTATTCTCCCCGGAACTGCCTGCCGCCGTCCGGATGTACTGCCCGAACGTGACCACGGCGGTTTCCCCCGCCGTCTGGGCCATGACCGGATATGCCCCCGTCTTAAATTCACGGCTGTCCAGGATTGAAGCGAACAGATCCTCGCTTTCACCGGACTTTTCCACATAACTGTATTGGCGATAAACCTCGCGGCCGCTCTTTAACTTCACGCGCATGGTTATGCCCCGGTAGATGTCCCTGTTTCCCTCATGCGGATCAAAACGCAGCGCTTTCTCCTGTTCGGCGCACCGCCTCGCAAGTTCGGACACCGTGTACGCATCCGTCAGTTTCATATGTTCAAAGCGGTAATCCTCCTTGCTGTCGTAGACCAGATAATAGCAGCCTGAGCCTGCCTCCGGGTCCCCGGAATCCGGAAAGTAGGGCTCTAATGCCGGCGAATAATCCGTCGTGAACTCCGGCTTCCCGATCAGAAGCCAGTTGTCCGCGTATTGATCGAACACCGTCGCGTCCGCGATCTCATCCGCCTTCGGGTACCAGGCGTCATAGCCGAACAGATCATAATATCCGGCCATATTCAGCGCCAGCACCGCCGCCGTCACAAGCACCATCTGGTAGCGGTTGGCAAACAATTTCTTAAAATCGAAATGGTAAATGATCTCCGTCAGGCAGTGCATAAGCAGCGCGCCGCAGACCGACCCGAACATCAGCCAGGCGGCGCTGTGTCCGATCGAACCGAAGAACAGCCCCGCAGCCACGCCCGCCGGAACCGTAAGCAGGATCCGGATCGGCGCCCTTGTCTTAGGGAAGGCCATGGCCCTGCCGGCTGCCTCCGAGGCGCGCAGGCGGTAGAGGCCATAGGCAAGCAGCGCCAGCGCCGCCGTCACGGCCATCACCGGGAATGCCCGCAGACAGCTCCATTGATTCTCTGAAAAATCCACAAGCGCAAAAATATAATTGCTCAGGGGCGACGTGTACCGGAGGATCCACTGAATCAGCCGTCCCTGGCCTGCCGCCTCCGGCATGAACCAGGTACGGAAATTGCTCGTGCAGAACCATTCGTATAAAGCTGCCAGCGCCGGACCGTACAGATAGAATACGCCCGTACCCAGAAGCGCCACTGCCACATGGCCGGTCATCATCATCGCGACAACCACGACCGTATAGAGCAGGCAATAGTAGGCCGAATTGATCAGCACGCTCTGCCACGGCAGGCTGCCGAATCTCTCCATGCCGATCCCCGCCATCAGGACAAATCCAACCGCTGCCGCCTGGGCCAGCACATAGCAGCCGAGCGGCACCAGGATGCCGTTCAGATACGCCGCCAGAAACAGTTCGCGGCGCTTCACCGGGATACTGTGATAGAAATCCACCTTCTGCCTGTTGTGCAGATAATGGAACCCGCTGACCGCCCACAAAACCGCCGTGAGCACCAGCACAATAACCACGGGTACGTCCAGATGCAGCTTTTCTACGATACGGACGGCCTCCGCGGTCCGGATTGCCGGATCGCCGGCGGCCAAGCTTGACACGGACTCACTGCAGCGCAGCGCCGTCGGCACCACCAGGGCGAAGACCATACTGACGACGCACCAGGCAATCGCCCATACCCGGCGCTTCAGATCCTCGATCATCAGCTTAAAGAACAAGTTTTTTGACGTCATATCCTGCCACCTCCGTTTCACTGATGAATATTTCCTCCAGGGACAATGGGATGATCTCCGCGAAAATCGGCTCGCAGCTATGCATCGCCGCCTCCACTTCCTCGCGGTTCCCGCGCACCGTCAGCGTCAGAAGGCTTCCTCTCTCTTCGGTCCGCAGAATCTCCACGCCATGGATATCCTCCGCCGTCCGTCCCGGCTGCAGCACGCACTGAACCTTATGGAGATTCAGCTTCATCTCATCGAGATCTTTCGACAGCAGGATGCCGCCCTTATGCAGCAGCCCTACATGGTCGCAGATGTCCTCCAGCTCCCGCAGATTATGCGAAGCGATGATCGGCGTCATGTTCCGCTCCTGCATGTCCCCCACGAAGATACTCTTCACCGTCTGCCGCATCACGGGATCCAGCCCGTCGAACGTCTCGTCACAGAACAGGTAATCCGTCCCCGCGCAGACGCCGCAGATCACCGACACCTGCTTCTTCATGCCCTTGGAAAATGTATTGATCTTGCGCCGGCGGTCCAGCCCGAAACTCTCCATCAGGTGAATATAACGATGTCTGTCAAACTTCGGGTACACGGTCCGGTAGAAATGCATCATCTCCTCCGGCGTCGCGTTGCTGAAGAAATACTGGTCATCGGAAATATAGAAAAACCGGCTCTTTACCTGTGTATCCTCATAAACCTCTTTCCCATCTAAGGTTACGCTGCCCTCGTCAGGTTTCAAAATGCCGCTCATCATCCGCAGGAAAGTGCTCTTGCCCGCTCCGTTGGTACCGATCAGGCCGAAGACGCTGCCGTCCTTGATCGTCGCATTGACATGATCCACGGCCACGATGTCGCCGAAACGCTTGGTCAGATTTCTGGCCTCTATCATGATGTCACTCCCTCCTCTCGAACGGCTGCGCCGAACGCGTCTTCCGTTCTGCCTGCCATGATTCCGGTTCCGGCCTTTTCAATCGACAGTTCCGCCGGCTCCTCTGCTCCTGCGACTGACGTCTCGGATTCCGGTTTCGCT
>CAYYHX010000249.1:0-3037 GCA_964471835.1 uncultured Hungatella sp.
CGATATCCTCCTTCTCGGTGGGAACGAATTCATGCAGCGGCGGGTCCAGGAAACGAATCGTCACCGGATTGCCTTCCATCGCCTCGTACAGCTTCTCGAAATCGCCCTGCTGTTCCGGAAGGATCTTCTCCAGCGCCCGCTCCCGCTCCTCGGAAGTCTCGGAGCAGATCATCTCGCGGAAGGCGTCGATCCGGTCCCCCTCGAAGAACATATGCTCGGTCCGGCAGAGGCCGATGCCCTCGGCACCAAGCTCGCGGGCTTTCTGCGCGTCGCGCGGCGTATCCGCGTTCGTGCGGACGGACATCTTCCTGTACTTGTCCGCCCACGCCATGATGCGCCCGAACTCGCCGGCGATCGTCGCGTCCACGGTCGGGATGATCCCGTCATAAATGTTGCCGGTGGAACCGTCGATGGAAATCGGATCCCCCTCGTGGAACTCCTTGCCGGCCAGGACGAACTTCTTGTTCGCCTCGTCCATCACGATCGCGGAGCAGCCGGAGACACAGCAGACGCCCATGCCGCGGGCCACCACGGCCGCGTGGCTGGTCATGCCGCCGCGGACGGTCAGGATGCCTTGCGCGGCCTTCATGCCCTCGATGTCCTCCGGAGAGGTCTCCAGTCGCACCAGGACGACTTTCTCTCCCCGGGCCGCCCACGCCTTCGCGTCCTCGGCGGAGAATACGATCTTGCCCGCGGCGGCGCCGGGAGAGGCGGCCAGGGCCTTCGCCATCGGCGCCGCGTTCTTCAGCGCCGCGGCGTCAAACTGCGGGTGCAGCAGGGAATCCAGGTTCCTCGGGTCGATCATCAGGACAGCCTTCTTCTCATCGATCATGCCCTCGTCCACGAGATCGCAGGCGATCTTGAGGGCCGCCTTCGCGGTCCGCTTGCCGTTGCGGGTCTGCAGCATGTACAGGTGCCGGTCCTCAATCGTGAACTCCATATCCTGCATATCGCGGTAATGGTCTTCCAATGTATTGCAAATCTTCACAAACTGCTCGTAGACCTCGGGCATGACTTCCTTCAGCTGGTCGATGTGCTGCGGCGTGCGCACGCCGGCAACCACGTCCTCGCCCTGCGCGTTCATCAGGAATTCGCCCATCAGGTGCTTCTCACCGGTAGCCGGGTCGCGGGTAAAGGCGACGCCTGTTCCGGACGTCTCGCCCATGTTGCCGAAGGCCATCATCTGCACGTTGACCGCGGTACCCCAGGAATACGGGATATCGTTGTCGCGGCGGTAGACATTGGCCCGCGGGTTGTCCCAGCTGCGGAATACGGCCTTGATGGCCTCCGTCAGCTGCACTTTCGGGTCGTCCGGGAAATCTTCTCCGATCTTGGCCTTGTACTCGGCCTTGAACTGCTCGGCCAGCTCATGCAGATCATCGGCGGTCAGCTCCACATCCTGCTTCACGCCTTTCTCCGCCTTCATCTTGTCGATCAGCTCTTCGAAATATTTCTTGCCGACCTCCATCACGACGTCGGAGAACATCTGGATGAACCTGCGGTAGCTGTCCCATGCCCAGCGCGGGTTGCCGGACTTCTTCGCCAGGACCTCGACCACCTCCTCGTTCAGGCCAAGGTTGAGGATCGTGTCCATCATGCCGGGCATCGAGGCTCTCGCGCCGGAACGGACCGAAACCAGCAGGGGATTCTCCTTATCACCGAACTTCTTGCCGGTGATCTCCTCCATCTTGCCGATGTACTCCATGATCTGTCCCATGATCTCGTCGTTGATCTGGCGTCCGTCCTCGTAATACTGCGTGCAGGCTTCGGTCGTGATCGTGAACCCCTGCGGAACCGGCAGGCCCAGGTTCGTCATCTCAGCCAGATTCGCGCCCTTGCCGCCCAGCAGGTTCCTCATGCCGGCGTTGCCCTCGCTAAACAGATACACCCATTTTTTTGCCATCGTACATTCCTCCTCGAATTGATAGTCCTGTTCCCGCCGCCTGTCTGTCATTCAAACGATTCCCGATATCATTATTTAACAAAAAAAAGGTCGCGAACAGCCTGTTTTTAGTATATCATAAATCATTTTTAAGTAAAGAGGTAGAAATGTAGATTTTGCGAATTTTTGTAAATTTTGGGGTCATCTTTTTCACGGCTCCCGTCTCAGATCTCGACCAGCGTTCCGCCCGGGATCTCATGGATCTCTTTTTCCACCTCGATCCACACGCTGCAGGCATTCGGATTATAGACCTTATCCGCGTCAATCGTAAACTGCAGGTTTTTCGCCGCCGCCATGTAATCGACGATCTGGATGTTAGTCGCGTACCAGATGTCCTCCCGGCCGGACATCATCCGGCAGAATTCCTCGATCAGCTCCCAGTTGTCATCCCGCGGGAACTCGAAGCTGTGTCCCCAGACATACATCAGGTAAAGATACTGAGTCTTATGAAGCGCAAGGAACCGTTCGCCATTCTCGATCAGATTGTGGTTGTGGTGGCAGGTTGCCTTCCAGAGCAGGAAATTCTCCGGCATCGCGAAGTCGTCCGTATCGCCCACTACCCTGCTGTAACGGATGCCCAGCTTCGGCAGCAGTTCTACGATCTCCCTCGAATAAGAACCGTTGGGATAGGAAAGCCCCCGGACCGGATATCCCACGGCGCGCTCCAGCGCCCGGCGGTCCTCCAGCACCTGCAGCGCCACCTGCTCGATCGGACAGCGCTCAATCGTGGGATGAAATACCGTGTGACAGGACACCTCATGGCCGGCGTAGACCCTGGCATAATCCCCGATCGGGATGCGCGCCTCCCCGTTCTCCCGCCGTTCGCCGGCAAGCCCGGAGTTCAGATGGAAGGTTCCTTTGATGCCGTACCGGTTGAAAATCCCTACGAGACGTTCATCGTAATCACGCCCGTCGTCGTAACTCATGGTCAGAACCTTATGCTTCCCGCCCGGGAAGCAGGTGTAGATATTTCGCAGTTTCATAAATGAACCGCCGCCCTTTCTTTTCTACTAATGACTTGTCTCTATCTGCTCTGCGGCGCGGCCGCGCAAGCCTTCCCCTCGTTCCGACACGCAACCGCGCCTCCTCTCTTTC
>CAYYHX010000250.1:0-3037 GCA_964471835.1 uncultured Hungatella sp.
ACGGACACGGTCGGGTTTATCCGGAAACTCCCGCATCATCTGATCGAGGCGTTTAAGAGCACGCTGGAGAAGGCGAAGTATTGCGATATCATCTTGCATGTGGTGGACTGTGCGAATCCGCAGATGGAGATGCAGATGCATGTCGTGTACGAAACGCTGGAGCAGCTTGGAGTCACGGACAAGGTGTTCGTGACGGTGTTTAATAAAATGGATCTGCTGGAGCGGGATGTGATCCTGAAGGATCTGAAGGCCGACTGGCAGGTAAAAATCTCTGCGCTGACGGGAGAGGGCGTCGGGAAACTTCTGGAAACGCTGGAACGGATTCTGCGGGAACGGAAAGTGTATCTGGAAAAGGTGTTCGGATATCGGGATGTGGGAAAGATCCAGGAGATCCGGCGTTTCGGGGAGCTGCTGGAGGAAGAATATACGGAGGAAGGTGTGCGCGTAAGGGCGTATGTGCCGACGGAGGTGTTCGGGCGGCTGGTGTGAGCAGAGGCAGGTATGTTATGATTCAGAAAGTAAAGTTTTTCCTGGAATCCAAAGTAAAGTAATAGTTCAGATGAAAGAAAACAGATGTAAAAACAGGCATTAAGTTTACTTATAAGTATGTTTTTGCACCTGTTCCTGCATCGGATGGTTTCCCAGGCAGTCACCGGACGCGCGGGAAAATGTGCCGCTTGAACGGCTGCAAAAGAAGCAAAAACAGCGGGACAGTTCAATCTGTGATCGCCGTGCCGGCTCTGCCGGCCAGACCATCAACGGCCTTCTCCGGGGAGGTAATGACAGCGCGGCGGCCTTTGCCGCTCTTGATGAAATCCACGCTGGCGACGATCTTGGGCAGCATGGAGGCGAATTCGAACTGGCCCTGGGCGATGTAGTCGCGGGCTTCATCGAGGTTCATGGCATGGATGGGCCGTTCGTCCGGCTGGCCGTAGTTCAGCGTTACGTTGTCCACGGCGGTCAGGATCATCAGGACGTCGGCATCGACTTCGCGGGCCAGAAGTCCGGCGGCTAAGTCCTTCTCGATAACGGCGCTGGCTCCCTTGAGAAAATGCCCCTGAACCATGACCGGAATGCCGCCGCCCCCGCAGGCGATGACGATCTGGCCGGCGTCCAGAAGGGCGCGGATCGCGTCGATCTCCACGATGGCCACCGGATTCGGCGCGGCAACCATACGCTGGAACCCCTTGCCGGGGATCTCGCGGACAAAATTGCCTTTGGCTTCCTCGGCGGCGGCTTCTTCCGCCGTCAGGATGCGGCCGATGGATTTAACCGGCGTGTAGCTCGTTTCATCGTAAGGGTCTACGGTAACTTGTGTCAGAATCGTGGATACCGGTTTATAGATGCCGCGTCCCAGAAGGGCGGCGCGGATGGCGTTCTGCAGGTCATAGCCGATATAGCCCTGGCTCATGGCAGAGCAGACGGACATGGGTGCCGGCGTGTATCCCTCGTGCTGTTTCCCGAATTCGTTCATGGCGGTGTGGATCATGCCGACCTGGGGGGCGTTCGAATGCACGACGGCCACCTGCCATCCTTCCTGGACGAAATCAGCGATGATTTTCGACATCTGCCGGGCGGCTTCCTTCTGCTCCGGCAGGTTCGTGCCAAGTGCCTTGTGACCCAGCGCCATGACGATGCGTTTCTTCGGCATATGTGGTACCTCTCTTTTCTCGTTAATCAGACGTAATTCCCTTTAATTTGACATAAGCATTGGTAACAGTTCGGACTTCCGGTTGAGGGAAGGCCCGCAGAACCTGTATCAATTACTGAAATCAGTATAAACTTTATACGGAGAAAAAGCAATAAATAAGTGAAATAAGTGAAAAACTGTGGTATACTGCCAGATGGGCCGCGGGAGGCAGGAGGGTGCCGCGGTTTTATGCGGCATTCCGGCCTCATGTACCCGGCTGTACCGCAGTACCGGTCCTGCGGGAGAATATGCGGAAAGGAGCAGGCGAATGAAACTGGTGTGGCGGATCCTCTATCCGATAGCCATATACTGGCTCCTGGCAGCCGGCGTTTCCCTGCTGTTTCCGGATCTGACGGCGCTTGCGTCACAGGGAATTGCAGCAGCCGGGGCGGTCATGATTCTGGGAGTGATCTATGTGCGCGGGCATCCGCTCAGGCCGGGCATGGATCGGAGCGCAAGGGGAAAAGGAGGCACGGGCAGACGGATCTTCCCGAGGGCTGGAGAGCATTCGCTCAGGCAGACTAGCCCGGAAACGGACGAAGCGTCCGGCGCCGCCTCATCTGACGCCCTTTCTGACATACCGGAGACGGCAGAACGGGACAGGAACAGCCGTTTCTTTGTTCCGCGATCCCCCATGGCCAGAGTCGTCCAGTGCGTCTGCATCGGCGCCGTCTCCTGCATCCTTTTTAACAGCCTGATTGCCATCAGCGGCCTGGAACAGGTGTTCACCGGTTACAGGGAGAACCTGACGCAGATCTATACGCCGCCTTTCTGGCAGCAGATCGCGCTTGCGGGGTTCCTGATTCCGATGGCGGAAGAACTGGTCTTCCGCGGGATGATCTATGAGCCGCTGCGGGAACGGTTTTCATTTGCGGTGTCCATGGTTCTTTCGGCCGTAATATTTGGCCTTTATCACGGAACCGTGGTGCAGGGGCTGTACGGATTCTGTATGGGACTGGTTCTTGCGGAAAGTTATGAACACCGCGGGGGGCTCCCGGCGTCGCTGTGCGTCCATGCGGCCGCCAATCTGACGGCGGTTCTTGCAACCTATATGTAGGGCGTGTGTGACTGGATTGGTATGCCTGGCGAACCTGACGATCTGCCGCGGGCGTGTGTGACTGGCGTGCCAGCCAGTCTGTTGCCGTGGGCAAGTGTGAATGTCTTGCCTGACAATTTGTCGCGTGCGGGTATGTCTGGTGAACTTGACAACCTGCCGCGTGCGGGCAGGCGGGACGGCGGCAGCTTAACGATACGAAAAAGGAGGCATAATTTTGAAGCTGTTATCAATCGCAGTACCCTGTTACAATTCGGCGGAATATATGTGTAAATGCATCGATTCCCTGCTGC
>CAYYHX010000251.1:0-3032 GCA_964471835.1 uncultured Hungatella sp.
GAAAACAGGAACCTAGATTGACAAAGATAACATAACAGGCGCCGATGGACAAGAAATGGTTTCATAACCAGAAAACCGGGACCTAGATTGACAAAGATAACATAACGGGCGCCGATGGACAAGAATCAGCTTCATAACAGGCGAACCGGAATATACATAGACTGATTATAGCAGGAAAGGAAGACGGAAGATGAAAAAGATAATTGCAAGGATATTGGCGGTGATTGTCGTGCTGGCGGCGGTAATCGGCCTGAGCAACTCGATTGTAGTCACCGAGGAGAATGAATACAAGCTGATCCGCCAGTTCGGACGAGTGGAAAAGGTCATTGACACGGCGGGGGTTTCATTTAAGGTACCCTTCGTACAGACGGCAGATACGCTGCCAAGGGAAATCCTGATCTACGATCTGGCGGCGTCAGACGTCATCACGATGGATAAGAAGACGATGCTGACCGACAGCTATGTGCTGTGGCAGATCGCCGACCCGCTGAAATTCGCGCAGACACTGAATTCCTCGATTGCCAACGCGGAACGCAGGATCGATACGGTAGTTTACAACGCGATCAAGAACGTAATCAGCAGCCTGAGCCAGAATGATCTGATCAGCGGGCGTGACGGAGAATTGTCGGAGGCTATCATGGACTATATCGGAACCAGCGTGGAGCAGTATGGCATCCGGCTGCTGGCAGTGGAGACTAAAAAACTGGATCTGCCCGCTGACAATAAATCCGCGGTCTATGAGCGCATGATCTCCGAACGGGACAAGATTGCGGCAACCTATACCGCGGAAGGCAAATCAGAGGCGCAGGTGATCCGCAACTCGACCGACCGCGAGATCGCCATCAGCATCTCCGACGCGGAGGCGAAGGCGGCGGCCGTTACGGCCGAGGGCGAGGCGGAATATATGCGTATCCTGGCAGACGCTTACAGCACGGAGGAGCGGGCGGAATTCTATGCCTTCACACGGTCGCTTGATGCGGCGCGCGCGTCGCTGACCGGCAATAACAATACGCTGATCCTGCCGGCCGATTCGCCGATCGCGAGTATTTTCATGCAGTAGGCGGTCGGGAAGGGGATTCCTGACGAACGTAAAATATGGCTGCCGGTTTCATTCAAACCGGCAGCCGTTTTTCGAATTGTAAGTCCCAGTCCGAACATACGTCAGACACATCTGGAGCCGGTTCCATTCAAACCGGCAGACGTTTTTTTACAGTGGACCGCCGTTGACTGCGATAATCTTTTCATTTATTTTCTTCGTATCCCTTGAATCCCGCCTGGCACGTATAGCTTGTCCAAAGGTCCATTCGTGTCTTCCAGCGCTGCTTCCAGTCGGTACAGGTTGGGGCTTTTCGGGGACTAGAGCAGGGGATAGTCAATGTTAAAGTCCAGAGTTTGGGTATCTCCCCCAACCTTCGGTGCGTACCGCACCGTCATAAAGCAGTCGCGCGGCAGTACATAAATCACTGCTTCCCCTTCCATCCAGCGTGAGTTGCAGATGATGTCATTTACCCCGCAAGAGTGGGAGACGAAAGGCCATGAGTACGACGAGATCCGGGACAGTTTGTTATTCCCCAAAGCGGGAAAGGGCCGGCTCTGATCGGGGAGGTTTCCATGCAATGATGACAACACGGATAAGTGTTTCCTGAACCCCCTGAGCCGGTTCCCAAGTCAGAACAAACGGAACAGCCCGATCACAACGCCAAGGATATCCACATGATCGGTAAGGATCGGGTCCATCGTATCGTTCTCCGGTTGGAGGCGATAATGTCCATCCTCCTTGTAGAATCGCTTGACCGTCGCGGAATCATCCAGAAGCGCGGCCACGATCTCTCCGTTGCGGGCAGTCGGCTGACTCTTGACAAGAATCTGATCGCCGTCGAAGATGCCAACATTGATCATACTGTCGCCTTTGACACGAAGCATAAATGTCTCCTGGTTCGGCAGCATCTCCACGGGAACCGGAAAATAGTCCTCGATATTCTGCTCGGCAAGAATCGGCTGTCCGGCAGCGATCGTACCGAGCACCGGGACATTCACAATCTCCCTGCGGGACAGGTTAAATCCTTCATCCAGGATCTCGATGGTCCGGGGTTTCGTCGGGTCACGGCGGATATAGCCGTTCTTCTCCAGTGTTTCAAGGTGAGAGTGGACAGAAGAAGTGGACTTCAGATGGACGGCCTCGCAGATCTCACGGACCGCGGGCGGATACCCCTTCTTCAGAATCGTTTCCTTTATATAATCGAGTATCTCCTGTTGCTTCGCGCTGATCTTCCCCTGTGCCATAGTTAGCCTCCATTCCGGCCGCAGTTTCTGTTTCCAAAGCTATCTTAACATATCCATGGTAAAAATGCAAACCTTTGTTCGAAAAAAATCAAAAAAATCTTGACAAACATCAGTTCGATGCTATAATAAAGGCATAGGGAACAAATGTTCGCAACATCTGTTCGAATGCGAGTTCGTGATATGGATGCTGCGTATGTTTCCGGCACTTGCTTGAAACAAATTTGAAACAAATGTAATTATTCAGCCCAGGAGGTGTGTATGATGAAAAGGATCCTGCCGGCAGCAGCAGTGTTCCTGCTTGTGTTCGGCATCGTTTGCGGGACATGGGGGAATACGCTGGCAAAGGAGACAGGGACAGAAAGGGCAGTTTACTATACGAGCATCGAGATCAGCGAAGGGGACTCCCTGTGGAGCGTCGCCCATCAGTATGCTCCGGCACTGGGGCTTTCAACACAGGAATACATCGATTGCCTGAAACAAATGAATCATCTGCGGAACGATACGATTCACGCCGGGTGCCATCTGACGGTTATGTACGGTGCCGATGCGGATTAGCGGATAAAAACGGCCTACTCCAGACCGGAAGAGATTATCTCGGATTCGGCATCTTCCCCGGCGGAACGGTCTTCCGCGGATGGGAGAGGAGCAGCAGCCGCCGGTTCCTCCCGGAGCCGGACTTCCTCGGATGGCAGGGGAGCAGCAGCCGGCGGCTCCTCCCGAAGCCGGACTTTATCGCGGGCGCTGCGGCG
>CAYYHX010000252.1:0-3021 GCA_964471835.1 uncultured Hungatella sp.
TTCATTTTGATGTCGATGTACACGCCGGCGGGCATCTCAAGCCTCGACAGGGCTTCCACCGTCTTCTGGTTCGGGGCGGTGATATCGATCAGCCGCTTGTGCGTCCTCTGCTCGAACTGCTCGCGGGAATCCTTGTACTTGTGAACCGCGCGCAAGATCGTAACTACCTCTCTCTTGGTGGGCAGCGGCACCGGTCCGCTTACCTGCGAACCCGTCCTTTTCACCGTCTCGATGATCTTCGCGGCGGACTGATCAACCAGCTTGTGGTCATACGCTTTCAATGTAATCCTCATTACCTGACTTGCCATAAAAAAAGTCGCCTCCTTTTCGCACTTGTTTGACGAAGTACGACAAGCGGTGACTGTACACGCTTCCGGGTGTGTCGCGGTTCGCAAGAGAACCGCTCCCCGGTTTCTACATGAAACCTGCAGAAACTACTGTCTGTACAGTGACTTGTCGCCAGTTTTCGCAACTTGACATTCGCTCCACGGAAAACCTGTCCCGCCTCGCGGCTGGACAGCAACCTCACGCTTCATCGCTATCATGCCACAGCCTTGTGAGTATATCACACATTTTTTGGAAATGCAAGGACTTTTTTACGCCTTCATGCCGCCTTCTTGCCGTATTTCATTTTCCCAAAAATTTTTTGACCAATTCAGCAGATTGCACAAAAATTATGTTCGACCGGCCTGGTCAGCAAAAAGGCTTCCCTGTATAGCTAACCATTTTCCCACATGGAAAGAATCCGTTTTTTTCTTGAAAAACAAATTATGCACAGACTTATCCACAATATCCACTGCTTTTCGTCGGAAAACAGCATTCGAACCTACTTTCGTGCCGAATATATGATTTTTGTTCACATCTCATAAACCTCTCCATTTTTGACAATTTTTTACAAATTAAGAATCGAAATAATTCGCAAAATATTCTGACAAATTGTCAAAAAATTTCTATAATCCAGTTGAATGTTTAGAATACATGTGCTATACTCTAGGTATCCTAAAAGAAGGAGCTGATGAACATGCGTTTTACAATTACCGGAAGAAACATGGAAGTGTCCTCGAGCCTGCGGGAGGCGATCGAAGAAAAACTCGGAAAGCTGGAGCATTATTTTACGCCTACTACGGAGGTGATCGTCACCTTAAGCATCCAGCGCGGCGAGCAGAAGATCGAAGTGACCATCCCGATCAAGGGAGGGATCATCCGCGCCGAGGAGTCCAGCAATGATATGTATGTATCCATTGATCTCGTGGAGGAAGTCATCGAGCGGCAGGTCCGCCGGTACAAGAAAAAGATCATCGACCGGAAGCAGTCCGCGCAGTCTTTCTCCCAGCTGTTCCTGGAGGCGGAAGAGCCCGTGGAGGATGAAGATATCCATATCGTCAAGACCAAGCGTTTCGGTATGAAGCCCATGTTTCCGGAAGATGCCTGCATAGAGATGGAACTTCTGGGACACAGCTTCTATATGTTCCTGAACGCCGAGACTGAACAGGTGAACGTGGTATACAAGCGCAAGGGCAACACATACGGGCTGATCGAACCGGAGTTCTGAGCTGAGGCATCGTCAGTGCCGGGGAGCGGCGCTGTGTCTGGAGTACCTGACATCCTGACCGAAGGCACTGATTTCACAGCCTGCGGCATCCTGATTGCCGGCGCTGCCGGAAGAATAGAACACGAATATACTGCGGGGGATTATCGGATGATAATCCCCCTGCTCGATTGCATCAGCATATAGGAAAGGCTGCAGCCTGCGACTCCAGATACCGCTCCGCCGCCGTCACCGCGTTCGCGCCGTCGGCTACGGCGGTCACGATCTGCCTGAGCTCCTTCGTGCGGACGTCGCCGGCGGCGAAGATCCCCGGTTCGGAGGTCCGGCCTGTCTCGTCAGCCACGATATACCCGTGATCCGTCTTAAGCATTCCCGCAAATGGCGCGCTGTTCGGCGTGATGCCTACGGCAATGAAGACGCCCTGCAGAGGCAGCGGGGAGATCTCTCCGGTTTTCACATTCCGTATCGTCAGACCGCTCACCTGGCCATCGCCCTCGATCCTCTCCACGACGGTGTTCCAAAGAATCTCCACGTTCGGAAGGCCGAAGAGCTTCTCCTGCAGGCTCTTTGCCCCGCGCAGCTCGTCGCGGCGATGGATCAGCAGGACATTGCGGCAGATCCGCGCCAGGAAGACGGCGTCCTCGATGGCCACGTCTCCGCCGCCCACCACAGCCACGTCTTTATTCCGGAAGAAGGCGCCGTCGCAGGTCGCACAGTAGGAAACGCCTCTGCCGGCCAGCTCTTCCTCGCCCGGCACGCCCAGCTTGCGGTGAACCGCGCCGGTGGCAAGAATCAGGCTCCTTGCCGTGTAAGTTCCGTTTTCACCGGCAGCCTGCCAGACCGGCTTCCCGGGTCCGGCCTGTCCGCCGCCATCCAGCTTTTCCACGCGCTCGATCCTGTCCGTAACAAACTTCACGCCCAGATGATCGGCGTGTTCACGGAACTTCATGCCCAGATCAAACCCGTTGATCCCCGGCAGACCCGGATAGTTGTCTACCTCGTACGTGTTCACCACCTGGCCGCCGCTAACATACTCCTTCTCGATCACCAGCGTGTCCAGACGCGCGCGCTGCGCGTAGATGCCGGCGGCAAGGCCGGCCGGCCCGGAACCGATGATGATAAGGTCATACAGATCAGACATACGAATATCCCTCGTCTCCTTTTCTTTTTCTCTTTTTCGAATTTACCCGCGCAAAATCTTCAAGCCGCTTATATGGATAGTATAACATACCGGAAACAGAAGATACAAATGAATTTTTCAGCCATGCCTGCATTGCCTGCTTGCATTTCCCCCTCCTTCATGGTATCATAACCGACAGGATGAAATCCTGTGAATGAAGACGAGGATGCCCGGGTCCGCCGCGGCGCTGCTGCCGGCTGCAAACCCGGCAAATCCGTCCTGCAAGGAGACCCCGCTATGAACAGACAGACTGTCCTTGTAACCGGCGCTTCCCGCGGAATCGGGAAGGCCA
>CAYYHX010000253.1:0-1078 GCA_964471835.1 uncultured Hungatella sp.
TCTCTACGGAAACAACGGCGCCTGCTCCAGCCCCGCGCACTCCTCAAGGCCGAACATCAGGTTCATGTTCTGCACCGCCTGTCCTGCCGCGCCCTTCACCAGATTGTCCATGGCTCCCATCATAATAACACGCCCGGTCCGTTTGTCAATCTTGAAATTCACATCCACATAGTTGCTCCCCTCCACCCAGCGGGTCTGCGGGCAGACGTCCTTCGGGAGCACGCGGACAAACCGCTCCTGGCCGTAATACCGATCGTAAACCGCCTTCATTTCTTCATAGGAAATGTCCCCGGCCAGCTTCGCGTACGCCGTAACCAAGATTCCCCGGTTCATCGGGATCAGATGAGGCGTAAAACTGAGCGTCACCTTCCGTCCCGCCGCGCAGCCGATCTGCTCCTCGATCTCCGGCGTATGGCGGTGGGCAGCCACCCCGTAAGCCTTGCAGTTCTCATTCACCTCGCAGAACAGGTTGTCCACCTTAGCCCCGCGCCCCGCGCCGGAAACGCCGGACTTGGCGTCAATGATCAGCGTATCCACGTCGATCAGCCCCTCCTTCACCGGCGGATAGACGGACAAGATCGAACAGGTCGGATAGCACCCCGGATTGGCCACCAGCCGCGCAGCGGCGATCCGATCCCGGTTGATCTCCGGCAATCCGTAAACGGCCTCTTCGAGAAACTGCGGCGAGGCGTGGCGGATCTGATACCATTCCTCATAAACCGCCGCGTCCCTGATCCGGAAATCCGCGCTCAGATCGATGATCTTCGTCTTTGACAGGATCTCCTCATTCACCAGCGACGCGCACAGACCCTGCGGAGTAGCCGTGAAGATCACATCGGCCTCCTCCGAAAGCTCCGTCATGTTGTCGTCCCGGCAGAGATCGTCTGTAATTTCATACATATTCTGAAAGACGCCCGCGTACGGCTGGTCCACATAACTCCTCGAGCCGTACCAGACGATCCGAACGTCGCCGCGCTGCTTTAAGAGGCGGACCAGCTCCCCGCCCGCGTATCCCGTCGATCCGATGATCCCCGCCTTTATCATAATCCCCGTTTCCTTCCTATATATATTCGTGGTC
>CAYYHX010000253.1:1178-3020 GCA_964471835.1 uncultured Hungatella sp.
CCCAACTCACTGTCTGCGTTGTGCAATACCGGTGCAGTCACGACCCGTAACGAATTTTCCTTTTCTCCGCCCGCACTGAGCAATAACAGCACAGTCACGGCATGTAACGAATTTTTCAACCCACTGCCAGCATTGTGCAATAACAGTGCAGCTGGTAATGCGCTCCTCATCCGGCACAGCAATCAGGTATTCACAGTATATCATGCTTCCATCCTTTTGAAAAGCGCCATTTCCACGATTGCGTATTTATAATTATACATTATTTTGTATATTATGCAATACGTTGTTTTGGAAATGAATTCATGCAATTAAGTTTCTTTTCTTATTGCCACTTTCCGTATTTTCTTTTTCGGGAAACCGAAAATCGGGTTGCATTTCTCTGCACCTTGTTGTATATTTATAAATGCGCAGATGCAGGAGAATCCGTTTCCGCGGCTTCTCCCGCACACGAACGCAATATGGAAAGTCTGCCGCCGGCAGCCCTTCGGTAGCCTTTCTTATATGGTAACGTAAGCAATTGCCGTTCCGGGCCGCAGGAAGACGCATAACCAGAGTCGCCCAGCCGCATGGCAACACGCCTGCCCCGGACGGCAGCAAAAACAAGAGGAGGATAGATTTATCTATGAAAGAAAAAGTAATCCTGGCGTATTCCGGCGGACTCGATACCACCGCCATTATCCCCTGGCTGAAAGAGAATTTCGACTACGAAGTCATCTGCTGCTGCATCGACTGCGGCCAAGGCAGTGAACTGGACGGACTGGAAGAGCGCGCGAAACTCTCCGGCGCTTCCAAGCTGTACATCGAAGATCTGGTGGATGATTTCTGCGACAACTACATCATGCCCTGCGTAAAAGCCGGCGCGGTCTACGAGCACAAATACCTTCTGGGAACGTCCATGGCGCGTCCCGCCATCGCCAAACGGCTGGTCGAAGTCGCCCGCAAAGAAGGCGCTTCCGCCATCTGCCACGGCGCCACCGGCAAGGGCAACGATCAGATTCGCTTCGAGCTGGGCATCAAGGCGCTGGCTCCGGATCTGAAGATCATCGCCCCCTGGCGCATGACCGACATCTGGCCCATGAAGTCCCGCGAAGATGAGATCGAATACTGCCGCCAGCACGGCATCCATCTGCCTTTCTCCGCAGACAACAGCTACAGCCGCGACCGCAACCTGTGGCATATCAGCCACGAAGGGCTGGAACTGGAAGATCCGGCCAATGAACCCAACTACGACCATCTTCTGGTTCTCAGCGTGACCCCCGAGAAAGCTCCCGACGAGCCGGAGTACGTGACGATGACCTTCGAAGCCGGCGTACCCACCGGCATCAACGGGGAGAAGATGAAAGTCTCCGACATCATCCGGAAATTAAACGCTCTGGGCGGGAAACACGGGATCGGCATCGTAGACATCGTGGAGAACCGCGTCGTCGGCATGAAATCCCGCGGCGTCTATGAAACGCCGGGCGGCACGATCCTCATGGAAGCCCACGATCAGCTCGAAGAACTGGTCCTTGATCGCGCCACGATGGAAGTGAAGAAGGAAATGGGCAACAAGATGGCCCAGATCGTTTACGAAGGGAAATGGTTCACGCCGCTGCGCGAGGCTGTCCAGGCTTTCGTGGAGTCCACCCAGAAATACGTAACCGGCGAGGTAAAGTTCAAACTCTACAAGGGCAATATCATCAAGGCCGGAACCACCTCACCCTATTCCCTGTACAGCGAATCGCTGGCATCCTTTACGACCGGCGACCTGTACGACCATCACGACGCCGACGGCTTCATCACGCTGTTCGGGCTTCCGCTGAAAGTCCGCGCGATGAAGATGGCCCAGATCGAGAAGGAGAA
>CAYYHX010000254.1:0-3009 GCA_964471835.1 uncultured Hungatella sp.
AGCACATGGTCCACGCCGCCGAAGCCGATGTCATAGGCCCAGCCGTCGCCGCCGAACACCCACTGGGATTTCTTCGCCAGGAAGTCCGCGTTGGCGACCAGGTACTTCGCCGTATCGCAGTCGCAGGTCTTCAGCGCCTCGACCAGAGCGTCGGTGGCGGTTCCGTTCAGAGCGCCGATGCTGAAGGTGTCGAGCCATTCCTTGCCGGCGGCCTTGACCGCCTCCGGAGCCTCGTCCTTCGCAATCAGGGTTTCCACCTTCTCCTTCAGCTCGTCGCGGATCGCATTCTGTGCCAGCAGCATACCGAAGCCGTACTCGGCGTTATCTTCGAACAGGGAGTTGGCCCATGCGGGACCCTGCCCCTTCGCGTTGACCGTGTACGGGGTGGACGGAGAGGAGTTGCCCCAGATGGAGGAGCAGCCCGTCGCGTTGGCGATGTACATCCGGTCGCCGAACAGCTGGGTGATCAGTTTCGCGTAAGGAGTCTCGCCGCAGCCCGCGCAGGCGCCGGAGAACTCCAGTAAGGGCTGCTTGAACTGGCTGCCCTTGACGGTGGTGTCTTTGAACTTCGCAACGACGTCGGTCTTGACCGGCAGAGTCTGGCCGTAAGCGAAGATCGGCTGCTCATCCAGATGATTGGCCATCTTGTCCATGGTCAGGGCCTTCTCACCCTTCTTGCCCGGGCAGACATTCGCGCAGGAACCGCATCCGGTACAGTCAAGGGCGGAGATGGTCACGGCGAATTTATATCCCGGCATACCGGTCAGCGGCAGCATCCTCATATCGGCCGGAGCGGCGGCCGCTTCTTCCTCGGTCATGGCGACCGGACGGATCACGGCGTGCGGGCATACATAGGAGCAGAAATTGCACTGGATGCAGTTGTCGGGGTTCCAGACCGGGACATCGACCGCGATGCCGCGCTTCTCATAGGCGGCGGCGCCGGAAGGCGTAGAGCCGTCCACATAATCGCTGAACGCGGAAACAGGCAGGTTGTTGCCTTCCTGGGCGCTGACGGAGGACTGCACGTTGTTGACGAAATCGATGACGTCCTTGCGGCCCTCGGTGACGACGGCGTAATCCAGGCCCTCGTCCTCGCAGCCCTTCCAGGACTCCGGAACCTCAACCTTCACGATGCCGGTCGCGCCGGCGTCGATCGCGGCCCAGTTCTTCTTTACCACGTCCTCGCCCTTGCGGCCGTAGGTCTTCTGGGCGGCATCCTTCATCAGCTGGATCGCCTTCTCCTGCGGGATGATTCCGGTCAGGGTGAAGAACGCGGACTGAAGGATCGTGTTGATGCGGGTCGGACCCATGCCGGTCTCGATGCCGATCTTCACGCCGTCGATGGTGTAGAACTGAATGTTATGGTCGGCAATGTATTTCTTCATCTGGCCGGGCAGATGGGTCTCCAGCTCCTCCGCGTTCCACGGGCAGTTCAGCAGGAACGTGCCGCCGTCCACGATCTCCTGCACCATGTTGTACTTGCGGACATAGGCCGGATTGTGGCAGGCCACGAAATTCGCGGTGTGAATCAGATAGGTGGATTTGATCTTCTTGTGTCCGAAACGCAGGTGGCTCATCGTCACGCCGCCGGACTTCTTGGAGTCATAATCAAAATACGCCTGCGCGTACATATCGGTGTTGTCGCCGATGATCTTGATGGAGTTCTTGTTCGCGCCTACGGTGCCGTCCGCGCCCAGGCCCCAGAACTTGCAGTTCGTGGTGCCTTCGGGAGTCGTCACCAGCGGAGCGCCGGTCTCCAGGGACAGATGGGTCACATCATCCACGATGCCGATCGTGAAAACCTTCTTCTCGGTGTTGTGATAGACGGCGACGATCTGGGCCGGGGTCGTGTCCTTGGAACCGAGGCCGTAACGTCCGGTGTAGACCGGAACCGCGTCGAACTTGCTGCCCTTGAGCGCCGCAACGACATCCAGGTACAGCGGCTCGCCCATGGCGCCCGGCTCTTTCGTCCTGTCGAGAACGGAAATCTTCTTCACGGTGTCCGGGATCGCGTCGATCAGGGCCGCCGCGCTGAACGGACGGTACAGGCGAACCTTGACCACGCCGACCTTCTCGCCCTGCGCCATCATGTAATCTACGGTTTCCTCGATGGTGTCGTTGACGGAACCCATCGCTATGATGATCTGCTCCGCGTCGGGAGCGCCGTAATAGTTGAACAGTTTATAATCGGTGCCGATCTTCTCATTCACCTTGTCCATATACTTCTGGACGACGCCCGGAAGCGCGTCATAGTACGGGTTGCAGGCTTCTCTCGCCTGGAAGAAGATATCCGGGTTCTGCGCGGAACCTCTCTGGCACGGATGGCTCGGATTCAGCGCGTGATGACGGAACTCGGCGATCGCGTCCCAGTTGACCATCTCGGCCAGGTCGTCATAATCCCACGCCTCGATCTTCTGGATCTCATGGGAAGTACGGAAACCATCGAAGAAATTGATGAACGGAACCTTGCCTTCGATCGCCGCCATATGGGCGACCGCGGTCAGATCCATGACTTCCTGAACGCTGGACTCGCACAGCATCGCGCAGCCGGTCTGACGGCAGGCATACACGTCGGAGTGGTCGCCGAAAATGGACAGCGCATGGCTGGCAACGGCGCGCGCGGATACATTGATCACGCCAGGAAGCTGCTCGCCCGCGATCTTGTACAGGTTCGGGATCATCAGCAGAAGACCCTGGGAAGCGGTATAGGTGGTCGTCAGTGCGCCGGCTGCCAGGGAGCCGTGAACGGCACCCGCCGCGCCCGCCTCGGACTGCATCTCGGTGATCTGAACCGTGCGGCCGAAGATGTTCTTCCTGCCTTCGGTTGCCCACTCATCCGTATGCTCCGGCATGACGGAAGAAGGGGTGATGGGGTACATGGCTGCTACTTCGGTAAACGCATACGAAGCATGGGCGGCAGCCTGGTTCCCATCCATGGTTTTCATTTTTCTTGCCATTTGATTTTCCTCCTACTAATGTGAATATAACCCAGTGTAGCGTGCGCGGACA
>CAYYHX010000255.1:0-2984 GCA_964471835.1 uncultured Hungatella sp.
AATTCCCCGACGGCGCGCCGATGATGGTCAACCTGATGCCGGATGTGCTGAAGACTGACAAGGGCAGGGCCAGCACACGGACGATGGTGGAGACGTTCCTCGCCCAGGGAGGGAGCCATATCCAGATCAACGCGGCGGACCCGGAGGTACTCAAAGACGCGCAGGCGCACCCGGAGCAGTATAAAGACCTGCTGATCCGCATCAGCGGCCACACGGAACCGTTCATCCGGTTGAACAAGGTGATGCAGGACGCCCTGATCGCCCGCGCGGGGATGGGGTGCTGACGGCGTGGAAGTGCAGGGAAAGATTTTCGAGATCCAGCATTTTGCCCTTTACGACGGCCCGGGGATCCGGACGGTGATCTACCTGAAAGGCTGCCCGCTCCGCTGCCTGTGGTGCCACAATCCCGAAGGGCAGCGGACGGAGACGGAGATCTCTTATGATCCGGAGAAATGCAGTCTCTGCGGGATGTGCGCCGGCGTCTGCCCGAACGGCGCCCATGAGATCGGCGGGGACGCCGGCGGGAACGGACACCTTTTTCACCGTGAGCGCTGCAAGGGATGCGGGGAATGTGCGCGGTACTGTATGCAGTCCGCGCTGGTCCGCTCCGGGGAGATGGCCGATGTCTCCCGGATGATGCGGGAGATCCGGATCGACCGGCCCTTTTACCGGTCGGAAGGGGGAGTGACCCTGTCGGGCGGGGAGCCGCTGACGCAGGCGGATTTTGCCTGCGCGCTGCTGGGCGCGGCCCGTGCGGAGGGGATCCACACCTGTGTGGAGACCTGCGGATACGCGCCTGCGGAAACGGTCCGGCGGGCGGCGGAAGTGACGGACCTGTTCCTGTACGACATCAAGGGGCTTGATCCGGAAAAGCACAGGAAGATGACCGGCGCGGACAACCGCTTGATCCTTGAGAACCTGCGCCTGCTGTCCGGGCTGGGGAAGCGGATCATCCTGCGCTGTCCCGTCATTCCCGGGCAGAATATGGAGCCGGATCATTTTGCCGGCATCGCCCGCCTGGCGGAGTCCCTCCCCGGCGTCTGCGCCGTTGAGCTGGAACCTTACCATCCCCTCGGCCTGTCGAAGTATAAGGGGCTGGACCGCGAGCCGGAATACGGAGAAAAAACATTTCTGGCGCCGGAGGAGCTGGCCGGTTACGCGGAAATGATGCGCACGATCACGAAAAAGACTGTCCGGCTCAGCAACGGGGAGACAGTTTGAAAGAGGTCTGGAAATGGTCTGAACCGGTGTGCCGCGAAACCCTTCGGCCCTTCGAAATCGGGAGTCCGGAGGGTTTTGTGATATGCCTTATTACATCACAACGAACCACACCGGCGAAGTATCTACCACCATGCTGATATCCGAACTTCCGAAATACATTTGCATGGAAGATGAAAAAGGATTGTGGGTGAACCTGTTCGTCCCGTCCGAGATAAAAACGGATAAACTGAGCCTTGAGATGGAGACGGGGTTCCCGGACGGCTGTGATGCGGCCCTGTATGTGAAAGAGCCGGACGGAAGCGCACGCATCTGCATTCATATCCCGTCGTGGGCGGCAGGCGACACGGAGATCTTTGTAAACGGCGAGCCCGCAGGCACCGGCGCCTCCGGTACATATGTGGAGCCGGAGCGCGAATGGAAAAGCGGCGACACCATCACATTTACTCATCAAATGGGGCTTACCGCCGTGGAATACGAGGGGCGCGATGCTGCGCCGAACGGCTTGTGTCCAAACTCATACCGGAAGAAAGCGGGAAACTGCATTTCTTCGTTGAGGGACAGCCGGGTCTGCGTTTTGTATCGTACTATGAGATCGAACAGGAAACATTCTGTTGTTATCCGACTGTTTCGGGACATGACTGATGAGATTTTCCTTTCTGTTCTCTGCATTCTATGTTATACTGATACCATGATATCCGGTAACGAAATATGACTGACCGGTACCGGCGGATGGTTTTAGAAACGGAACTATTCTGACCGATACCGGTGAGTGGTTTTGGAAGCGGAATGAGGCTGACCGGTACCGATGTATGGCTTTGGAAGCGGAATGATTCTAACCGATACCGGTGAGTGGTTTTGGAAGCGGAATGAGACTGACCGGTACCGGCGAGTGGTTTCGGAAGCGGAATGATTCTGACCGATAGCGGCGGATGGTTGCGGAAGCGAAATGAGGCTGACCGGTATCGGTGTATGGCTGCGGGAACGGAATGGAGAAGACGGTATGCAGGGGGAGAAAAAGGGAAAGAAATACCTCCCGATCGGGACGGAATTCTTTGATGAACTGCGGAAGGAAGATTACTATTATGTGGACAAGACCGGGCTGATCGCGGAGCTGCTGCGCAGCCCGGCCAAGGTAACTCTGTTCACGCGTCCGCGCCGGTTTGGCAAGACGCTGGCCATGACGATGCTGAAGTGCTTCTTTGAGATCGGCGGCGACCCGTCGCTGTTTGACGGGCTGGCGATCGCAGAGGAGAAGGATCTGTGCGAACGGCACATGGGGAAGTATCCGGTGGTGTTTTTGTCGCTGAAAAGCGTGGATGCCGCCAATTTCACGAGGGCCCGGGAAATGATGGCGAGCGTGATGGCGAATACGGCAGGACGCGTGGATTTTCTTCTGGACAGTGAGCGGCTTTCCGATAAGGAGAAAGGGAAGCTCTGCAGTCTGATGGATCGGAAGTTGATGGATGAACAGGCGATTGTTGACTGCCTGCAGACCCTTACGCAACTTTTGGAAAAGCATTACGGCCGCAAAGCGGTTCTGCTGATCGATGAGTATGACGTGCCGCTGCAAAAGGCATTCTACGCCGGATATTACGACGAGATGGTGCAGATGATCCGCGGTATCTTCGCGAATGCGCTGAAGACCAACGACAGCCTGGAGCGGGCGGTGCTGACCGGGTGCCTGCGTGTTTCCAAAGAAAGCATCTTCACCGGGATGAATAATCTGAAAGTTTATACGGTATCGGATACGGCTTTTTCCGGCT
>CAYYHX010000256.1:0-2983 GCA_964471835.1 uncultured Hungatella sp.
AGAAATGCATCGCCTGCGGCAACTGCATCCCCAGCTGCCCGTTCGGCGCGATTGCCCCGAAGGCGCCTGTGGTGAAGGTGATCGATGCGATCCGTTCCGGCAGGAAAGTGGTCGCGATGCTGGCGCCGGCGACGGAAGGGCAGTTCGGCCCGGGAATCACGATGGCCAGCTGGAGGACGGCCCTGAAGAAAGCCGGATTCGCGGATATGGTTGAGGTCGGGCTGGGCGGCGATATGACCGCTGCGGCCGAGGCGGAGGAATGGGCGGAAGCCTATAAGGAAGGCAGGAAGATGACCACTTCCTGCTGTCCGGCGTTCGTCAATATGATCCGGCTCCATTTCCCGCAGCTTCTGGATCACATGTCTACGACGGTATCGCCGATGTGCGCGGTGTCGCGGTATCTGAAGCAGAAGGATCCGGAGACGGTTACGGTCTTTATCGGCCCCTGCACGGCGAAGAAGAGCGAGGCGCAGGATCACGGTATCGAGGGGAACGCGGACTATGTCATGACGTATGGCGAGGTGCGCTCGATGATGTACGCGAAGGGGATCGAGCTGGAGCAGGAGGAGAATTCCTATCAGGAGAGCTCGACCTATGGCAAGCGTTTCGGCAACAGCGGCGGTGTGACGGCGGCCGTCCTGCAGTGCTTCGGGGAAATGGGCGAAGACATCAAGCCGAACGTGCTGCGCTGCAACGGGGCGGTGGAGTGCAAGAAGGCGCTGCTGATGCTGAAGGTTGGAAGGCTGAATGAGGATTTCGTGGAGGGCATGGCCTGCGTCGGCGGCTGTGTCGGCGGCCCCAGCAAGAATATGGCGGAGCAGTCCGCGAAGAAAACGCGCGACGAGATGATCGGGCAGGCCGACAGGCGCAGTGTGCATGAGAACCTGAAACGTACGGGAGCGGATACGGTGCCGATGCGCAGAGGATGAGCGGGTGTGCAGTGTCCGCAGAGACGGGGCGGAGAAGGCATATATTTTTCATAAGATATTGACAGATATAAAAAGTTGATATATATACGATAAATTCCCAAATTTCGGGACTAATTACGGGTTGTCAGATTCCTGAGAGACTCTTGTTTTCGGCTTGGGGCCGGGTCTTTTCCTGGGGCTGCCATCCTTGTTGTACTGGCCTCTTTTTGTCCCCGGCTGTACGCCTGGCCTCTTCCGCAGAGTGCCATCCTGATTGACCTCCTTCCGCTTCGTCCCCTTCGGGACACCGGATTTCCGGGGAATCTCATTCCCCTCGGTATCGTACTTCTTCCGGTGTGTCCCCTTCTTCGGCCCGGTCTTCCGGTGCCTCGGCGCCGGTACACGCCCAGCCAGACGGTCGTTCTCAAACCGGATGGATTCTTCAATCAGCTCTTCGGCATCCGCCTGCAGCAGATGGAAGAATTTCTTCAGCCTTTCATTCTCCACATGACTGTAGGTATAGACATCATTCAGTTTCTGCGCATCGACCTGCTCTAGTTCGCAGACCATCCGGTTGGTATTCCGGCCAAGCTCCCGTGCCGCCTTTTCGATCTCATACCGGAGGATGGAGGCTAGGAAACCTGCCGAAAATCTGGCCCAGACGCCCGCCGTGCAGGATACACGGATGGTGCCATACCCCAGCTGCGTCTTGATCAGCTGGTATTGCGTCTCGGAAACGCTGCGGGACACATACAGGTCGTGGACCTCCCGCGGCGTCATCTCCGAAGATGTGACGATGCCATAAATGCCCTTTTCATCCATCAATGCCTGCAGTTCCTCCGGATTGACCGTGACCTGCGGGGGATCGCTTTCCGATACGAAGAGCAGCTTCCGGTACTTTTTGTCCGCATCCGGGCGTTCCCCTTTCCAGATGCACCCCTCGAGCCGGTCCATCTCCGTGTAAAGGTTTTTCAGCAATGCCGTGATCCGCTCACCCGCATTGCGGTAATCAAAGAACAGGGTCAGGTAATCCTGATGGTCATAATCCCTGAACAGCCGCACGGGCTGCTGGCATGCAAAAAGGAAGGTATGCGGGATGAGGAATTCCGCATTCATCTTAATCTTGCGGGCGCATTCCTCCACCATTTTTTCGTATCCTTCCGGAGCGCCTTTGACCATTATGACATAGGAAAGCCCCTGCCCGGCCAGGTACCGGAGCGCCCCGGCATTGCAGTATCCCCTGTCCAGGATGACGCCTGCCACGCGGATCCCGCAATCCCGCAGGAAATCCAGGACCGCCCGCATCGCTTTGGCATCGACCAGTCCGCCCCGGTAGACGTCGTAGGTGACAGGTTTTCCCTCCGGGGTCACGGCATAGGTGAAACTCACAATGTTCGTGTCCTTCCCGGATTTCGCGTGCCCTTTCTCCCCGATCTCCACCCCTGTGCTGTGGCAGTCATCATTTGATCCGTCAATGCACAGCCACACAGTGTCATCCCCGTCCTCCCGGCACCGGATGGCCCACCTGCGCCGGAACAGAAGCTCCAGGTCTTTCGGCATCCCTTCCTCGAACAGGCGGGAATAAAAGGAATCGCTGTGCGGCTCTTTGGAATAAGTCAGCTCCTGCCCCATCCGGCAGGAAAAGGCGGAGACCTCATTCGTGTGGTGGATAATGGAATACATCGCAAAATCCATGAGAGCATCCGCATAGTCCGTGCCGTAGACCTGATCCAGGATATCCTTGATCCCGGTCAGGGAATTGATCGCCTGGCAGGCGGAGAACATGCCGACCTTCCGGACAGACGGCTTTACCCGCTCCGCGGAAACCTTTTCCCACAAGGAAGGGAAGATGCGGGCGTATTGGGTGGTCGGGTACATGGTGGTCGCGCTTCCGGGGCACTGATGGCCGATCGTGGTCCGCCGGGGTTTCGCATAGCCTTTTTCACGGTCGTAGGGCGCCTCAAGCACATATTTCACCAGGGCGGGATGGCCGTCACGCTGTTTTTCGATCGTCACATGCCCTTTGGGGACGGTTTTGTCAAGATAGAATTTGTAGTGTTTGCAAAATTTATTTT
>CAYYHX010000257.1:0-2963 GCA_964471835.1 uncultured Hungatella sp.
GCTCCTGCCGAAACGGCATACATCTGGAAGTCGCGCCGGTTTCTTCCTTAATCTTATCTTCGCATTCCCGGCAGCCGCACCACATGGCCTTTACAAAGCCCGGTTTCTCATCGACGGTCTTCTTAAACTCCTCATAGTCCACGGCCTCATAAGTATGGGACTCCAGGTGCGCTTTCGCCCGCGTGAACAGATCTTTCTGAATCACTTCCAGAAGCTCTCCGACTTTTCCTTCCAGTTCGTCAAGCGGCACCGCAATCTTCTCATGGGTATCGCGGCGAACCAGCACGGCCTGATCGTTTTGGATATCCTTCGGGCCGATCTCTACGCGCAGCGGAATCCCGCGCATCTCGCACTCGCTGAACTTCCATCCCGGACTCTTGTCCGAATCATCCGTTTTCACATGGAACCCGGCCGCTGCCAGCCGCCCCTTCAGTTCATTCGCCTTATCCAGAACGCCTTCCTTCTTCTGCTGGATAGGGATCACGATCACCTGGACCGGCGCGATCCGGGGCGGCAGCACCAGGCCGTCGTCGTCGCCGTGAACCATGATGATAGCGCCGATGATGCGGGTGGACATCCCCCAGGACGTCTGGTGGACATATTTCAGCGTATTATCCTTATCCGCGAACTGGATGTTAAATGCTTTCGCGAAACCGCTGCCGAAATTATGGCTGGTGCCGGACTGCAGCGCCTTTCCGTCATGCATCATGGCTTCGAGCGTGTAGGTCGCCTCGGCGCCCGCGAACTTCTCCTTATCGGTCTTGCGCCCGCGGATGACCGGAATCGCCAGCACCTCTTCGCAGAAATCCGCGTAAACATTCAACATCAGCTCGGTCCGCTCCTGCGCTTCCTCCGCCGTCGCATGGGCCGTATGTCCCTCCTGCCATAAGAACTCGCGGGAACGAAGGAACGGCCGGGTCGTCTTCTCCCAGCGCACCACCGAACACCATTGGTTGTACAGTTTCGGCAGGTCACGGTAAGAATGAATGTCGTTCGCATAGAAATCGCAGAACAGCGTCTCCGAAGTGGGGCGCACGCACATCCGCTCCTGCAGCGGCTCCAGGCCGCCGTGCGTCACCCAGGCCACCTCCGGCGCGAATCCCTCCACATGATCCTTCTCCTTCTGAAGAAGGCTTTCCGGAATGAACATGGGCATATAGACATTTTCCACGCCCGTCGCCTTGAAGCGGGCGTCCAGCTCCTTCTGAATATTCTCCCAAAGGGCGTAGCCGGCGGGCTTGATGACCATGCATCCTTTCACGCTGGCGTAGTCGCACAGCTCCGCCTTCTTCACCACATCAGTGTACCACTGGGCGAAATCCACGTCCCTCGACGTGATCGCCTCCACCATTTTTTTGTCATTTTCCATGAAGATTCTCCTTATCTCAATCCCGTCGGTTTTCCGCGCCGCCGGTTCCGTCTCCGTCTGCTCACCTGCGGATTGCCTCGGTAATCTCCGCCACTTTCTCTTCCGTCAGGATATATTTCTTATGGAAATAGAAGATCGCGAGCAGAAGCCCGGCAATCGGCAGCACTGTCATGGTCAGCCGCAGTCCCATGACCGAACTCGTGGCCGCCTCCACCGCAGCCGCCGTCTCCGACGTATCGCTGCTCAGATTCGTCAGCGACAGGCAGATCGACGCGATCAGCGCCGCTACGCCGGATGCCAGCTTCACCACGAAGGTCTGCATCGAAAAGATCACACTCTCGTCACGGCGGTTATTCTTCCACTGGCCGTAATCCACGGTATTGGCCAGAAACACGGTCGTCAGAACCGTCAGCATGCCGAACGCCGCGAAGATGAAGAAGGCCGGAAGGAACAGCGCGAAGATACTGGTTACATTAAACAGCATGAATCCCAGAAGCGTCGCGTAGCCGGCGATCGCCATGATAAAACTGATGTAAAATACCTTTATCGCGCTGAAGAATTTCCGGAGCAGCGGGAACAGGATCATCATCGAGAGGATCTGGACCCCGCCCCCGAAGGTATTAAACAGCGTGTAGCTGTTGTACCACGCGTCGCCGCCGAAATCATACTTGAAGAAATAGATTACGAGGTTCGAGGTAATGTACAGCGAACAGTTGATCAGGACGATGCTGACAACGATCGTCATCGCCTGGTCGTTCTGCAGAAGCGCCTTGAACATCTGTCCCACCGACGGCGACTCCACGTCTACCGTGGATTTCTCCTTGATGCAGACACAGGTAATCGTGATAAAAACCACGAACAGCACCGCCAGGATCAGCGCGAACCGGGCAAATCCCACGCGCTCATTCCCCTGTCCCAGACTGTAGACGCATTTCATCGTGATAATCGTCACCAGCGCGGAACCGACGCCCGCGCAGGAACGTCCCAGAGTAGACAGGTTCTCCCTCTCCTGGCCGCCCTCGGTAAATGCGGGGATCATCGACCAGAACGGGATGTCCATCATCGTGTAGGTCACGCCCCAGAGGATGTAGGTGAAGGCCGCGTAGGCAACCAGCCCGCTGCCGTCCAGAGACGGAGGCGCCGCGAACATAAAGCACAGAATGATGGCATTCAGCACCGTGCCGACCAGGAGCCAGGGGCGGAACCTGCCCCACCTCGTGCGCGTCTTCGCCACGATCACGCCCATGATCGGGTCGTTGAAGGCGTCAAACACCCTCGCCGCCATCAGAATCACACCCATGGCAATCGCACTCACGCCCAGGATGTCCTGATAATAATACAGGATATAGCTGGCAGATAACATGTACACCATGTCCTTGCCCACGGCTCCAAGGCCGTAGGACACTTTCTCTTTTGCAGTCAGTTTCATACCGTCTCTCCTTTTGGTAACAGATAGTCTCGACGCGGCATGCCGCCGCTTCCTGTCAGTCAGTTTATCACATCCGGGAATATTTGTCACCTGAAAAACAGGATGAATGCAGAAACCGCCTGAACCGTCATAACTGCCTCCCTGTTCAAAATATCATTCAAAATT
>CAYYHX010000258.1:0-2958 GCA_964471835.1 uncultured Hungatella sp.
TCCTGGATGAGATTCCGGAAGAGCCGGGGCTTCCATGGGATGGAACACAGCTGGATGATTTTCATGAAGGCGGCGGTGATACGGGAGGCGCAAATCCGGCCGGCGGTGCTGCGACCGGCGGTGTAACAAGCGGTAACAGATTGTCTGGCGGTGCTTCTTCAGACAGCGCTTCGTCCGGCCCGTCGCGGACGGGTCTGTCTCCCCGGACGGCGCGACGGGACAAGCCGGCCGGAACGAGCCGTTTCGCTCCGGACTCCGGGCCGGATTTCGGGCGTTCCTTCACGGTGCGGAAGAGTAAGACGCCTACTTATCAGGTCGGCGACCGGGTAAAGCACGTCAAATTCGGCGAAGGTACGGTCATTTCCATTGAAGAGCGTCCAAAGGATTATATGGTCGCCGTGGAATTCGATTCCGTGGGCGTAAGACGGCTGTTTGCATCATTTTTAAAAAGTCAGGAAGTGTGAAATCCGAAGGGAAACGCGAAAATAGAAATTGCAAAACTGCGCAGATTGTGTTAGTATAAAGTTGGTTATAGATTTCAACAGGTACTTTTGAAGGAGGTTTTTTAGAATGAATAAACTGGATGCGATGGGCAAAGAGGCGATTTGCCATATGGAGGAACTGGTCAACGCCGGCAAGATGCATCACCTGATGAAGAAGCAGGAGGAAGCGGATAAGAAGCGGAATACGATTCTGTGGGTTCTCGCCATCATCGGGGTGATTGCGGCGGTGGCCTGCATCGCCTATGCGGTATACCGTTTCTTTACGCCGGATTATCTGGATGATTTTGAAGATGACTTTGACGATGATCTCGACGATGATTTCGACAATGGCTTCTTCGAGGATGAGAAAAAACCGGAACCCGCTGCGGAGCCGGAAGCAGCGCCGGCGGAGTAAACTCAGTAAGCGGAGGGCGTGCCTCATAGACGGGGCACGCTTTTTTCGATTATGCTTTACTTGTATACCGCGATGCCTGCATACCACTGTGTTTGCGGACGGTGAGCACCGGTGCCTGTTTTGAAAACGGATGGGGATTTGGGAAAATGATGAAAAAGGGCGGGAGATATATCGGGACGGTCGGGCGCATGGCGTTCCCGAACCGGGGACTGGTGGAGATCGACGGGGAGACTGCTGTTGTGAAAAATGCGCTTCCCGGCCAGAAAGTGGAGTTTGCGGTCAGCAGGAAGCGCGGCGGACACTGCGAGGGGCGTCTTCTGCGTGTGGTCACGCCTTCGCCGCTGGAGCGGGAACCGAACCGCTGCCCGCATTTCGGTGTCTGCGGCGGATGCACGTTCCAAAGCATTCCTTATGGAGAGCAGTTGAAGCTGAAGGAACAGCAGATCCGGAAACTGCTGGCGCCGGTGGTTGACCGGTGCAGTCCGGGCGAATCTTCCGCAAGACAGATGGAAGGGCGGTGGGAGAAACAGACGGGGGAAGAAACGGAGGGTCAGCCGAAGGAGCAGACGGCAGGCCAGGGTACAGGGCAGAAGGAGGATCGGTTTGAGCGGATCTTTGAAGGTGTGAAGCCAAGTCCGGTTTTCTGCGAATATCGGAATAAGATGGAATTCTCCTTCGGCGACGAGGAGAAGGGCGGGCCGCTGGCGCTTGGGCTTCACCGCCGGGGAAGTTTTCATGATGTGGTAAATGTGGACGGGTGCCGGATCGTGCATCCGGATTTCACGCTGATTTTGAAAGTGACACGGGAGTATTTTGCGGCGGCAGGACTGACATTTTACAGAAAACCGACACATACCGGCTATTTGAGGCATCTGCTGGTGCGCCGTGCCGCGAAAACAGGGGAGATCCTGGTGGCGCTGGCGACGTCGGGCCAGACAGAGAGCGGGGCTGCGGGGCTCGCGGTGACGTCGGATCAGGCGGGGCGCGGGGCTGCGGGGCTCGCGGTGACGTCGGGCCAAACGGGGCGCGGGAATACGGGGCTCGTGGCGATGTCGGATCAGGCGGAGAGCGGGGCTGCGGGTTGCGTGGTGACAATGGGCCAGACGGGGCGCGGGGATACAGGGCTCGGCGAACGGCGGAACGGTCTGCCGCTAGACGCAGAGGACGAGGCGGCACTCCTTGCCGGCTGGCGTGACGCTCTTCTGGCGCTTCAGCCGGCCGGGGGCGCCGGGGGTTCAGAAACGTATCCCGCCGCGGATTCTTTGCAGGGTCATTTTGCCGGGATCCTGCATATCCGCAACGACAGCCTGGCGGATGTCGTCCGGAGCGATGAAACAACGGTACTGTACGGTCAGGACTATTTCTATGAAGAACTTCTGGGACTGCGCTTCCGGATTACTCTGTTTTCTTTTTTTCAGACGAATTCACTGGGCGCGGAGGTTCTTTACCGCACGGTTCGCGATTATGTAGGCGATACAAAAGGGAAAGTGGTATTTGATCTCTACAGCGGTACCGGAACCATCGCCCAGATGCTGGCGCCGGTGGCGGAGCGGGTAATCGGCGTGGAGATCGTGGAGGAAGCTGTAGAAGCCGCCAGAAGGAATGCGGCACAGAACGGGTTGGATAACTGCGAATTTATTGCTGGCGACGTATTAAAGGTACTGGCGGATGCGGACGATTTTGCGGATGTTCCGGATATCATTGTTCTCGATCCGCCCCGCGACGGCCTCCACCCGAAGGTGCTTGACCGGATCGGCGGTGAGATCAGGGCCGGGCGAATCGTCTATGTCAGCTGCAAGCCAACCAGCCTGGCTCGGGATCTGGAAAAACTGATGGCGTACGGGTATCTGCCGGAACGGCTCTGCTGTGTGGACCTTTTTCCTTCGACCTCGAATATAGAGACAGTTGTCTCCTTGCGCTACCAAAATCCGCGAGACTGCATTCACGTCACGTACGCCACGCAGCCCGGCGACGCCCCGCCGCCGAAGGAGGTTCATGTTGAATGGGAGCCGGAACCCGGCAGCCCCAGTGCCCGCCTGAGAAGGAGAAGGCCATCGAGGA
>CAYYHX010000259.1:0-2940 GCA_964471835.1 uncultured Hungatella sp.
CCATGTTCTTCGGCGGCGGGCTGATCCCCTGGTACCTGCTGATGCGCGACCTGCATCTCTATAACAACATCTGGGCGATGATCCTGCCGGGGGCGATCTCCACATGGGACATGATCATCCTGCGGACGGGATTTGAAGGTGTGCCGCGTGATCTGGAGGAAGCCGCGATCATCGACGGCGCGTCGCCCTTCCGTGTCTTAAAGGATGTCATCCTGCCGCTTTCCAAGCCGGTTCTGGCTGTGATCCTCCTGTACTATGTGGTAGGGCACTGGAACGAATGGTTCAACGCGATGGTGCTGCTTAAGGACAGAAACATGTATCCGCTGCAGCTGATTCTGCGGGAGTTTCTGATTCAGAACGACACAACCACAATGATGACCAATGTAGCCATGGTGGAGGTGGATTCGTACCGGGAATTGATTAAATACTGCGTTATCGTTGTCGCGACGCTCCCGATCCTGTGCATCTATCCCTTTGTACAGAAATACTTCGTGAAGGGCGTGATGGTTGGGTCGCTTAAAGGGTAGCGTGGCCGGGAATTACAGCCTGTTCCGGCCGGAGAAGAGGAGGAGAAACTATGCAGGATTTAAGCTATCGTTTTCGTAATGTTACGTTTAAGGCGGGTTCTTTCCCGCTGGAAATCATGATTTATACGTTTTCCAACGCCTACTCCTTAGATCCGGAGAATACGCAGATCCAAGAGGAAGACGGGGTGATTACCCTTGCCTGCAGCCGGCTGCTGACCTGCGGCGGGCAGGTGCCGGCGCGGGGAGATGCGGAGGTTACGGTCCGCCTTCTGGGGAACCGGATCGCGGTTTCCGCCGCAGCCCATGTGGCGAAGTCCACGGAAGAGATACGGTGCCTGAAACTGTCCGTTAAGGGCCTGAAATCAGGGGAGATCATGAATCTGGTTGACCACCGCCCGCGTAAGATCGGGCCGGAGGGGATCCGTTTCTCCTATCCGCATGGCTGGCGGGACGCCGCCGCGCCGCTCGTGATCCTATCTCAGCCGGAAGGAGGTTTCCTGTATTTCCGCTCCCTGGACCGCTTCGTGCGCCGGAAAACATTCGTGTTCAACCCGCAGGACGACGGTCTCTGCGCGGAACTGATCTTCGAGGAGGACGCCCGGGATATGGGGAACCGCATCGCGGTTCCGGACTGGGAGATCGGCTATACGGAGCGCGCGGATGAAATGACGGAATTGATGGAATCGCAGCGGATAAAGGTCGCGGAGGATTACGGCCTGCTCCCCTGGGAGGAGAGGCCGGACGTGCCGGACTGGGCGCGCAAAATCTCGCTGGTGGCGGCGATCCACGGGCAGCACTGGACGGGCTATATCTTCAACGACTATGCGGCGATGTTGGAAAACATCAAGAGGCTGTGCGACAGGATTGAGCCGGAGCGCATCCTGGCCTACCTGCCGGGGTGGGAAGGCCGGTACTACTGGCAGTACGGCGATTACGGGCCGGACGAGCGCATGGGCGGCGAGAAGGGGTTCCGTACCCTGTGCGAAGAGGCGGGGAAGCTGGGGGTGCACCTGATGCCGATGTTCGGCATCAATATCGTCAGCACGCACCATGAGGGTTTTGCGACATGGGGAGAGACGAGCGAGCCGCGGACGGCGTCGGGGAATTTCGGGCGCGGGAGCGTGGACTGGGACGGTTCGCGCCACTACGACCACGGTTCCCTGCGTTCCCTGAACCCGGCCGCCCCGAAGTGGCAGAACCGGCTGGTGCGGCAGATTACCTGTCTGGCGGAAGAATACGGGTTTCACGCGGTCTTCCTCGATATCGCTGCCGGCTGGCACAATGATCCCAACCACAAGGTATACCCGGGCGTGTTCCGGATGGCGCGGCGTCTCCGCCAGAACGACCCGCAGATGCTGCTGGCCGGGGAAGGCTGGTACGACGCGCTGGGGAGCTGCATCCCGCTCCTGCAGTGCGGGCATACCAATGGGAAGATGCACTGGCACGACGAGAGTTACGGGGCGATGTTTGACACCTATACCCGGGAATTCGCGCACCTGTGCCTGGGAGACCCGTCGAGGCTGAGTACGGGCGTACACGAGCTGGGGACGAACCCGGAGTGGCGCGCGCCGCTGCGAAAGGGCGTGATCCCGACGCTCACGGTCGTGGACGGGACGCTCGAGAATGCGCCGGAGCGGGTGGAGCTCATTATTGAGGACGCGAAGGAATATGCCAGGCGGTATCTGTGAGGGCGGGGACAGCATCGTCGCCTGTTTGACAGTCCGGTGTTTTTACGGGAAGGAGAGCCGTTTGGATAGGAATATCCCCGTCGGATCCTGCGAGTCTGGCAAATAAAAATTGAAAATTTATAAAAGGGAAGAACATTATGAAAGATTACAGTACCGTGGTTGGTTTCAATTACCAACCTTCATATGCTTGGAATTCTTATGAGGCGTGGCGCCAATTTGATGCGGCTGTCATCGAAAGTGAGCTGGCACTCGGGAAAAAGGCATTTCCGAAGATCAACACGATTCGTCTGTGGCTGTCCTATGACGCCTTCCGGTATGAGGAGGACCGGCAGGCCGAACAATTTGAGACGGTCCTGCAGATCTGCGCAAGATATGGTCTCCGGGTTATCCCCTGCCTGTTTAACTGCTGGCACGACGGGACGATGGATAACGGCGGCATCTACCATCCGATGATGATCGAAGGAAGCATCTGGTGCGCGAGAAAGAAGCGGTTTGACTCTTATTTTGAAAAGATCATCGGGCATCATAAGGATGACGAACGGATCCTTGCGTGGGACATCTGTAACGAACCGTACTCCTATGGTAACAACAGCAGGTACCGGGAGTTCATGGAACCCTATGAGACGGCATGGCTCAAAGAGATGTGCGACATGTGCCGTCAGGTTGGCGTGAGCCAGCCCCTCGGCATCAGCCATTCCGCCGGGGACGCGGGTCAATTTGAAAGG
>CAYYHX010000260.1:0-2937 GCA_964471835.1 uncultured Hungatella sp.
CTCCATTCCATTCGATTCCACTGTAGCAAGGAAGTCGCAGCCGTTCAGACGCTCCGCATATCCATCAATGGAGCAACTGCTTCCATAACTAACAGAAGCAGCAGAGTGATGCTGCCAAGGCTCCTTCCGGCGTGCCGCGTAACGCGCCACCAGAGCAACCGCGCAATATCACACGCCACTGGCGGCACGCCTTCCTCTCCTCCGCCAGCCGTCTCATCTCGCCTGCGCTTTCCTTTCCTCCGTCAGCCGCTTCATCTTGCCTGCGCTTTCCTCTCATCCGCCAGCCGCTTCATTTCACTTGCGTTCTCCCGCACCGCGGCGGTAATCTCCGCGCCGCCCAGAAGTCTTGCCAGTTCATCCACCATCTCTTCGCGGTTCAGCTCACGGATGCGCGTCACCGTGCTGCCGTTCTCCGCCGCCTTCGCGATCTCGAAATGGCTGTCGGCCATCGCCGCGATCTGCGGCAGATGCGTGATGCAGATCACCTGCCGCCGCCGCGCGATGTAGGAAAGTTTCTCCGAAACCATCTGCGCCGTCCGCCCGCTGATGCCGGTGTCGATCTCGTCGAAGATCAGCGTCGGAATATCGTCCGTGTCCGCCAGTACCGATTTGATCGCCAGCATGATACGCGACAGCTCACCGCCGGAGGCCGCATTCCCCAGCGGCCGCACAGGCTGGCCGGGATTGGCGGATATCAGGAACTCCGCCTCGTCATACCCTTCCGCCGTGTAATGTCCCAGCCGCCTGAATTCCATTTCAAAACGGACGCCGGTAAAATTCAGATCCTGAAGCCCCTGCCGGATCTTCTCCGTCAGTTCCGCCGCCGCTTTTTGCCTGACGTCGGACAGCTGTCCGCACAGCTCGTCCAGCTCCTGCTCCTGTCGGGCGAATTCACGCGTCAGCTTTTCTTTCACCAGGTCAAAATCCTCCAGCTCGGCGAGCCGCGTCTTCTTCTCTTCCAGTTTCTGAAGGATCTCCCCCACGGAATTCCCGTATTTGGCCTGTATACCGTGAATCCGGTCCAACCGTTCTTCGGTCTGCCGGAATGTTTCTTCGTCAAATGTAAACGCGTCCATATATGTGCTGAGTTCATGGACTGCGTCGCTTAAGATGGCTTCTGCGTCTAAAAGCTGGTCGCGGATTCCCGTGAGCGCCTCGTCAAACTCTGCCGCCTGTGCCACATCCCGCGCCGCGAGGCCGGCCTGGCTGCCGTCCAGAATCCGGTAGGCCCCGGCCAGATATTCCATGATTTTCTGAGCATGCTGCAGGCGCCGGCAGGCGGCCGTCAGTTCCTCCTCCTCGCCTTCCTTCAGTTTCGCATCCTCTATTTCCCGAATCTCATAGCGCAGGAAATCCATTTCCCGAAGGCGTGCCTCCTGGTCGATGTCCATCTCCGACAGACGCGCCTTGGTCTCCCGATAGCTGCCGTACACCTCGCGGATCCGCTCTTTCAGCGGTTCCGCCGCGGTTCTGGCATATGAGTCCAGAATCTCAAGATGCTTTGCCTTATACAGAAGGGACTGATGCTCATGCTGCCCGTGAATGTCGATCAGCCTGGATGTAATCTCCCGCAGGCGTCCGGCCGTCACCGTCTCGTCGTTGACTTTGCTGACGCTGCGGAGAGGCGTGATCCGCCGCGACAGGATCAGCGTTCCGTCCTCCGGCAGCTCCACATCCAGATCCTCAAGCTGCTTTCTTATCTTCGGCTCCGTCACCGAGAATACCAGTTCGATATAGGCTGAATCTGCTCCCGGACGGATCACGTCCTTCGAAGCCTTGCCGCCGAGCGCCAGGTTCACGGAGCCGATCAGGATCGATTTGCCCGCGCCCGTCTCGCCGGTCAGGATCGTAAGACCCTCTGAGAAATTGATCTCCGCCTTCTCGATCAGAGCCAGATTCTTTACACGAAGCTCCAACAACATCTGTACCACCCCCTTGCCATGTTATCCTTTCGGCTGCTTTCGCAACTGACACTCATGCCTGCATCCGCGGCCGACACGCATTTCCGCACCGGAGTCCGCGCTATTCCGACACCAGCTTATGAATTTTCTCCATCACCAGAATCGTGTCGTCTACGCTGCGCACCGCGCACAGGATCGTATCGTCCCCCGCGATACAGCCTACGATTTCGTTGAAATGAATGGCGTCCAGAGCCGCTGCGACCGCCATCGCCATACCGGATACCGTTTTGATAACCAGGATATTCTGGGCCATGTCCATCGAGAGGAAGCCGTCCCTCAGGACACGAATGTATTTATCGTTCATTTCACTCTGCGCATGCAGAACCGTATAGCGCTGATGGCCGTTTTCCGCTTGTACCTTGGTCAGGCGCAGTTCCCGGATATCGCGGGACACCGTTGCCTGCGTCACATGGAACCCTGCCTGCTTCAGGCGCTCCGCCAGTTCCTCCTGCGTCTCAATCTCGTATTTGCTGATCAGCTCCACGATCTTGCTGTGCCGTTCTACTTTCATGTCCTTTCTCCTCGCCGCAGACCGTGATCTTCACCAAAATTTGCCTCAGCTGCGGATTGCCTTCTTTCAATCGAATATCATATCTCCCCGACAGAACCCGTCCGCAACGGTTCCTGATCATGGTTCCTCCGTCGGAACCCCCATCCGTCCTCATCTATCCTCATCCGTTTTCAGGCAGACATCTGTCCTCACCCGTTTTCGGGCAGACATCTATTCTCATCCGTTTTCAGGCAGACACCTGTTCTCACCCGTTTTCGGGCGGCGTTGTTCTGCCGCGTTCCAGAACGCAAGCAGACGTTATTCCCCGCCATAATCCCCAGCCACTATTCTCACGCCACTATTCCCCCGCCATCTTGCTTCTCAAGTTATCTACAAAGGATACCTCGCGGAGTTTAATCATCACCGTTTCCACGCGGGAGCGCTCCACGCAGAGCCGGTCGCCCACCTTGAGCCTTACCGCCGCGC
>CAYYHX010000261.1:0-2924 GCA_964471835.1 uncultured Hungatella sp.
GTTCCCGGCCAGGAGTCGGGCAGCGCGAAGTTTTATGAGTATATTCTGGATCCGGTCAGCGTTGCGCCAGAGCGCAGGCGGCCGGCAGTGGTCGTCTGTCCGGGCGGCGGGTATGCGTACTGCAGCGACCGGGAGGCGGAGCCGGTTGTTATGCAGTTCCTGGCTATGGGCTGCCATTGTTTTTGCTTGTATTATAGCGTCGCGCCGGGAAATGTATTTCCGACCGCGCTGCGGGAGGCCGCGAAAGCGGTGTCCATCGTGCGTGCGCACAGTGACGAGTGGCTGGTGGATCCGGACCGGATCTATGTCTGCGGATTCTCGGCGGGCGGACATCTGGCCTGCAGCCTGGGGACATTCTGGAAACGCGCTTTCGTCTGGGAGCCTTTGGGACTTACGGAGGATCAGGTGAAGCCCTCCGGGCTGATTCTGGGTTATCCGGTGATCACCGGTGGCGAATTTGCCCACAAAGGCTCGTTTCGCAATCTGCTGGGCGAAGACACCGGGATGATCGTGAAAGAGTATTTCCAGAAGCATGTGGACTGTGCGGGCGCGCAGGCCGCGGTCTGCGGGGGCGGGATAAGCACATACACGCCGGAGGAAGCCGGACTGACGATGGAAGAATTCACGTCGCTGGAACGGCAGGTTTCTTCCGGCACGCCGGACACATTTCTATGGCATACCTTCGAGGACGGCGCTGTTCCGGTGGAGAACAGTCTTCTTCTGGCCTCAGCCATGCGCCGGAGCGGCGTAAACGTAGAGCTGCATATTTTCCCGAAGGGTGTACACGGCTTGTCCCTGGCGAGTAAGGAAACTTCGGTGCCGGGCAGCGCGCAGCTGGTGCCTGCGGTACAGGCCTGGATCCCGTTGGTGCGTGCCTGGATCGAAGGGGTGAGATGAATTCCTGTGACGAATTCCCGCAGGTGGCGAAGAGGATAAACAAGCACAATTCAGACCGGAGGAATCATTTTGCCAGACATGACTGAAGAAATTACAGAAAAAGTCACAAAAAAAGTTACAAAAGAAATTACAAAAGAGATCGAGAGGCGGCGGACCTTTGCAATCATATCCCATCCTGACGCGGGCAAGACGACGCTGACGGAGAAATTCCTTCTCTATGGAGGCGCGATTAACCTGGCGGGTACGGTGAAGGGCCGCAAGGCCGCGAAGCACGCGGTGTCCGACTGGATGGACATCGAGAAGGAGAGGGGAATCTCGGTCACTTCCTCGGCTATGCAGTTCGAGTACGGCGGCTACTGCATCAACATCCTGGACACGCCGGGACACCAGGACTTCTCCGAGGATACCTACCGGACGCTGATGGCGGCGGACAGCGCGGTCATGGTCATCGACGGGTCGAAGGGCGTGGAGGCCCAGACGATCAAGCTGTTCAAAGTCTGCGTCCTGCGGGGCATTCCCATTTTCACCTTCATCAACAAGCTGGACCGCGAGGCGAAAGACCCCTTCGAGCTGATGGATGATATTGAAAATGTCCTCGGCATCCGCACCTGTCCCGTGAACTGGCCTATCGGCTGCGGGAAGAATTTCAAGGGCGTGTACGACCGCGGCACCCGGAAGATTACCACCTTCACGGCGGCGATGGGCGGGCAGAAAGAGATCGCATCCCGGACCTTCGACCTTAGGAGTTCGGACGCGGAAGCGGCGGTCGGCGCGGACTATTACCAGCAGCTTCTGGACGAGATCGAGCTGCTGGACGGCGCCGCGGACGAATTCGATCTGGAGCGGGTGCGGCGGGGGAACCTGTCGCCGGTTTTCTTCGGGTCGGCGCTGACCAACTTCGGCGTAGAGACATTCCTGAACCATTTCCTGAGTATGACGACTCCGCCGCTGCCAAGGCGGACCACCGCCGGGGAGATCGACCCGGTTCAGGAAGCATTTTCGGCATTCGTGTTCAAGATCCAGGCCAACATGAACAAAGCCCACCGGGACCGGATCGCCTTCCTGCGGATCGTGTCAGGGAAATTCGAGGCCGGCATGGAAGTCAACCATGTGCAGGGAGGCCGGAAACTGCGCCTGACCCAGCCGCAGCAGCTGATGGCCCAGGAGCGCAAGATCGTAGACGAGGCGTATGCGGGGGACATCATCGGCGTATTCGATCCGGGCATCTTCTCCATCGGCGACACGCTGTGCCTGTCCAATGAGAAATTTGAATTTGAAGGAATCCCGACCTTCGCGCCGGAGCATTTCGCCCGGGTCCGCCAGGCGGATACCATGAAGCGCAAGCAGTTCCTGAAAGGCGTCAGCCAGATCGCCCTCGAAGGCGCGATCCAGATCTTCCAGGAATACAACACCGGCATGGAAGAGATCATCGTCGGCGTAGTCGGCGAGCTGCAGTTCGAGGTGCTCACCTACCGGCTGGAAAATGAATACGGCGTAGAAGTAAAACTGGACCGTCTCCCCTACGAGCACATCCGCTGGGTAGAAAACAAAGATGAAATCGACGTCGAGAAGATCCAAGGCACCTCAGACATGAAGCGGATCAAAGACCTGAAAGGCAACCCCCTCCTCCTGTTCGTCAACAGCTGGAGCGTAGGAATGGTCGAAGAAAGGAACCCGACGCTGAAACTAAGCGAATATGGCCATAGTTAAGAGCCATGCGGCAGCCCACTTCTGAGAGCCGGGAAGAAAGTTCACTTTCATCCCGGCTCGCGGGAGTGAGCTGCCATACGGCGACAGCCGTCCATCTGCGGAACCAGCGGTTCCGCAGATGGCAGCATGGCGGAGTCGCGGGCAGCAGAAGAAAGTTCACTTTCATCCCGGCTCGCGGGAGTGAGCTGCCATACGGCGACAGCCGTCCATCTGCGGAACCAGCGGTTCCGCAGATGGCAGCATGGCGGAGTCGCGGGCAGCAGAAGAAAGTTCACTTTCATCCCGGCTCGCGGGAGTGAGCTGCCATACGGCGACAG
>CAYYHX010000262.1:0-2901 GCA_964471835.1 uncultured Hungatella sp.
CGCACCACATTGTCCACAATCGCCTGCGCCTCCGGCGTTCCGAGACTCCCGTCAATAAAATCTTTTTGCATATCGATGACAATTAAAATGTTTTTGCCGCCCATATCATTTTTCTTCCTTTCTGATTGCGTCTATAAGCATGACATTCCGCAGCGGGTGTGACTGCGCCGGTACACGGGATAAACCGGCAGCGTAATTGCGCCAGTATGCATGACATTTCACCGATGCAGCTGCCGCTGATATGCAATGCAAACCACTGGTCTGCTCACATTGGCACACATGACACACCGTCGATGTGCCAGCATTCACATGCATGGCGAACCGCCGGCGCGGCCGCTCTCACTTGCATGACACACCGCCAACGTGACCGCGCCTACATGCATAGCACCCCGCCAGAGTAGCCGCATTCACTTGCAAAATGATCCGCCGGCGTGGCCGCTTTCATTCGAATGACACCCCGCAGACGTGGCCGCACTCATTTGCGTGACACACTGCCAACGTGACCGCGCCTACATGCATAGCACCCCGCAAACGCAGCCGCTCTCATCCGCATGACACACCGCAGACGTGACCGTTTCCATTTGCGTGACACACCGCCGGCAACGGATTCTCCGCGCACCGAACATCACCGGAAATACGCCACGCCGGCCTCGAAGATTTTCATGTCCTGCTCCCCGTAAATGTTTTTGGCGACCGCCTCTCCGCGGCGCTCGACATGGGCCATTTTGCCCAGGATGCGCCCGTCGGGACTCGTGATGCCCTCAATCGCCATGTAGGAACCGTTCGGGTTCCAGAACTCATCCATCGCAGGCACGCCGCGGTCGTCCACATACTGCGTCGCCACCTGCCCGTTCGCAAACAGCTTCGCGATCCACCCGTCATTCGCCACGAAGCGTCCCTCCCCGTGCGACGCCGGATTGCAGTAGACACCGCCCGGCTCGGCAAGCGCCAGCCACGGGGACTTATCACTGACCACCTTCGTATAAACCATCTTGGACACATGGCGGCCGATCGTATTCATCGTCAGCGTCGGCGAATCGGCATGGCGCGGCGCAATCGTGCCTTCCGGCACCAGACCCAGCTTAATCAGCGCCTGGAACCCGTTGCAGATGCCCAGCATCAGGCCATCGCGTTCGGTCAGGAGCTTCTCGATCTCTTCCCGGATCGCCGCGCTGCGGAACACGGTGGCAAAGAATTTGGCCGAACCCTCCGGCTCGTCGCCGGCCGAGAAGCCGCCGGGAAACATGACGATCTGCGCCTTCGCGATTTCCCTGCGGTACTCCTCCACCGACTCGCGGATCGCGCCGGCGCTCAGGTTGCGGAACACCCGCGTACTCACCTCAGCACCCGCGCGGAGGAATGCCTTCGCGCTGTCGTATTCACAGTTGGTTCCCGGAAAGACCGGAATAAAGACACGCGGCTTCGCCGTCTTATGCCGGCAGACGTATCTATTTTCTATATGATAAACCTGATCCGGTACCTCCGTCCGCGGAACACCTGCGGCGGTCGGAAATACCCGTTCAAGCGGCGCCGTCCATGTGGCAAGCGCCTCGTCCGCCGGGATCTCCGCGGCGCCATAGCGGAATACGCCGTCCGCCGTCACCTCGCCGATAACCGTACAGGGAACCGCCAGCCGCCCGGCCATACCGTCCGAAACCTCGCAGACGATGTCGCCCCAGCCTGGGGCGAAGAAGATGCGCGGATCCAGATTATGCTCGATTTTCACGCCAAATTTATTGCCAAACGCCATCTTGCTGACTGCTTCGGCCAGCCCGTGTCCCTCCACCGCATAGGCGGAGATAACGCGGCCGGCGAGAATATCCTCATGCAGCTTCCGGTAGCCGTCCAGAAGCTGCGCGTAGACGGGCAGATCGAACGCGTCGCGCTCCGCCCGGAACAGGATGATCTTATTCCCCACCTTCTTGAATTCCGGGGAAATGATCTCGCCGTGGCGGGCCACGTCCACCGCGAAGGAAACCAGCGTCGGCGGCACATTGATCTCGCCATGCTGCTCGTCGTTAAAAGTGCCGGACATGCTGTCCTTGCCGCCGATTGACGGCAGGCCGAAGCCCAACTGCGCGCTGTACGCGCCCAGAAGCGCGGCAAACGGGGCGCCCCAGCGGGCGGGATCACCGGTCATGCGCTTGAAATATTCCTGGAATGTGAAACGGATCCGGTCCACGTCGCCGCCGTTCGCCGCGATCTTCGCCACAGACGATACGACCGCGTAAACCGCGCCGTGGAAGGGGCTCCAGCTGGACAGATAAGGGTCGAACCCGTAACTCATCATCGTCACGGTGTCAGTTCTGCCGGTGAGTACCGGAAGTTTCGCCACCATCGCCTGCGTCTCGGTCAGCTGGTACCTGCCGCCGTAGGGCATAAAGACGGAACCCGCGCCGATGGAGCCGTCGAACATCTCGACCAGACCCTTCTGGGAGCAGACATTTAAGTCGGACAGGACGGCAAGCCACCTCTCGCGGATCCCGCTTGTATCACTTATATCCGCAATTACGCGGGGCGTGCCGCCACGGGCTTCACCGCCTCCGGCCTCGCAGTCTTGGGTCACGCCGCTCCCGGCTTCTCCATCACGGCCCTCGCCGCCTCCTCCGCTCACGCCCGCTTCGATAAACGGATTCCCCGCGCGCTCCGGCGTCTGAAGCACAACCGACGCCTCCTGGTGCGCGCCGTTGGTGTCCAGAAATGCCCGGCTGATGTCAACGATTGTCTTCCCCCGCCAGCTCATGCAGAGCCGCGGCTCCTCCGTCACCACGGCCACCGGAACCGCCTCCAGGTTCTCCTCGGCCGCAAAACCCAGGAATTTCTCCACATCCGCCGGGGCAAGTACCACCGCCATCCGCTCCTGCGACTCGGAGATCGCGATCTCCGTGCCGTCCAGCCCCG
>CAYYHX010000263.1:0-2895 GCA_964471835.1 uncultured Hungatella sp.
TGGGGAGCATGTCGTTTGCCCTGGCTTTTACGCAGCAGCGGAAGATGGTGAAGGTGCAGAATCCGGCGGAGCAGATCAGTGTGGGATAAAATGGGGGCCGCGCGAGATCGGAGCAGTCGTGGCCGGTAGGGGTTGCTGTGAACGGAGAGTGGCCGGCATCGCAGATCGCGTGTAGAAGGATGGGGCCGCGCGGGCGGCCGGGAAGGAAGATTCTATGAAATCAATGCTTATCATCGGAAGCGGCAAATTCGGCAGGCATCTTTGTCGCAACCTGGCGGAGCTTGGCAATCAGATCATGCTTGTGGATCAGGTGGAGGAGAATCTGGAGGAGATGCTGCCCTATGTGGTCAGCGCCAAGATCGGCGACTGTACGAATCCGACGGTGCTGGAAAGCCTGGGCGTAGATAACTTCGATATCTGTTTTGTCTGCATTAGCACGAATTTCCAGAGCAGTCTGGAGATCACGAGCCAGCTTAAGGAAATGGGGGCGCGCCATGTGGTCAGCCAGGCCAGCCGTGACATCCAGGCGAAGTTCCTGCTCCGCAACGGAGCGGACGAAGTCATCTATCCGGACCGCGATATCGCGGAGCGGGAGGCGGTGCGCTACAGCGCCAACCATGTGTTTGACTATATCGAGGTGTCGGAGGATTATTCGATCTATGAGATACCGCCGCTGCCGGAATGGGTGGGCAGGAGCCTGCGGGAAGCGGATGTCCGCAACCGCTACGGCGTGGTGGTTCTGGGAACGAAGGAAAACAGCGGCCACGCGAGTATCCTGCCGCCCGCAGATTATAAAATCCGCGCGGATCAGCATCTGATGGTGATTGCGCGGAAGGACGAGATCGACGATCTGCTGAAGAAGATTCAGTGAGCCGGACGGGGGCGCTTCGCGCCCCGCGCCCCATTATGGTTCCGATCGTTTCTCCATATCCCGAATCGCCAGCGCGATCTGATAGGGAAGCAGATCCTCGACGGTTTTAAGCGGTGAACCCAGCATTTCTTTCATCTTTTGAATCTGGTAGTTTACCGTATTCCGATGCATATACAGTGCTCTTGCCGTGCCTTCCAAACTGCGGTCTTCCCGAATATAGGTCTTCAGAAGTTCCGTGTAGGCATGGTTCTTCCGGTCATAGCGGTCCAGAGGGGCAAGGATCTCATCGGCGTAGGAGTAGAGAACCTCATCGTCCTTTACCGAGAAGAGGATCTTGTAAATGCCCATATCTTCGAAACGAACTGCCGGGGTTTCCCGGTACATGGCCATGCGCATGGCGGTGGCGGCCCGGTTATAGCTCTTGTCGATATTTTCCAGGCCATTTACCTGAATGCCGACGCCGACAAAGATCTGGCGGGACTTCACGGCCTCCGCATAGACATCCAGAATCAGTTCCCTGATCCGGCGGGCTGTTTGTTCCGGGGCATTGTTGAGAACCAGCAGCAGATAGCTTTCATAATTTAAGATGCCGATGTGCATACCGGACAGGCCGCCGGTCTGTTTTAGACGCCGGATGCGGGTTTCCAGCAGATACTCCCGGTTTTGATATTCTTCAATGGCGGCCTGTGTCTGCTGCTTCAGATAAATGCAAAAGACCGTGAACGAACCGTCCAGGTCGTAGAAACGGCCCAGCGTATCCCGGTATTCGGTTACATTTTCCCGCTTCTGGATCGCGTCACGCATCGCCCTGTCGTGGATCACGCCGTCCTGCTGCTCGTTCATGATCTGTACGCAGAAAGTTTGCAGCATGTCCGTGATCCGGATCTCCCAGGGCATGGTGAAGATCGGGAAATCGCTGGCGTCGCAGTAATCGGTGACATCCTGAGGAAGATCCGGGATGAATTTGCCGGTGTTGACGATGAGGCCGGCGACGTTGTTCTCCCGCAAACGCCGGATCAGGCCGAGGAGCCAGCCGCTGTCAACGGCGCATTTCATGCCGGTGGTTACGACTAGCTCAGCCCCGTGAAAATAGGGGATAATGAATTCGTCTTCCAGCATGTAGACCCAGCTGATGACGTTGTGGATGCCGTTCTGTCCGGCGCGCAGCGACAGTCTGAAGGCGCCGGCATTCTCCTGATAGAGTTTCTTCAGTGTAACCGCCATGGTGATTCCTCTCCTTTTTCCCAAGAATATGTACTGACAGTACATATTATAGCATGGTTTTTTGAATGATGCACCTATTTACTTTGGGAATATTTGTATTATAATGAAAACATCAAGAACATGACGAAGATGTGTGAATGGCAAAGACGCGTGAGTGATGAAGGCATGTGAATGACAATATGATTTAAGGAGGGAATGATAATGTCCGGATTTTTAACGGGTGGCGTTTATTACAATGACTGGCATACCTGGCAGTCGGATGACAACAAGCAGGGGGTTTTGCTGTTTGCCAGCGCGGACAAATTGTATTCTTACTATGTGAAGAACATTTTGCCGAAGAAGGGGAATCAGTTATTCAGGGGATGAGCCGGACAGGCCGTGCTATGCCTGTGTAGGTGAGATAGTTTCCGCGTCCGGTCTGCGTGAAAGGGCCGCCTTTCGGTTCCGTTTGAGGGAATCGTCAGGCGGCTCTTTTGACATTTTCAGCGTGTATATTATTAGAAACAACTCGATAAAAGTTTGACAATCTCGGCATTTTCCCGCTATAATCCGGTTAAAGACTGACCGGCTTGTTTGCCATACGCATGATTCCGTCGCCCCCTCAGCACCTGCTGTAAGGAGGCGACGAGGGTGTCTGAACTGTTACTTTTGCTCCGTAAATTTTGAAAATTATTTGTATGCCCGTCTTGCCTATTGATTTGGATTATGATAGAATAAATGCCGACTAATATATGTGAGGAGATGTGGTATGGAACCGAATACTTATGAGCAGGAAATCGATTTGAAGGATCTGTTGTTTG
>CAYYHX010000264.1:0-2892 GCA_964471835.1 uncultured Hungatella sp.
GCGAAAGCACCCACAATCTGGTCATTATCAAACAAGGTGATCATAATGGTCCTTACCTCCCGTTCGGAACCGGTATCCGGTTTTCTTTTATCGTTTCCTGCCATCCGCCGCACCCATTCGTCCGAGATCACCACCGGATTTAAGATGTCAGGCACGCCGGGCGGAATGCCCCCTGCACTTTCTGCTTTCTGCTTACAGAATACACAAAATGCGGTAAATTGTCAATATTGTTATCCTCCGGACAAGAGAAGGGGCAGCCGTTTTCCGCCACCCCTTCTTCATCCGTAAAACCCTCCGGTGCCTAAATTCGAAGATTCAAAAGGCTTCGCAGCACACCGGTTCAGACCATTTTCAGATCATTTTCAGACCATTTTCAGACCGCTTTCAAACTGCCTCCCCGTTGCTGAGCCGGACAGTCTTTTTCGTGAGCGTGCGCATCCTATCCGCGTAACCGGCCAGCTCCTCCGGCGCCAGAAATGTTTTTTCTCCGTATTCCGGCTCGCGGTCCAGCCCCTTATACTTCGACAGGCCGAGGGGATGGTAAGGTTCCAGCTCAACGGCGCAGACGCCGGGGAGGGACTCCGCCAGGCGGGCGATGCCGGCAAAATGATCCGGCTCCATATTCTGCCCGGGAATGACGGGACAGCGCAGGATGATCCGCTTCCCCAGCCCGGACAGCAGGCGCAGGTTCTCAAGGATCAAGCGGTTGTCCGCGCCGGTCATCTTCCTGTGCTTTTCCGGATCAAGCCCCTTGATGTCGTACAGGAACAGGTCCGTCACTTCCGCCGCCCGCCGGACCGTTTCCGCAGGCGCGTATCCGCAGGTCTCCACACAGGTGTGGATCCCCTCCGCACGGGCCGCGCCCAGCAGCGCGCAGGCAAAATCCGCCTGCGTCAGCGGCTCCCCGCCCGACAGGGTCACTCCCCCTTCCGACCGGTAAAAGGGCCGGTCGATCCGGATCTCCCGCATCATCCGGGAGACATCGGCCATCTCCCCGGAGCGGACCAGCGCGGACTGCATACAGTACCGCGCACATTCCCCGCATCCCTTGCAGCGCTCACGGTGAAAAAGGTGTCCGTTCCCGCCGGCGTCCCCGCCGATCTCATGGGCGCCGTTCGGGCAGACGCCGGCGCACATCCCGCAGAGACTGCATTTCTCCGGATCATAAGAGATCTCCGTCTCCGTCCGCTGCCCTTCGGGATTGTGGCACCACAGGCAGCGGAGCGGGCAGCCTTTCAGGTAGATCACCGTCCGGATCCCCGGGCCGTCGTAAAGGGCAAAATGCTGGATCTCGAAAATCTTTCCCTGCACTTCCACGCCGTCAGCACCCCATCCCCGCGCGGGCGATCAGGGCGTCCTGCATCACCTTGTTCAGCCGGATGAACGGTTCCGTGTGGCCGCTGATGCGGATCAGCAGGTCTTTGTACTGCTCCGGGTGCGCCTGCGCGTCTTTGAGCACCTCCGGATCCGCCGCGTTGATCTGGATATGGCTCCCTCCTTGGGCAAGAAATGTTTCTACCATCGTCCGTGCGCTGGCCCTGCCTTTTTCGGTCTTCAGCACATCCGGCATCAGGTTGACCATCATCGGCGCGCCGTCGGGGAATTCCACTAATGGAAGTTTCGCGGTGGACAGCAGGACCTTCGTCAGGTCCCGGTTGGGAAGCAGTTCGCTGGCCGCCGCCCCGTAGGAATAGCGGTCGCCCGTGCGCCTCCCGTCCGGCGTGGCGGGCAGGTTCTCGGTATAGATATCCCCCGTCCAGATAAACAGGGACGGAAGCATCTTCACCCTCTCGTCAAACGGGTTCTCCGCCGCAAGCGCGGCAAACAGTCCGGCCTCGCGCTCCGCCAGTTGATCAGCCAGAGGCGCCCCGGAGCCGAACCGGTCCGGATACGCGCGGATCGCGGCAAGAACCTTTTCATCCGGATAGTTCTCCGCCACCGCCTGCCGCAGCTGCGCAAGGCTCCATGTGCCGGTGTCATAGACAAAATGCTTCACGCAGAGCAGGGAGTCCGTGACCGTGCCGAGCCCGCCGAACAGGACGGCAAAGATATTGTTCTTCGCCCCGTACTGCTCCGGAAGCCTTAAATTCTCGATGCAGCCATCCATGATAAGCCCCAGGAACGGACCGGCGGAAAGAGCGGCGATCTGTTCCCTGTGCTTCGCGAAGGACGGAAGACAGACATGCAGGTATTCCTCCCGCAGGTACTGCTCCCAACCGTCCAGAAACGCGTCGAATGTTTCATATTCCTTCTCTCTGGAAAAGAAAGCGGCGAACATCTCTACCAGTTTCACTTTACCCGAAACGGTACCGCCGAAGGTATTTCCGTAGGGAGTGGCCTCATAACAGCCAACGATGCTGAAGGTGTTCGCCTCCTCCTTCGAATAGCCGGCTTTTTCCAGAGAACGGATGTAGAGATCGTCATTGTAGAAGGAAGGCATCCCGCCGCCTTTCGCCAGGAGCCGGAAAGCGGCGTCCCAGACTGCGTCAGAGGTATCCGGGCGGATCTTCAGGCTTACTTCCGGCTCCTCGAGGTGCAGTTTCTCCTGCGCCTCCAGGAAGAGCAGGGTCAGATCGTTCTCAAAATAGCCGCCGTCCTCCGTGGACCCGCCCAGGACGATATTCTGCGCGTCCTTCTGCATCGGTACCAGTGAAAGGTAAAAATGGCAGATGATTTCCAATGCTTCTTCTCTGGTCAGCGTGCCGGCCTCGCGGTCCGCCCGGTACAGGCCGGCCATGACACGATCTAAATTCCCGAAAGCGATTGTTCCCGTAAATGGTTTGAGGTGGACATAGGAATGGGCGAAAAGCAGCAGCTGCATTCCCTGTAAAAATGTAGCCGGCTTATGGGTACACAGAAAGCGGATATCCGCCGCCATGCGCAGCAAATTGG
>CAYYHX010000265.1:0-2887 GCA_964471835.1 uncultured Hungatella sp.
CTCCTTCCCCCGCCCATTCATCCAGGTACACCAGCACCTTGCCTTCGAACCGCCGCGCCTCACCCCGCACATCCGCCGCCACATCCGAAAGCGTCAGCACCGCCGCGTAACTCCTTTCCTTTCCGGGACCTACGTCGTCAAGCGTCCCTTCCAGCCGCAGCGCCGTCCCCTGCACCGCCGCCAGCTGCGCTCCGCGCCGCTCCGCCAGCCGCCCGTCCGCCGCCAGCCGCCCCGCGCCCAGCAGCGCAAAGAAGAAGAGCGACAGGAACCATCCTATCAGGCTCCTGCCGCCCGTGTCCGCCGGTCCACGGCGTTTCCGCTTCCTCCACAGGCAGAAGACCCCGGCCGTCACCAGAACCGGAATCACTGCCTTCCCTTCCACGTTCAGCAGCAACCATACCTCTCCAAGTACGAATCCCCCTGCTGCGTAAACCAGTGGACGTCTCAACTATTCCCTTTCCTTTCCGATCTCCGGATCCTCCTCAAACTGGGTATCCAGTGAAATCGCATCCCGAAACATCACATCCGATGAACCGTTCACCGTGAACTGCACCCGCGAAACCGTGGGCAGCTGGCACAGCGAATTGACAACCGCATAGATCGGTATATACTCCTTCACCTCCGACAAACTGCTTAAAAATGAAGCGTCAAAATTGATGTAGCACACATTTTCATTCACCGACAGATTCAAAAGCTTCACATCCGCCGGTATCACGGCATAGCGCCCTTCCAGCTGCGGCCCCTTCAGGATCTCCTCAACAACCAGACGCTCCGGAGACGTATTCACGGCATGGACGACCTCGCGATCCTCCACTAGCAGCCGGCTGCCGGTTTCGTCCGTGAAAAAGAGCCGCAACTCGCTCCGCTCGAACGTATTCACATCGCTGATGCTCTCGATAAAGTCCGCGTCCGCAAGAAGCCCCACGGGGTTGCCGTCTCCGCTTAACAGCGGCTGGTCGCCCGTATAGATGGAAATGTAATCGATCCCGTCAATCTGCGTCATGGTCTTGGTCAGCGCCGCCCGGCACAGGATCTCCCTCGTCGGGTCCATCACCGAATGATTGCCATAGCTGACGTCAAAGTACAGATTGAGAACCCTGTCCTCCTGCTTGTAACCCAGATAACCTATCGCAGCCGGCAGCGCAACCTGGTTTTCCACATCATTCGGCGCCGTCAGGAACTGTTCCATCAGTTCCTCGATCACCTGGTCGCCGATCACCGTGTTTGTTCCGTAGTCCTGCGGCGAAAGCGCCGTCAGACTGCTATTCAGGTAATAAATCCGATAGGTGGCCGCCCATTGCTCCGGTTCCTCCTCCCGCGCCCGGCAGGCCGTCAGCCCGACCGCCAGAAGAAGCCAGGCCGTGAACAATAACCTGTATCTCATATCCTGTCTCCTCTGATATAGGTTAATGGGATACGGATCGTAAATGTTGATCCCTCGCCTTCTTTACTCAGCAGGCGGATTGATCCGTGATGCATGAGCACCACACGTTTTGTAATCGCCAGCCCCAGGCCGGTGCCGCCGGTTTCCCGCGAACGCGCCTTATCCACCCGGTAGAAACGCTCAAACACATTCTCCTGCTTGTCCTCCGGAATGCCGATGCCGGAATCCGCCACCTTCACATAGAAATATTTGTGATCCGCATCCAGCGTCACCCGCACCCAGCCGCCGTCGATGTTGTACTTGACCGCATTCTCCGCCAGATTACTGATCGCCAGGGACAGCTTGATCTCGTCCACGTCCGCCGTCACCTCACGCATACTCTCGAAGATCAGCTCGATCCCCCGCTTCTCCGCAATCGGTTCCAGACGTTTCAGGATCTGCTGCACCAGCCCGTTGATATCAACCCTGGCCACATTCAGCTCCGCCACCGACCGGTCCAGCTTCACCAGCGAAAGAAGGTCGTCCACGATCTTGCTCTCCCGGTCAACCTCATCGGAGATGTCCGACATAAACTCCCGGTAAAGCTCCGCCGGCGCGTCCTCCATGCTCATCAGCGAATCCGCCAGCACCCGGATTGACGTAATCGGCGTCTTCAGCTCATGCGACACATTGGCCACGAAATCCTCCCGCGAACGGTCCATCATCTGCAATTTCGCTTTTGTCTTCTGGATCGCCTCGGAAATCCTCTTCGTCTCCCGGTAGGTATTCTCGGAAATCGTTTCATCCAGACTGCCATCCGCCATCCGGTCCAGAGACACCTGGAGCCGGTCGAACGGTCTCACCAGAAGAACCGTAAACAGGATGCCCGCCAGTCCAAGCACCAGCGCCGTCACCAGCGTAAAAAGCCGCGCCGTCTCCTCCACGCTTGCCACATTGGATAAGATATTCTCCGTAGACGCGATTGTCAGCAGGACGCCGATGATATTGCGGTTCTCCGGATCATCATAGATCGGCGCAGTCACCGCGAAATACTGCTTCTCATCCTCCCGCAGAATGCTGTTCTCTCCCTTGAAACACCGCAGAACCGGCTCCGACACATTGATCCGCCCGACCGACAGCTTGAAAGTATCCTTGATAATCCGGAAATTCTGATCCACCACCACAATCCTGCCGTTGAAAATGTCCGCGATCGTGTCCAGCTCCTTATCCAGCAGCACATCCCGGTTAGGCGAAGCCATGTATTCCGCCCGCATCAGACGGTCGCTGGTAATCAGGCTCTGGTTCTGAACCTCGATGATCCGCCCCTCGATCTGGGTCCTCCGAAACGACCGCCCCATGACTACCCCCTGCAGCACCATCGGAATCAGACCCATCAGCAGAAACAGGAAAAACAGCGGCAGCCGCATACTGACCGCCCGCTCCCTTATCCGATTGTGTTCCGGCCCACGTCCCGGCTTCCCAAACCGCAGTGCCAACGCTTCCCCTCCCCTGCCCCGCAAAAAA
>CAYYHX010000266.1:0-2886 GCA_964471835.1 uncultured Hungatella sp.
TACAGGAACTGACGGTCGTGCGCGAGAAGAATTTCGGCGTATTCTTAAGCGAAGCGGCAGGGGACGAGGAATCGGTGCTTCTGCCCGCGAAGCAGGTGCCGGAGGGGACGAAAACAGGCGATAAGCTGACCGTATTTATCTACCGGGATTCCTCGGACCGGCTGATCGCTACTACGAAGCAGCCGATCCTTACGGTGGGGGAGGTCGGCGTGCTGAAGGTGAAGGAAGTCGGGAAGATCGGCGCATTTCTGGACATGGGTCTGGAAAAGGATCTTCTCCTTCCGTTCAAGGAACAGAACCATCCGGTGCAGGAGGGCGAGCCTTGCCTGGTCGCCGTCTACCGGGATAAATCGGACCGCCTGGCGGCGACGATGAACGTGTACCGCTATATGAGCAGCGATTCCCCCTATCACAAGGACGACCGCGTGACGGGAACCGTCTATGAGGTCAATGAGCGTCTGGGGGCGTTTGTGGCGGTGGACAACCGGTATTACGGCATGATTCCGGAGAAGGAGCTTTACGGCAGCGTTCGTCCGGGCGACGTGGTGGAGGCCAGGGTGATGAAGGTGCGGCCCGACGGCAAGCTGGATCTGTGCCTGCGGGAGAAGTCTTATATCCAGATGGACGCCGATGCCGAGATGGTCCTAAAGGCCGTCGAGGAGCGCGGCGGTTCGCTTCCATTTACGGATAAGACGTCTCCGGAAGTGATTAAAGAGGAGTTTCACTTAAGCAAAAATGCGTTCAAGCGGGCTGTCGGGCGTCTGCTGAAGGAAGGCAGGATCCGGCTCACAGATCACGCCATCGAAAAGGTGTAGCCGATGTTTAAGAACAGGCCGGCTTATGTTGATTATATCCTGATCGTGGCTGGGGCTTTCCTCATGGGCTTCGCAATCAAGAATATGTATGATCCGGTGGGCCTTGTCACCGGAGGGGTATCCGGTATCGCCATCATCGTGAAGAGTTACACGGGTATCCCGCTGTGGGCGACGAACACCATTCTGAATCTTCCGCTGTTTGTCGTATCCTGGAAACTGCAGGGTTTCCGGTTCATAAAGAGGACTGCCGTGGCCACGGCGGCGCTGTCGCTGTCCCTGTACATTCTTCCGGAGATGCCGGTCGTGACCGGGGACATGTTCCTGGCAGGATTTTTCGGCGGCATCGTTTCGGGCGCCGGAACCGGCCTTGTCTTTCTGATGCAGGCCACGTCGGGCGGCACGGATATGCTGGCGGCGCTGCTGCAGCGCAGGCTGAAACAGTATTCGATCGCGCAGATCATGCAGGTGCTGGACGGCCTGGTCGTCCTGGCGGGAGCGGGCGTGTTCGGCATGACAAGCGCGCTCTATGCCTGCATTGCCATTTTCATGGTGACAAGGGTTTCGGACGGCATCCTCGAGGGCATGAAATTCTCCAAGCAGGCGCTGATCATCTCTGACCACAGCGAGGAGATCGCGCAGGCGATCCTGGTCCGAATGGAACGCGGCGTGACCGCGGTTCCGGCCGTCGGCATGTACTCCGGGAAGGAGAGAAAGATGCTTTTCTGCGTGGTGTCCCGCAAAGAAATCGTGCGCATCCGCGAGCTTGTGTGGGAGATGGATCCGAAAGCCTTTGTTATAATGAGCGACGTCCGGGAGGTCCTCGGAGAAGGGTTCTTAGAATATTGACCGAAACATCCGATTCTTTCGGGAAGCATTTTGGAACATTGATAAAATAATCGTAAGAATATGCAGATTAGACAAATCTGAAAATTTATTTTTGGTTATTTGCGATATGGCAAAACATACAGGTTTCGTGTATGATAGGGACAAAGGTTACACGAGGGACATGTGCTACGCGTCCCGCCTACATTTCATTTACTCATAAGAGGAGGATATTTGCTATGTCAAGTCTGTCACTGAAGAACATTACTAAGGCGTACCCCAACGGATTCGTTGCGGTAAAGGATTTCAGCCTGGAGATCGCCGACAAGGAGTTCATCATCTTCGTAGGCCCGTCCGGCTGCGGGAAGTCCACCACCCTGCGTATGATTGCCGGTCTGGAAGATATTTCTTCCGGCGAGCTGTACATCGATGGCAAGCTGGTCAACGATGTAGAGCCGAAAGACAGAGACATCGCCATGGTTTTCCAGAACTACGCCTTGTATCCGCATATGTCCGTATATGACAACATGGCATTTGGCCTGAAGCTGCGCAAGACCCCGAAGACCGAGATCGACAAGCTGGTTCACGAGGCGGCAAGGATCCTTGACCTGGAGCATCTGCTGGATCGTAAGCCGAAGGCTCTTTCCGGCGGCCAGAGACAGCGTGTTGCCATGGGCCGTGCGATCGTCCGCAGCCCGAAGGTGTTCCTGATGGACGAGCCGCTGTCCAACCTGGACGCGAAGCTGAGAGGCCAGATGCGTATCGAGATCTCCAAGCTGCACCAGAGACTGCAGGCGACGATCATCTACGTAACTCATGACCAGACAGAGGCTATGACCCTTGGTACGAGGATCGTCGTTATGAAGGACGGCGTGATCCAGCAGGTGGATACCCCGCAGAACCTGTATGACAAGCCGGGCAACAAGTTCGTGGCCGGATTCATCGGCGCTCCGCAGATGAACATGGTTGACGCACTTGCGGCGAAGGAAGGCAACGAGTATACGCTTACCTTCGGCGACAGCAAGATTACGATTCCGCCTGAGAAAGGGAAAGCGCTTGAGTCGCAGGGCTATATCGGCAAGACCGTTACGATGGGCATTCGTCCTGAGGATCTGCATGACGACGACCTGTGGCTGGAGAAGTCCCCGAAGTGTACGATCAAGGCGACGGTTCGTGTCTATGAGCTTCTGGGTTCCATCGTCAACCTGTATTTCGACATCGTGGATTCGAACTTCACGGCCAGCGTGAA
>CAYYHX010000267.1:0-2878 GCA_964471835.1 uncultured Hungatella sp.
CATTTGATAAAGAAGAATTCAAGAGATCGATGATCTACACCCTGAAGAGCAAGTACCGCAAGAATCTGGAGGACGCGACGCCGCAGGAGATGTTCCAGGCGGTGGCCTACGCGGTGAAGGACATCATTGTGGACAAATGGATCGCCACCCACAAGCAGTATGACAGGCAGGACGCCAAGATCGTCTACTATATGTCCATGGAGTTCCTGATGGGGCGCGCCCTGGGCAACAACATGATTAACCTGATGGCGTATGACGAGATTCGTGAAGTTCTGGAGGAAATGGGCATCGACCTGAATGTGATCGAGGATCAGGAGCCGGACGCCGCCCTCGGCAACGGGGGTCTGGGCCGTCTGGCGGCGTGTTTCCTGGATTCCCTGGCGACCCTGGGCTATCCGGCCTACGGCTGCGGCATCCGCTACCGCTACGGGATGTTCCGCCAGAAGATCGTGGACGGCTACCAGGTGGAGGTTCCCGACGAATGGCTGGTGGACGGCAACCCCTTCGAGGTGCGCCGCTCCGAGTATTCCACCGAGGTCAAGTTCGGCGGCTATGTGGAGGAGGTCTGGGAAGGCGGGCGCTCGCGTTTCATCCAGAGGGGCTATCAGTCCGTCATGGCGGTACCCTATGATATGCCGATCGTAGGTTACGGCAATAATGTGATTAACACCCTGCGGATCTGGGACGCGCAGCCGATCAATATGTTTAACCTGAGTTCTTTCGACAAGGGCGATTACCAGAAGGCGGTGGAGCAGGAGAACCTGGCCAAAAACATCTGCGAGGTTCTCTATCCGAATGACAACCACACCGCGGGCAAGGAGCTGCGCTTGAAACAGCAGTATTTCTTCATTTCCGCAAGCGTGCAGCGCGCCGTGAAGCGGTATAAGACGCACCACGCGGACATACGCCGTTTCCATGAGAAGACCTGTTTCCAGCTGAACGACACCCATCCGACGGTGGCGGTGCCGGAGCTGATGCGCATCCTCATCGACGAGGAGGGTCTGACCTGGGACGAGGCCTGGGATGTGACGACCAAAACCTGCGCCTACACGAACCACACGATCATGAGCGAGGCGCTGGAGAAATGGCCGATTGACCTGTTCAAGCGCCTGCTTCCGCGGATCTACCAGATCGTGGAGGAGATCAACCGCCGGCTCGTGGAGCAGATCCGCCGCATGTACCCGGGCGATGAGAGCAAGGTTGCGAACATGGCCATTCTCTACAACGGGCAGGTGCGCATGGCGTACATGGCGATCGCGGGGAGCTTCTCCGTGAACGGTGTGGCGAAGCTGCATACCGAGATCCTAAAGAACCAGGAGCTTAAGGATTTCTACGAGATGACCCCGTGGAAGTTCAACAATAAGACCAACGGCATCACCCAGAGGCGTTTCCTGCTGCACGGCAACCCTCTGCTGGCGAAGTGGGTGACGGAGAAGATCGGCACCGACGCCTGGATCACCGACCTGCCGCAGATCGCGGGGCTGGCGAAGTTCGCGGAAGACCCGCAGGCGCAGAAGGAGTTCAATGAGATCAAGTACCGGAACAAGCTCCGTCTGGCGAAGTACATTAAGGAAAACAACGGGATCGACGTAGATCCGAATTCCATTTTCGACGTGCAGGTGAAACGTCTCCATGAGTATAAGCGGCAGCTGCTGAACATTCTTCATGTGATGTATCTGTACGCGCGGCTGAAGGACGACCCGAACTTCGATATGGTTCCGCGCACCTTTATCTTCGGGGCCAAGGCTTCGGCGGCCTATAAGCGGGCGAAGCTGATCATCAAGCTGATCAATTCGGTGGCGGACGTGGTGAACAACGATCCGTCGATTCAGGGGAAACTGAAGGTGGTGTTCATCGAGGAATACCGGGTCAGCAACGCGGAGATCATCTTCGCGGCGGCGGACGTCAGCGAGCAGATCTCGACGGCCAGCAAGGAGGCTTCGGGTACGGGCAACATGAAGTTCATGCTGAACGGCGCCCTGACGCTGGGGACGATGGACGGCGCGAATGTGGAGATCGTGGAAGAAGTAGGCCGGGAGAACGCATTTATCTTCGGAATGTCGGCGGATGAGGTGATCAATTATGAGAAGAACGGCGGTTACAATCCGATGGATATCTATCAGAATGATCCGATGATCCGGCGGATCCTCAACCAGCTGATCGACGGGTATTTCGCGCCGGGGAACCCGGAGCTGTTCCGGGACATCTATGATTCGCTGCTGAATACGAAGTCGGGCGACCGGGCGGATATGTATTTTATCCTGAAAGATTTCTGGTCTTACGCGGATGCGCAGATGCGTGTGGATCAGGCGTACCGGAACCGGGAATGGTGGACGAAGGCGGCGATCCTGAATGTGGCGCATTCGGGGAAATTCTCATCAGACCGGACGATCCAGGAGTATGTGAAGGATATCTGGCACCTTGACAAGCTCGTGGTGGAGATGTGAGGAAAATAGTGGGGGATTGTGATGAATATTTTGTTTTTCCTGACGCCGAAGAGCGAGGTGGCGTTTCTGTTTGATGATGAGACGGTGCGGCAGGCGCTGGAGAAGATGGAGAACCGGAAGTTTACGGTGGTTCCCGTCTTGAACCGGCGGGGCGGATATGTGGGGACGATTTCGGAAGGGGATATGCTGTGGTACATTAAGAACCAGCATAACCTGAATCTGAAAAATGCGGAGCATATCCGCGTGTGCGCGGTTCCCCGCAGGACGGATTACCAGCCGGTCCGTGTGGACGCGAGCATGGAGGATCTGGTTGAGAAGGCCCTAAACCAGAATTTTGTGCCGGTGGTGGACGATCAGGAGAAATTCATCGGCATTATCCGCAGGAAGGATATCATCCGCTATTTCTATAATAAGCTGATGAGCCTGCAGGC
>CAYYHX010000268.1:0-2877 GCA_964471835.1 uncultured Hungatella sp.
GACTTGAAGGGCGAGTTTTACGAGATGGAGAGACTGCAGATGGCGCTGCGGTAACGGGGAGGGAACGAGATGGAGAGGCTGCAGATGGCGCTGCGGTAACGGGGAGGGAACGAGATGGAGAGGCTGCGTAAATGGCGCTGCGGTAACAGGGAGCGGAACAAGACGTGGAGGCCGCAGATGGCACTGCGGCAGCGGGGAACGGATTTTCCAGGGTTACATTTCACAGTGAATAGGCTCTCGGAATCCCGATAGAAGCACTTCCGGTCAAAAAGTATGTACCGGCTGTGCCGGAACGATATGTCTTTTGATCAAGGGCGCAAAGCACCGCATATTTTTGCGGTTTGTCAACCCCTTTTTGAAAAAATTGGGGGAATTTAAAAAAAGAATCTCAGAAGCCTTATAAAATAAGGATTAGAGATTCCGAGAGGCTATAGTAAGAAAGAAGGAGGGGAATACAATGAGCAATTATCGTGAGATTCTGGCAAACTATGTGGATCAGCTTCTGGAGCGGTCTACGCCGCAGGCGCCGGTCTGGAACATCGAGAAGATCCGGCAGGGGGCGAAGCCGTCCTGGAACTACATCGACGGCTGCATGATTCATGCGCTCCTGGAGCTTTACGGGATACGCAGGAACGGGAAATACCTGGAATTCGCGGACGCATTTATCGATTCGTTCGTCAGCGAGGACGGGCAGATCCGGTCCTACGACCCCATGGAGCATAATCTGGACAATGTAAACGCGGGCAAGACGCTGTTTGAGCTGTACAAGCTGACCGGCAAGGAGAAATACCGCCGCGCCATCGACACCATTTATTCCCAGATCAAAACCCAGCCCAGGACGAAGGAGGGCAATTTCTGGCACAAGAAGATCTATCCGAATCAGGTATGGTTGGACGGCCTTTACATGTGCCTGCCGTTCTATGCCCAGTACGAGCTGGAATACAATGACTGCGGGAATATGGACGATATCTATAACCAGTTCATGAATGTCTACCGTCTGATGCGCAACCCGCTCAACGGTCTGTATTACCATGCGTATGATTCATCGCGGGAGTCCTTCTGGTGCGACAAGGCGACCGGGCTCTCCGGCAACGCGTGGCTGCGGGCGCTGGGATGGTACGCCATGGCGCTGATCGATACCATCGACATCATTTCCTCAAAACCAGAACTGAATGAGTACCGCGCGGGCCTGACGAAGAATTACCGGGAGCTGATCGACGCGATGCTGCCGTATCAGGACGCGGAGAACGGCATGTGGTATCAGGTGCCGAATTTCCCCCAGATCCCGAAGAATTATCCGGAGACGTCCGGCACGGCCATCTTCGCTTACTCCATCATGAAGTCCGTGCGGCTGGGGATTCTGCCGGAAACGTATTTTGCGGCGGGTGAGCGGGCTTTCGAGGGAACCTGCCGGAAATACCTCTCCGAGAAGGACGGCGAGCTGCAGCTCGGCGGCATCTGCCTGGTGGCCGGTCTCGGCAACAAGGACAAGCGCGAGGGAACCTTCGAATACTATATGCGCGAACCGGTCGTAGAGAATGAGGCCAAGGGCATCGCGCCGCTGATCCTGGCGTATGTGGAGATGCTGCACAGAAAAGGGTGAAAGGTATGCGCAGCTGCCGCACCGCATCTTAAGAGAAGAGTAAGATAATGAAAATTGCATTTTCCTGCCAACTATGATATGCTGAAAGGACGGTGGTGCTGAAATGATCCGGCTGGAACGCACGAGTGTGATGAATTTCGAGAATGCTATGCGCGGCGCCCGCAACCCGATGAACAGCTGGGCGCGCATGGACAGCGGTTATGACGGGGACGGAAACTTCGTCCTGGGGCCGAATGATCTGGATCTGGCGTGCCGTCTGTGCGCGGCGGGCAGCGACCACCGCAAGTTCCTGCGGCAGATTTTCGTGTCGGTCGATATCACCGCGCCTTTGTACTGGTGGAAGGAATACGATACCTATAAGGTGGCTACGGTGGCGAACTCTACCAGCACCATGCACAAGATCCACAGCAGGCCATTTTCCATCGATGACTTCAGCCATGACCACCTGTCGGACGCAGGGCTGGCGATCCTTGCGCGGCTGGTGGATGACCTGGAGCAGATCCGTCTGCGCTATGTGGACGGGAAGGACAAGGCGGACTGGTATGATTTGATCCAACTGCTTCCGTCCAGTTATAACCAGATGCGGACGTGTACCTTTAATTATGAGACATTGGTAAATGTATATCATGCCAGGAGAAACCATAAGCTGGAAGAATGGCACACGTTCTGCGCGTGGGTCGAGACGCTGCCGTACGCGAGGGAACTGATTCTGGGCGAAGCGGCTGTTTGAATGGTGCGGCATTCGTTGAGGGAAGCCGGGCGAAGTTCGTGAGAAAGTCAGTTTTAGGGATCCGACAGCAGCCGACGGGAAGAATGTGCGATGCCTGCACCGGCGGCGAAGCGGCTGTGTGAATGCTGGCGGCATTCGTTGAGGGAAGCCGGGCGAAGTTCGTGAGAAAGTCAGTTTTAGGGATCCGACAGCAGCTGACGGTAAGAATGGGCAATGCCTGCACTGGCGGCGAAGCGGCTGCAGGAATGGTGCGGCATCCGTTGAGAGAAGCCGGGCGATGCTCATGAGAAAGTAGGTTTTAGGGATCCGACAGCAGCTGACGGTAAAAATTGGGCGATGCCTGTGCTGGCGGCAAAGCGGCCACAGGAAACATGAGGCGGTGGCCGCGGTGAGGGTCATGCGATGCCTGCGCTGGCGGCGGAGCGGCCGCATGAAACGAGCGTCCGGCGGCGAGAGCCAGCCGGCGATTACGGGAGAGCGGATCGATATATGAATCTGATAGCGTCCGTCGATAGGAACTGGGCGATCGGCTGCAGGGGGCGCC
>CAYYHX010000269.1:0-2830 GCA_964471835.1 uncultured Hungatella sp.
GTAAGGGAACAGGACGTATGAAGCAAGAGCCTGCCGAGCCAGGCTCTTTTTAGGAAGAAGATGATCCGATGGCGAAGAAGAACAAAAAGATAGTAAAATACCGCCGCCCGCTGCGTTTGAATATCGGCATGATCATATTCTTCGTTATTTTTCTGTATCTGGCTTTCTACGTCTACCAGTACATGACCAGGGACAGGGTCCAGCCGTATGAAGTGACCGAGGGGGCTATCGCAGGCGACCGGAATTTCACGGGTATCATCCTGCGGGAAGAGACGACCCAGTACGCGCAGCAGAGCGGGTATATCAACTATTACGTCCGCGAGGGCAGGAAGGCCGCGGTAGGAGCCAGCATTTATTCCATGGATGAGACGGGAGAGGCTGCCAAGCTGGCGGAGGAGAATGCTGCCTCCCCGGATCTGCTGGCGGAAGATGAGGTGATAAGCGTCAAAAAGGCCCTGTCTTCGTTCAGTCTGTCGTATTCGGATATGGATTTTGAACAGGTGTACGATTCCAAATACTCGCTCGACGCCATGGTCATGGAATACGCAAATTTTAATGCCGTCGATACGGACGAGCAGTTGGCCAGCCAGCTGGGCGGCAGTTTCTCCCAGATCACGACCCCGCTCAGCGGCGTGGTTTCCTATTCGATTGATGGATACGAGGAACTGGATGCGACGCAGATTTCGGAGAACGTTTTTGACCGGGGGCAGTACAGCCGGGAGATTACGCATGCCGGCGATCTGGTGGAGCAGGGAACGCCGGTCTATAAGATCATCACGAGCGATAACTGGTCGCTCATTTTCCCCATGTCGGAGAGCGACGTGACGGATTTCCGTGATTCCACGTCCCTTACGGTACGTTTCCCGGGACATGACCTGACGACGGACGGGACATTTTCCATCATCACGGGAACGGACGGAGAGCAGTACGGGAAACTTGATTTTGACCGTTACATGGTACAGTTTATCTCGGACCGCTACCTGGATTTCCAGGTGGTCATGGATGTGGAGGAGGGGCTGAAGATTCCGGTCAGCGCCGTCACATCGAAGAATTTCTATCTGGTTCCCGTGACCTACCTGACGACCGGCGGCGATTCGGATCAGGAAGGTTTTAATAAGGAAGTTTACACGGAAAACGGGACGCTGGTTGAATTTGTCCCGACGACGATCTACTATTCGACGGACGAATTCTATTATATCGATACCTCGGAGGACGCGGAGATCCACGCGGGGGATTACCTGGTGAAGCCGGATTCCTCCGACCGCTTCCAGGTTGGCCAGACGGCCTCGCTGCAGGGGGTCTACAATATCAACCGCGGCTACACCGTATTTAAGCAGATCGAGATTCTGGCACAGAATAATGAATTCTACACGGTGAAAAAGGGTACGAGCTACGGATTAAGCGTCTACGACCATATTGTGCTGGATGCTTCGACCGTGACGGGCGAGAACCAGCTGATTTATCAATAAATTTACCATGCAGAACGGGATTCAACATTTAGAACAGAATCTGCCATTTATAACGGATTCACCATATAGAACAGATTTACCATGTAGGACAGGATTCACCATATAAGAACAGAATTTATCATTTAGAACAGGATTTACCATACAGAAAGGATGGGGGAACATGGTTTCAGAACAGTACCTTCGGGTCCGTGACCGGATCGCCGCGGCCTGTGCGCGTTCCGGCAGGGATGCGTCGGATGTGACGCTGGTCGCCGTCAGCAAGACGAAGCCGGCGGAGATGGTGAAGGAAGCGTATGACGCGGGTGCAAGGGATTTCGGCGAGAATAAGGTACAGGAGATTCTGGAAAAGGCGCCCGTGCTGCCGCCGGACATCCGCTGGCACATGATCGGCCACCTTCAGACGAACAAGGTGCGCCAGGTCGTCGGCAAAACCTGTCTGATCCATTCCGTCGATTCGGTCCGTCTGGCGCGGGAGATTGAGAAGGAATCGGCGAAGCGGGATCTGGTTACGCCGGTTCTCTTAGAAGTCAATGTCGCGAGAGAGGAAAGCAAATTCGGCTTCTTCACGGAGGAGGTGGATGCTGCCGTAACCGAGATTGCCGCCTTCCCGCATGTGCATGTCACGGGGCTTATGACGATTGCCCCTTATGTGGAGGAGCCGGAAGAAAACAGGCATATTTTTCGAAAATTGTATCAACTTTTTATTGACATAAAACGCAAAAACGTCGATAATACTACTATGAGTGTTCTCTCCATGGGTATGACCGGCGATTTTGAAGTTGCGGTCGAAGAGGGCGCTACCATAGTGAGAGTAGGTACGGGGATTTTTGGCGAACGAAAGATGAGGGAGAGTTTTTAGCGATGGGCGTGTTTGGTAAATTTATGGACAGTATCCGGCTGCGTGATAACGAAGACGACGATTACTTCCTGGATGATGATTACGAGGACGAAAAGCCGGCGCGCAGAGGAAGGTACAACAGCCGCGATGACGACGATTATTACGATGACATGGAGGATGAAGAACCGCAGCCGTCCAAACCGCGTTTCCTGGGCAATAACCGGTCGTCCGCCAAGGTAGTGCCGATGCGGCAGCAGCGGTCGTCCATGGAAGTATCGATGGTGAAACCGACCTCGATCGAGGACGCGAAAGAGATCTGTGATTACCTGCTGGCCGGGAAGGCGGTTGTCCTGAACATGGAGGGACTGCAGACCGAGGTGGCCCAGCGGATTATCGACTTTACCTCAGGCGCCACCTATTCCATGAACGGGAACCTGCAGAAGATATCGAACTATATCTTTATCGCTACTCCTGAGTCCGTAGAGCTTTCCGGTGATTTCCAGGATCTGCTGAACGGAGGCAG
>CAYYHX010000270.1:0-2827 GCA_964471835.1 uncultured Hungatella sp.
GAAACTGTATAAGAAGAAAAATGTAATCCAGTGGTACCACGCGTATGTGTACATCGCACTTCCTCCTCTGCCTTATATCCTGCCAGCGTATCCGCCCCCATTTCAGCTCTTCCCCGTCCCCATGCCAGCGTATCCGCCCGCCTCTCAACTCCTCCGTTCCGCCTCCGCGTCAGGCATCCGCCCGCACCTCAGTCCTGCTCCGACTCCTCGACCGACATTCGCCTACATCGCAGTTCCATTCTGCCTTCATGCCAGCGCATTCGCTCGAACATCATTCCTGCTCCGCTTCCGTGACCGGCATCCTCCCCCATCTCAGTCCTGCTCCGACTCCTCGACAAATTTCCGGTACTGCATCGGCGAAATCCCGTACTCCGCCTTAAACGCCCGGTAGAACGCCGAATACTCCGCGAACCCCACCGATCTTCCCGTTTCCTCCATGGAAAGCCCCCCGGCGATCCGGCTCTTCGCCTCCGCCAGCCGCCGCTGCGTCACGCAGCGGTAGAATCCCATGCCCATTTCATGGGAAAAAAGATGCGTCAGCGTGCTTTCACTGATATGGAACTGCCGGGCCGTATCCGCCAATGTGATCCGTCCGGACAGATTCTCCCGGATGTACTCCAGAACCTTCTCCAGAAGGTCTTCCCTCCTGTCCGTCGCAGCGCAGCCGTCCGCCTCCAGAACGGCACGCGCCAGATGTACCAGCAGCTGGATCGTATTGCCGTAGATGCAGATCTCCCAGCCCGGTTTCATGCTCTCCGCCTCCCTCACGTTCCGCGCAAAATAGCGCGGCAGGTACTCCCAGCCGGTTCCCGTAGTCGTCAGGACCATCGGCCGGTCGGTACAGCGGAATTCCGGATACCCGTTCTTCATGTAAGCGATCATCGCGGCGCTGACCCACACCACATCCCGCACATAAGGCGACGGCATCTGCTCCGAAAAAACAGGCATGTGGGGTACGCCCGGCGGCACGATAATGATATCCCCGGCCCGAATCTGGTACCTCCGCGTATCCAGAAGGTATCCCGGGTTCCCCCGCACACAGCATATCATTTCCCAGAACCGGTGGCTGTGCTGCGACACCGGAAACGCCGGAATACTGGTGTCCCGCTGGGCGTCCACCATCTCCGAGTCCATCTCGATCTCCTGGTAGAAATTCGTCACGCCGTGCCGGAGAAGTTTCCCGCGGATCTCATTCCGCGTCTCCCCTTTCCCGGCGAACCGGGCCATCTCGCTCTTTTTCATACATTTCCCCCATATCCGCCTCCGCGCAGGCCGGAATATCCCCGGCCCTGATCAAACGCCGTGCCGTAATCGGAACCTTTGCAATTATCTTAACACAGATTTCACGGATTTGCCACGAAAATATGAAGAACCGGAGTCCGGCGGCAAGGGCAGCACGAATTTCTATTTCGCCCGTGGGTACTCTTCGGAGACTCCCACGGGCTTTCTGTATTTTGCACTATAAAATTCATTTCAAAGTGGAGGGAAAATTCCCGCCGCTAAGTTTCATCTTTGTTCTGTCTCGCCTGATAATTCTCTCCCCAAATTTTCATGGCATCAATAATCGGCTCCAGGCTTTGTCCCAGCTCCGACAGGGCATATTCCACCCTTGGCGGAACCTCCGGATAAACGGTGCGGGTTACAAGCCCGTCCGCTTCCATAGACCTGAGGCTGTCCGTCAGCACCTTCTGGCTGATGCCGTCAAGGTCTCTCTGCAGTTCGTTAAACCGCCAGGGCCGGTTTAACAGGTTGCGCAGGATCAGCAGTTTCCATTTGCTCCCGATCATCTGCACCGTGGTCGCTACCGGACATTCAGGGAGCAGTTCCGCTTTGGTTTTCATCATGTACCTCCGATCCTTCAATTTTGAATGCTGCATTTTTATTTTAACGCAGCACGCAAGGAAACACAAGACAGTTACAAAAAGGTGCGTACTTTTACCTCTCCCGGAATATCAGTAAAATAATAAATACAGAAGGCGCAAACAGCCTTTTGAATTCTTCAAAAAGGAGGACATGACAATGGCACTTTCCAATCTCGCCGGATGGGCTGACGACAAGGCGGCTGCCGCCTGCGGCGCATCGGACAAGCCGGAAGAAAAATCGGCCGCCTGTGGTTCCGCCTGCGGCGCGGCCAACAAGCCGGAAGAAAAACCGGCCGCCTGCGGTTCCGCCTGCGGCGCGGCCGACAAGCCGGAAGAAAAACCGGCCGCCTGCGGCGCGGCCGGCAAACCGGAAGAAAAACCGGCCGCCTGCGGCGCGGCCGACAAATAAGTCGGACATCCGCAATAATCTGCTCCCGATAGGAGCCGGTCTCCGTCGGGAGCATACGACATGAATCCGGCTTTGCCGGTTTCCATAAATGAGGGAATGAACATGAGCGGTTACTTTTCTTTCCAATGGCATATCACGGACGAATGCGACCAACGGTGCAGACACTGTTACATTTATTCCGGCAATACATGCAAGAAACCGGATTCCATGAACTGGCGGCAAATGGAGGACACGTTTTGGGGCTGCCTCGATTTCTGCGAAATGTATGACCGGCTGCCGTATTTCTACCTGACCGGCGGCGATCCCATCCTGCATCCGGATTTCTGGCGGCTGCTAAATCTTTTCAAGGAACACGGCATTCCCTTCACGATCATGGGAAACCCCTTCCACTTGAATGACCGGGTGTGCCGGGAGATGAAATATTACGGCTGTGAGAAATATCAGCTCTCCCTGGACGGTCTTAAAGAAACGCATGACTGGTTCCGCAAGCCGGGCTCCTTCGACTGCACACTGGAAAAGGTCGGCTGCATCAACCGTTCCGGAATGCGCAGCGTGA
>CAYYHX010000271.1:0-2825 GCA_964471835.1 uncultured Hungatella sp.
TTGGGATGACATGGAAAATAAGACAGTAGGCCAGCCAGTTTGAAGACAGATGAGAGGCCGTAACAGTCAGGCCGTTTGTTGGAGATGGCATGGGAAATGGGTCCGTGGGCCAGCGAACCTGGGGACAGGTGAGAAATCGTGATGAACAGTTTTGTCATTGGGGTCGGCAGGGAAAACAGAAAGGAACAACCACATTATGATCATTAAAAAAGCGGAACTGGAAACGGTCTGCGGCGTTACCAGCCGCATCCCTGTTCATGACCAGCCGGAATTTGCCTTCGCAGGACGGTCCAACGTCGGAAAGTCCTCGCTGATCAATGCGCTGATGAACCGCAAGTCCTTAGCGCGCACTTCGTCCCAGCCGGGCAAAACCCAGACCTTGAATTTTTATCACGTCAATGACGCGTTTTACTATGTGGATCTTCCGGGTTACGGCTACACGAAGATCGCGGTGTCCGTTAAGGAAACATGGGGAAAGATGATCGAGAACTACCTGCACCGTTCGAAATCACTTATCGGCGTATTCCTGCTGGTGGATATCCGCCATGAGCCTTCCGCCAACGATCAGATCATGTACCGGTGGATCGTCAGCAACGGTTTTCGGCCGGTAGTCATTGCCACCAAGCTGGACAAGATTAACCGCAGCCAGACGGCGAAGCAGGTGAAGCTGATCCGCGATACGTTCGGGATGACGGGGGAGGATATCGTATTTCCGTTCTCCGCCTTAAGCAAACAGGGCCGGGAAGAAATCTGGACGTATGTGGAGTCCCTGATGGCACCGGAAACAGAATCGGCAGAAGAAACGGGAATCAAAGAAGGAAAACACCCGGATGAAGAACTTCAAGCCTGACGTTCGGGATGCAGCCGGCAGAAGGAACGGGAATCAAAGAAGAAAAAACCGGATGAAGAACTTCAAGCCTGACATTCAGGATGCTGCCGTTGGGGAAAACGGGAAACAGAGGAGGATTGACCATGAATGAGAATCTTCAGAATCTCCGCGAGAAGATGGCGGAGCGCGGCGTAGACGCTTATCTGGTGCCGACGGCGGATTTTCACTTGTCCGAGTATGTGGACGGCTATTTCAAATGCCGCCGTTTCCTGACCGGTTTCACCGGTTCTGCGGGGACCGCGGTGGTGACTGCCGGCGAGGCGCGCCTGTGGACCGACGGGCGGTATTTCGTGCAGGCGGCGAAGGAACTGGAAGGCAGCGGGTTCACGCTGATGAAGATGGATGGGGAGGGCGTGCCTGAGATCGAACAGTACCTGGCGGACACCCTGCCGGAAGGCGGCGTCCTCGGCTTTGACGGCCGTGTGGTCAGCAGCCGCATGGGGAAAAAGCTGCGGGAGAAACTGGAAGAGAAGCATGTGACATTTTCCTATGAAATGGATCTCGTGGGGGAGATCTGGCCGGACCGGCCGGCCCTGTCGGCGGAGCCGGTCTGGATTCTCGGTGAGCAATATACCGGCAAACCGGCTTCGGAGAAGATCGCGGATCTGCGCGCGAAGATGAAGGAACAGAAGGCGACCGTCCATATCCTTACCAGCATGGATGACATCGTCTGGCTGCTCAATATCCGCGGCGGCGACGTGCCATGCAATCCGGTGGTGCTTTCCTACGCCGTGATAACGATGGACAAATTTTTCCTCTTTCTCAATGAAAAGACGCTGAATGATGAAGTGCGGGTGTATCTGGCCAGTGTCGGTGTGACCGTAAAACCGTACAATGACATTTATGAATTTGTGAAAACACTGCACGGCGAGCGCGTGCTTCTGGAGATGGGGAGGACGAATTTCGCGCTGACCGGCAATCTGGACGGCAGCAACAAGGTGATCAATAAGCCCAATCCGACGACATTTTCGAAAGCCGTCAAGAACCCGACCGAGATCGAAAATATGCGCCGCGCTCATGTGAAGGACGGCGTCGCGGTGACGAAATTCATCTATTGGATGAAGAAGAACGTCGGCAGGATCCCGATGACAGAGATCAGCGTCTCGGACTATCTGGAAGAGCTGCGCAGGCAGCAGAAAGGCAATCTGGGCCTGAGTTTTGACACGATCTCCGCCTACGGCGCCAATGCGGCCATGTGCCACTACGCGGCGACGCCCGAATCGAACGCGGTGATCGAGCCGCGCGGACTGTACCTGGTGGATTCCGGTGGCCAGTACTATGAGGGGACCACGGACATCACCAGAACCATCGCGCTGGGACCGATCACGGAAGAAGAACGGGAACATTTCACGCTGGTCGCCATGAGTATGCTGCGGCTGGGGCATGTGAAATTTCTCTACGGCAGCAGCGGCATGACGTTGGATTATGTGGCCAGGGAGCCGTTCTGGAGCCGGGGCCTTAATTTCAACCACGGCACCGGACACGGCGTCGGCTATCTGTTAAATGTCCACGAAGGGCCCGTGGGTTTCCGCTGGAAGGCAATGCCGGAGAGGACGGAGGCAGTGGCCTTTGAGGAAGGCATGATCTGCTCCGACGAGCCCGGCGTCTATATCGAGGGGAGCCACGGCGTCCGGACGGAGAACCTGATGGTATGCAGGAAGGCGGAGAAGAACGAGTACGGGCAGTTCATGGAATTCGAGTTCCTGACTTATGTGCCGATCGATCTGGACGCGCTTGACGTGTCGCTGATGGAGAAGCGGGACGTGGAATACCTGAACGCGTACCATAAACAGGTCTATGAGAAGATTTCGCCCTATCTGAACGAGGAAGAACGCGCGTGGCTCCGGGAAGCGACGCGGGAAGTCTGAGTAAGGAGCTGTTTGAGCAGGGGGCTGTCTGCGTAAGGAGCCGTCTGAGTAGATGGCTGTCTGAGCGA
>CAYYHX010000272.1:0-2824 GCA_964471835.1 uncultured Hungatella sp.
TTCAGTATCTGCAGAAGCGGGGAATGCCTGTTGATCCGATGACACAGGAAGCGTACGATTATCTTGTTGAATCCGGAAGAAGCGGAACGTGTTAAGTTAAAATGTACCGAAGATTGATTGGAGGAGAGTGTAAATGGGTGAAATCAGGCGGAAAGAAATGACGGACGAGGTAGCGGGATTGGAACAGGATGCAGCCGGCAGAACAGCGGTTGAGAGCCTATCGGACGCACCGGAAATCGTTCGCCTGGCAAGAGCCGCCCTGGAGGACAAGAAAGCACATAATATCAAAATCATTGATATCAGCCAGGTTTCTGTTCTGGCCGATTATTTCATCATTGCCGACGGTTCCAATCCGAATCAGGTACAGGCCATGGTAGATAATGTCGAAGAGGTTCTTGACAAAGCCGGCTATGTATGCCGCCAGATCGAAGGTTACGGAACCGCAAACTGGATTTTGATGGACTACGGAGACATGATTGTCCACGCCTTCTGCCGGGAGGATCGTCTGTTCTATGACCTTGAGCGGATCTGGAGAGACGGAAAACTGGTGGAAGCGGACATATAAACGAGAGAGAGGCCGGCGGGGGCAGGGATCGGATATCCGTTTACTTCCAAGCCGCAATACCACGACCGGCATCAGGTCATAGTCCTGCATCTCTTCGTGGTGATCATCCCTTAAGCGCTCCTCGACGGCCTGTCTTCTGTGGGAAGTCTTTCTGCCCCTTCCTCTGTCCGGATGGTTCCGATGGACGGCCAGAGTGCCGATCTCCGGTTCCCTTTCGATAAATCTCTCCGCGATCCGTTTTTTCGCCGTTGCGTCGCAGCGCACGGACTCGTCTTCTTCCGCAACTTTCGGGTTCTGGGTCTGTTCGTTTGGCACAGTGTCAGCTGCCGTATCCATGCTGTTACTCCTTGTATGTGCCGGGCATACGGTGATCTCTGCCCATACTATATTATCTCGACTTGCGTTTCGATGGGGATACTCATTTAACGTCGGCTGCCGCAAGCGCCGCTTTCCTTGTTCTTCTGCCACAAATGGGCCAAAAGAGCAAAAGGATGGCATCTGCTGCGGTTCTGTTTTAGAACAAGTGTGACAATAGTCATTTCATATGAGGAGAAAATGATGTGAAAGAATTAGCATTTGAACTTGAGGCGGCATCTTCCGATACGGATGTTACCGTGTATTGGGAGAAGCCGGAGAGGCCGTCGGGATCGTATACTTACCGGATTTTCTGTGATGACCGCGAGGCCGGGGGAACGGACAGAACACATTTTCGGCTCACGGGTCTGGAGCCGGGCAGTGTCCATACGGTGCGGGTGCATGTGCTGCGGGAGCAGGAGTTTCTCCCCATGGAACGTCCATTGGAACAGGGGATGAAAACTACATTTAAATACCAGTCCTTGCAGCCGTGGGCCGTATCTGCCCCGCTCACGGTATCGCTTAAGCCGGTTCGTCCGCGCCTTGATGTGACGAAAGCGCCGTATCTGGCGTCCGGCGACGGGAAGACTCTCAACACAGCCGCCATCCAGCGGGCTATCGACGACTGCGGTCCGGGCGGTTCCGTGTATATTCCGGCCGGCGTATTCCTGACCGGCGCGCTTCATCTCCACAGCGATATGGAACTGTATCTGGACGAGGGAGCGGTGCTGCAGGGAACCGCAGAACCGGAAGATTATCTGCCGCGTATCTGGAGCCGATTCGAAGGTATCGAGATGGAATGTTACAGCAGCCTGCTGAATCTGGGCTGGCTGGAGCATCCGGCGGAGAAGCCGGGAACCGCAGGGGCAGTTCCGTCCTACGTCTGTGAGAACGTAGTTATCCGCGGCCGCGGAACCATTGCCAGCGGTGGGCGGGTCCTCGCGGAACGGATCATTTCCAGGGAAACGGAGCGGCTCAAAGACCGGCTGCAGGCTATGGGCGATAAGATCAGGGAATATGAGAAGCCGGAGACGATCCCCGGGCGCGTCCGTCCCCGGCTGATCAACATGAGCCGCTGCCGCGGTGTGGTTCTGGACGGGCTAACACTCCGGGACGGCGCCAGCTGGAATGTCCACATGATCTATTCGGACCGGATTGTCACGCACGACTGCAAGTTCCATTCAAAAGACGTCTGGAACGGGGACGGCTGGGATCCGGATTCTTCCACCAACTGCACGATCTTCGGCTGTGTGTTCGACACCGGGGACGATTCCATCGCGATCAAGTCCGGCAAGAACCCGGAAGGCAACCGGATCGGCCGCCCCACGCGCCATGTCCGCATCTTCGACTGCGTAAGCCGCGGAGGCCACGGGATCACGCTGGGGAGCGAGATTTCCGGCGGCATCGAGGACGTTTCCATCTGGGACTGCGATATGGGCCGGTCGCTCTGCGGCCTGGAGATCAAGGGAACCAAAAAGCGGGGCGGCTATGTGAGGAATGTCCGTGTGCGCGACTGCCGGACCCCGCGCGTCATGATTCATTCCGTCGGCTACAACGACGACGGCGAACCGGCTCCCGCTCCGCCGGTATTTTCAGACTGTACGTTTGAAAATGTTGAAATCACCTGCCGGCTTGTGAACCGGGACGGCAGTCAGGAACCCTGCCAGGCAATCCTCGTGGACGGTTTCGATGTGCCGGGCTACGAGGCGAAAAATATCGTGTTCCGCAACATTTGTCTGGGGGATGCGCAGACGGACGGGGAGCGGCTGATCGCCCTGCGCCGCTGTGCGGGCGTGACGCTGGAAGGACTTTCTTGTCTGTGACAGGAGGAAACGGTGCCGAAAAGTTTGTGTCTGTGACAGGAGGAAACGGTGCCGAAAAGTTTGTGTCTGTGACAGAGGTAAA
>CAYYHX010000273.1:0-1410 GCA_964471835.1 uncultured Hungatella sp.
CTGCGAATGAGATCACGAAACAGGATGCATTCCCGCCCTATATCGCAGATTCCCGTGCGGCACTCAGCACGGGAACGGATCGATCCCCTCGAACTCGACCTCCCACTGCCCGTCCTTCGGGAAGCCAGGCAGCGGGCCGCTTCCGGGATAGCCTGCCGTCATCAGAGCCGCCGCCAGAAGAAGGGAGCCGTTTCCCGGCAGATACAGGGGCAGATCCGTCCTGCCCTGCTGGAAATTGTTGCCGCTGGCGACGTAGGTATTCTTGGGCGTATCCATCAGCAGCAGCCGAACCGCATATTCCGGATCGCCCAGGCGAACCGCCGTCATGCACATGACCGCGAAATCCCAGCCCCAGAGGGAGGGGTAATCCCATACCTCCTCCACACGACGCAGGGAATTGGCCATGATCTGAGGATCGATCCGCCCGCTGTCGATGACGCCGTAGGCGCAGAGCATCGACGGATGGTCGTAAGCGTACTCGCCATAGCTGTCGGGACAGTTGTCATGGGCCAGATAACAGCCGTCCTTCACGGCTATCGGCGCCATGTGCTCCGCCGTCTGCCTCCACTCGTCCGGCGCGGTGCGGCCCAGACGCTCGGCCCATTCGGCGGCCAGCAGGAGCGTGTACCGCCAGTACTCTACCTCAAACGCGGGATTCTTCGTTTCCATGGAACGATGGTTTTCCTGCACGGGGATCAGCGGGGAAAGAAGTTCATAGACACCCCGCTCCTCATTGTAAACGGCGAAATCCGCCATGAATACCGCGGTTTCCTCCACCAAAGGATAATATTTCTCCAGAAATTCCCGCGAACCCGGTTTCGTGCCTTCCGGTTTCATGTCTGCCGCTTCCCGGACTCCTGATTCATCCGCGATCCCGGACTCCCTTTCCCGCCGCACCAGGTTCTGATAAGCCATCTCCAGCATATAGATAATGTGGGGCTGCTGCCACACGAGAAGCGTCGCGATATTCGAAGGGCTGTTGACCGCATCCGCCGCCACCATCTTCGGCCAGCGCGCCCCACGATAGCCGTTGCAGGCGGCGTTCTGCCGTGCTTCGGGCAGATGTTCCAGATACCAGTCGAGACTGCGCTCCAGCAGTTCGGTGTGGTTCCACAGCGGCAGGTACGCCTCATGCCAGAAATACATTTCCAGATGGGCTTTGCCGTACCAGCTGTTGCAGGTCAGACCGGTCTCTGCCGGGGGCACGCAGCCGGCGGACTGGATTCCCAGCAGATACTGGGAAAGCACGATGCGGCGTTCCAGTTCCATGGCGCGGCTGTCCCGGCTCTTATGCAGGTCGATCACCCCGCCCTTCTCCCAGAAATCCTGAAAATACGCCCGGCTGGCGGCCAGAACCTGTTCCATGTAAAGCAGACAGGGCGGAACACCGGACGCGGCGTCTTCGTCTTC
>CAYYHX010000273.1:1510-2816 GCA_964471835.1 uncultured Hungatella sp.
CTGCGCACGAATTCCGCCGTCAGGCGCATCACGCCGTCCCCCTCCGTACACACCACAAGGAACCGGTGCTTTCCGACGACCCGCATCTCCGCCCCTTCCAATGTCACCGTCACGTCATAGACATCCCTGTCCAGCGTCCGCCGCAGGATGACATAATCGTCGCCGTCATCGAGAATCTCCGTCTCATGAGCCTCCCCATGCTCCCAGTCGCTGGCCGTGATATCCGGGCTTCCGTATGGAAACGCCAGTTCCACCGCCAGCCCCCGGCCCAGCAGCTCCGACCGGATCTCAAATCCCACCGCGTCCCGCGTCCCGGCCACCGCCGTGACCACATGGCATTCGGTCCCGTCCAGCCGGAAACTGCTGTCCAGAACTCCTTCATACAGCTTCAATTCCTGCCGGATTCCCGTGATCCGCTCCGGGCTGATCGGACATTTGTCATAAACAAGGCCGATCCTGGCCAGGTTGAACTTGTGAGGATTCCGGCGCAGCCAGTCGTAGACCTGTTCATTTCCCTCTTTCTTCTCCACCGCGTAACGGACCGTGCGCCCCCGATAGGGATATTCGGTCATTTCCACCTCATCCGGACGCCATGCATAGCGATCCGGCCCGGCCGGCTTCGTGTGCCACCCCCACTGCGCCATCGTACACAGCGGCAGAACCTCCTTATATGTCTCATACAGGGTCTGCATCCCCGTGATATCAGCCGTGTAGGCAAAATTCCCGTTGCCGACAGACAAAGGCGACGCCGCGTCCGCCTCGGTCAGCACGGGATTGTGCCGGCTCACCAGCTCATAACGATTGATCGGCATTGTATTTTCCTCCTTCTGCCCCCCACACTACACAAAGGAAGCGGCCGCCGCGGCAGCCGCCCCCGTCTATGCCTTACCGGATCACGCAAACGGATTCTCCGTCGGATACGGAATGTTCTTCGGCTGGTTGTATCCGATGCTCTCCGCGCCCAGATACTTAAATACCTCGAACAGCGCCTTGCCATAGTGTCCGAACGCCACCGCGCCGTGGTGCGGGAAACCGCCTTCGATCAGCACATGGCGGTAGAAACGGCCCATCTCCGGGATCGCGAAGACGCCGATGCCGCCGAAGGAACGGGTCGCCACCGGCAGGATCTCACCCTGCGCCACATAAGCGCGCAGATGGTTGTCCGCGGTGCTCTGCAGGCGGTAAAATGTGATGTCGCCCGGCACCAGGTCGCCCTCAAGCGTACCCTGGGTCACTTCCTCCGGAAGCGAACGGGCCATGATCAGCTGGTACTTCATCGAACAGCTGGTCAGCTTCTTCGAACAGG
>CAYYHX010000274.1:0-2810 GCA_964471835.1 uncultured Hungatella sp.
AGGTTTATTATATAAAGAATGCTCCGCGTTTTCAAGTGCGGAATGAAAAACCAATCTTCCCCCCGGTTTGCGGCAGGCAGGAACGGCAGCACCTCCTCCTGTCTTCCGACGAAGTACTAGGAATGTTCCGACGTTCCCTGCCGCCATATCTCAGCATTATCCGCATTGATGTCCGGAAAAACCCGTATTTCCGGATAAATTTTTTTGCCCGTTGAGGGCTTTTTTTCTTGAACCCTGAATTATTCACCGTCATTCGAAAAAAAGGCGGAAAGCCGTACAGTTGCTACGTTTGCTGATTTTTTTGCTTTCATCTGAAAAGTGATAGAAAAAGAACCCCTTATCAAATCCAATGTCTCACCAAAGAAAGGAGTCCCCCCATGGCTATTATTAACACCTTTTCACTGGAAAGCAACAAAAAAATAAAAATTAATTTTAACTGCGGCGACCTCTCCTCTGACGGCGGCCTCCTGCTGATCAAGGAATTCGCCGCAAAAATTGGGTTGACCCGTCTGCTTAAGCAATCATTTCACACGCAGGACACCGCAGCGCATCGGATCCATTCCGATTCCGACAATCTCATGCAGGCAATTTATCAGATCATCGCTGCTTATTTTGAAGATGACTGCGCGGACGAACTGACTTATGACCCGGTCATGACTGCCGTCCTTGACAAACCGGCCCTCGCTTCACAGCCAACGTTGTCACGGTTCTTCAGCCGCATGAACGAATCCACGCTGGAGCAGTTTGAACGGATCGACCGGGGAATGCGGCAGACCCTTTATTCGATCAGGAAGCCGGAGCATATCCTTTTCGATTTGGACTCTACGCTCCTGAACACCTACGGGAATCAGGAGGGCGAAGGATTTAACTTCCATTATCAGGCCCACGGCTATCATCTGCTGCTTTGCTACGACGACTGACCGGTGACATGCTGAAAGTCGAACTCCGGGACGGGACCCAATACTGCAGCAAAGATACAGATCAGTTTATGATCCCGCTGATGAAGGAATACCGGACGTATGACCAGTCGCTTCCATTCTATCTGCGTGGAGACAGCGGCTTCGCCTCTCCTGATTTCTATGAGGCCTGCGAGGAGAACGACTGTCTGTATGCGATCCGATTGAAGCAGAACGGCACTTTGGTCGAAATGGCCGCTGATGCCGACGAGGCCCTATACAGGGCGACCAGGCGGAATCAGATCGACTATGCCGTCGAGTACGGAGAATTTGAGTATCAGGCAGGAAGTTGGGAGCACCCCCGCCGCGTTGTTTTCAAGGTAGAGAAGCCAGCGAACCAATTCGTTCACCTGTACACATTCATAGTAGCCACGATGACGATGGAGCCGTATCAGATCATTCAGTTTTACTGCGGCAGGGGAAAGATGGAAAACTTCATCAAGGAAAGCGCTCAGCGCGGTTGAGAAGTCAAAACTATCACATTAATCGGCGAAGGTGTGTTCATATTTTATCGCCGTGAATAATTCAGGCTTAATCAATGACCGCAAGTTATTCGAGGACTGCCGCTTAATCGTTATAAAGATGCAAAGCGCAACACGGCAACACTTTTTATCGCACGCGATCCGTAAGCGCCACCTGCAGCGCTTCTTATAGCATTCGATCTGCAAACGCGACCCTGCAATGTTTCTTATCGCGCATGATCCGCAAGCGCGACCCTGCACCGCTTCTTGTAGCAGGCAATCCCATACTTCAGCACTTTCTCCACACCGTCGTCCAGCAGGGCCTCGGCATAGCGCCTCATCTCGATCTGCGCCAGCGCCTGCCGAAGCCCTTTCTCCAGATCGCCGTCCTCGGCGTATTTTACCTCGATCACGATCCCGAGGCTGCCGTCCACAGCTTTCACCAGAATGTCCCCGTAGCCGTCCCCCGTCTCCCGGTTGCTGGTCACGATCCAGTCCGCCTTGTACGCCAGGATCCCCATCAGGATACCGTGGTAGAAATTCTCCTTGCGCGTCTTCCGCACCGACGTGTCGCGGATGCTGATCGCCCGCCGCAGGTAACTGCCGAACGCCTTCTCCACTCCGGCCGCGTCCCCGGCCGCCAGTGCGCCGCACAACTTTTGAAGCGACTCCCCGTCCTTCTTCGTCTCCTCCCGAAACAGCTCCATGATCTGATCCGTATAGATCCCACGGATCTCGCGGTTCGGGATCACCAGCAGCGTCCCGTTCTCGTCCGCCTGACCCGAACTGGTCAGGTAGCCGGTCATGTAGAGCAGGCTCCACAGGTTCTCGATGGAATGATACATCTCCCGGTACGTCAGTTCCGGGCGGAGTTTCTTGACGACCGTCCCCCCGTCCACCAGCGCCTGCAGCTCCTCACGGGCCGAGCCGGCGTCCATCTTCCGCACAAACTCCTGCACCGCGTCGTTGCCGCTCGAATTCGCCCAGAAATTCTGCGGCGCCGCGTCTGGCTCCGCCCGCAGCAGATCCATATAGTTGATCACGTCCCAGGGGCAATAGATCTCCTTGTCCCCGAACCGGTAGCCGTCGTACCACTCCCGCACCCTGTCATAAGCATCCGACAGGTCATAGTATTCCAGGAACCGGCGGACTTCCTCATCCGTGAACCCGAAGTACCCGCTGCAGCGGGAATCCGTGACCGTCAGAACACGCAGGTTGTGCGAAGAACACGCCACTGGCGTGTTCTCATGCATGCTAACGCGATTCATCCCGGTAAAGATACTTTCCTTGGAAACACGCAGGCAACCGGTCAGCACCGCACGCTCCAGACTGTCATTCGTCTTCAGCGCATTCGCGAAGATACCGCGGATCATCTGCACCATCTCGTCGTAAT
>CAYYHX010000275.1:0-2794 GCA_964471835.1 uncultured Hungatella sp.
TCAACGGCGTCGTAGATATTCTCGTCGAGGATATGGGGCGAGAAGCGGCGGCAGGGATCGTCCCGGTAGGTCGCCGCGGCAAACATGGACAGCGGCCGCAGGTTGATGCCGTAGCCGTCCTCCAGCACATCGAAACCGTTGTAGCTGATCGCGATGCGCAGCACGTTGCAGATGCAGGCCAGATTGCCGGTGGCGGCGCCCATCCAGGAGATGTCGTGGTTGCCCCACTGGATATCGACATCGTGGAAATGCATCAGCTCCTCCATGATCAGGTCGGCCCTGGGGCCGCGGTCGAAGATATCGCCGATAATATGGAGGCGGTCGATCGTCAGCCTCTGAATCAGCTCGCAGAGGTCGCAGATGAATTGATCCGCGATATCGATGTCAATGATCGAGCGGACGATCTCGCTGTAATAAACCTTTTTATTCTCATCGTTGTAATCCACATGGAGCAGCTCGTCGATCACATAGGCAAAATCGGGCGACATGCTCTTGCGGACCTTGGAGCGGGTGTATTTGGAGGAAACCTCCTTGCTGATCTGCACCAGGCGGTAGATCGTGATCCGTTTCCAGTCGTCGCCGGCCCTGCCCTCCCGCTCCATGCGGGCCAGTTCCTTCCGCGGATAATAGATCAGATTGGCCAGTTCATCCTGGTCGGCCTCCGGGATCACATAGCCGAACGTCTCCTTGATCTTCTCGCGGATGATGCCGGAAGAAGAGCGCAGAAGATGGATAAACGCCTCGTGCTCTCCGTGCAGGTCGCTGAAGAAATATTCCGTGCCTTTCGGCAGACCGGCGATAGCGGTCAGGTTGATGATCTCGCTGGCTGCGGCGCGAATCGTCGGATACTCGCGGGCCAGGAGCTTCAGATATGCGGTGTCGCGCATGACAGATTCCCCCTTATTCTGGTTCCATTCCAAAGTTACAAGTTAGTTACAAGCTGCATACCGTTTTCCGTACTTCGTACCGTACGGTCCGGGCCGCGGCCGGCGGACGCCGCCTGCCGCCTGCCTTAAATCCGGTGAATGAAGAGCCCGCTGCGCAGCTTCGGCTCGAACCACGTCGATTTCGGCGGCATCAGAAGACCCGCGTCCGCCACCGCGAACAGTTCCTGAATCGACGTCGGGTACATCGAAAACGCCGCCGCCATGCCGTCCGCCACCCGCCGCTCCAGTTCGCCCAGGCCCCGGATTCCCCCGATGAAATCAATCCGCTTATCGGTTCTGGGATCCCCGATGCCCAGTACCGGCCCCAGCAGATAGTCCTGCAGCACCGACACGTCCAGGCTCTTCACCGGATCGGTTCCCGCCGCGGCCAGAATCTCCGGCTTCGCCGTCAGCTTATACCAGACGCCGCCCAGATACATACCGAAAGTGCCTTTTTCCGAGGGGGCGAAGCCCCCGGCTGCTGCTGCCGCCGCCTGTTCAGCCGCTGCAGAAGAGTTCGCCCTGTTCCCGTATTCCTTTTCCTTTCTGCCGGGGAGCATCCCACGGCAGACCGGCACACGGCCGTCCCCGCCTGCCCCTTCGCAAGCGGACACATTTCCGGCAGCCTTCCCCTGAACAGCCGTGCCGCTTCCCATCGCTTCCACTTCAAAATTCTTCCGCACGGCCTCCAGGAATTCTTCTTCTGACAACCCGTTCAGATCCCTTACCACGCGGTTATACGGCATGATCATCAGCTGCTCCTCCGGGAACAGCACCGCCAGAAAATAATTGAACGGCTCTTCGCCCGTATATCCGGGATTCTCCGCGCGGCGCTTTAAGCCCACTTTCACCGCCGAAGCCGCCCGATGGTGTCCGTCCGCGATGTAGATACAAGGCACTTTACCGAACGCCGCTCGGATCTCGTCCACCGTCTCGCGGTCGCTGATCCTCCAGACCGTGTGTCCGATCCCGTCCTCCGCCACGAAATCATACAGCGGCGCCTTCTCCATCACGCGCGCCGTGACCCGCGCCAGCGTTTCATTCCTCCGATAAGCCAGGAAAATCGGCCCCGTATGCGCCCCCGTCACATCCACATGGCGGATCCGGTCCTGCTCCTTCTCTTCCCGCGTATTCTCATGCTTCTTAATCACTCCGTTCCGGTAATCATCGATCGCGCAGCACGCCACGATCCCCGTCTGGCTCCGCCCGTTCATCGTCAGCCGGTACAGATAATAATTCTCCCCCTCATCCGTCACAAACGTACCGTCCGCGATCTCCGCCTGAAGCAGTTCTCTCGCTTTCTCGTACACCCGCGGATCGTAGATATCCACCTCGTCCGTAAACTGCGTCTCCGCCCGGTCGATATTCAGGAAGGAAAGCGGCTTCCCCTTCACCGCCTCGCGGGCCTCCTCCCTGCTGTACACGTCATAAGGCAGCGCCGCCACCTCGCTCGCTACGGCCTCCGCCGGCCTCACACACACAAACGGTCTTACATCCGCCATTTTCGTTTTCCCTCTCTCTTTTTTAACGGTTCAATTTTTTTCGTTCCTTCGTCTTCCTTTGTTCGTCAAAGACCTGTTTTCTTCGTAGTATTTCAGAAAATACGCATCCACTTCAGCGGTTTTTCGAAGATATATTCTGGATTTTCGGGCGATTATTCTCTGCACTCCGCACATTTCTATCCGGAAATGTGCGCTGCAGGATTCCCTGTTTCTTTCACTGCCGCTACAGGGAGAATCCATACCGCCTCCGCATTCAATAACCTTTCCCCAAATGTGATAAAAACCGATTCCCGAACTCCCGGCCGGTCAGGATTTATCATACCATACCGCACCTTTTTCTTCAATACGGAAAACATTTCCCGGAAT